>JAOTUR010000108.1 GCA_029863805.1 Candidatus Krumholzibacteriia bacterium | reverse complement strand
CGCTCTCCGACGACACCGACACGTCGGGTTGGGGGAATGTGGTGGTGCAGGCGCCGGCGTCTTTGGCGATCACACAGATCACCACATCGGTGGCGCAGGTGACAAAGAATCAGACGACACCGTGGAGCATCGAGGTCACGGTGGCCAACAGTGGTGAGGCGGATGTGGTGTTGAGTATGGCACGGGATGAGACGTTCGTTGCGTTTCCGACGGCGCAGCCACAGCCGGACACGCTGGGTCAACCGAGCGGGGATGTGTCTTTGCCGGGTGGTGGGGCGACGGTGCTGACCTTCACGGTGGCCACGACGCCGGACTTTGTGGGATTTGGGATAGAGCCCTTTGATGTGCGTGTGGGTGGTATTGAGCTCAACCGCAACGCGTCGGTAACGGCGAGTTCTTCGAGCAGCATCGTGATCGAGCAGCCCCCGGATCCGACGTATGTGGTGGCCTCGTTGACACCGGCGACGGTGAGCAAGGGGTCGAACGTGGTCTTTCAGGTGGAAGTGCAGGAGGTTGTGGGCAGTTCGGTGTTGGTTCTCGACCCGGGAGAGACGCGGTTCATACTGAATGATGGGGTCAATGAGGTTCGACCTCGTTTGAGTGATATCAGCGAGGACTCGATCCAGGCGGGGGGTAATACGCGTCTGACGTTTGACAACGTTCTGATTGGCAGCTCTTTTATAACGGGTTCGTACGCACCGACGATCCATGTGGAGGGGACCGAGAACGGGAACTTTTTTAGCAAAGACATCACGGCCAGCGACAACGTGGCGATCAACGACCCGGGCGTGGTGAACATCGAGCGGATGCTGGTGTCCCAGAATCGGGTGACGACGTCACAGACGCGGGATTGGCAGGCCCGGATGGTGGTGCAGAACAACGGGGCCACGCCGGTTGTGGTAAACGCGGCGAACACGGGTGTGCAGTTCGACATTTTTGGGATAGGCGATGTGACACCGGAGTACACGGTGACGGCCAACCATACGTTTGTCATAGAGGGCAGTGACACGTTGCCGGCGGGTGCGACGGACACGCTACTTTTTGTGGTGGATGTGACGGGGTCGAGCAGCGGGCAGCTGACGGTTCATGGGGTTTTCGAGGGGCAGGAAGTTCCATCGGGGAATGTCGTCCAGGACAACACGTTTGACGGGGGCAGCGGGAGCATGGTTGTGGAGACGCTGGGGGTTTTGGAGATTGTGAGCATTACGCCGAGCCAGCCGACGGTAACGGAGTTCCAGTCGAGCTCGTGGACGGCGGTGGTACGCGTACAGAACACCGGTGGGTCGGCGATCGATCTGGGTCTGGGGACATCGCAGCTGAGCTTCACCCCGGCGGCAGGCGGGTGGGCGTATACGGCGCCGACGGCGCTTGAGGGTGGCGGGACGGCGCTCGATGCGGGAGAGGTGGACAGTTTGTTCTTCGAGGTGACGAGCACGGCGGGGGCGGGCCCGTATCGGCTCGACGCCTCGCTGGATGCCGACGAGTTAAACAGCGGCCGGGCGCTCTCCGACGACACCGGCACGTCGGGTTGGGGGAATGTGGTGGTGCAGACGCCGGCGTCTTTGGCGATCACGCAGATCACCAAGTCGCGAGGGTCTGTAACCAACGGGCAATCGACTCCGTGGACGGTGGACGTGGTGGTGAAGAATGAGGGCGAGGCCGCCGCGACGGTGAGCTCTCTGAGGGTTGACAGCTATTTGTTCTTTCCGGCTACCGGAGACACGGTGGGGCCGCCAACCGGGGATACGTTGCTCGAAGGGGATTCGACGAAGACCGTAACCTTTACAATTTCGCCAACCCCGACCTTCGCGGGGGCAGGGGTACAGACGTTTGATGTTCGGTTGGGGGGCTCGGAGAACAACACGGGAGATCCGCTGAGTGCAATCGCCTCGGACGGCGTCCTCGTCGATCTCGCGCCCAGCCCCACGTATGTCGCCGGCTCGCTGACGCCGATGAGCGTCAGCCGGGGAGGCAATGTTATTTTCCAGACCCAAGTCCAGCTGGCGGCGGACATGGCCACGGTCGTGCTCGATACCAACCAAACGCGGTTTGTACTCTCCAACGGCCCGACCACGGTGAGCCCCCGGCTGAGCGCGCTCAGTGCGAACACGATCACCGCAGGGTCTTCGACTCTTCTTGTTTTTGAGAATGTCCAAATCGATACGGCGTTTGGCACGGGCAATTATCTGCCCCAGTTGCAGCTGCGTGGAACGGAGAACGGCAATGCGTTCCAGAGCGATATTGAGACATTCCCCGACAGCGTAGGGATCCAAGAACCGCAGGCGATCGATATCGAGCGGATCGTTGTGTCGCAGTCCCGGGTGACGGCAGGTCAGACACAAGCCTGGACCGCACACATGATCGTGAGAAACAGTGGGCCTTCGCCCGAACTTGTCATGGCTGGCACCGAGTTGCAGTTCAGCATTTTTGGCGTTGGCGATGTCACACCCGAGTATGCCGTGGTTACGGATTTGCAGTTCTTGGGTTCGGGCAGCGCCGTGCTTGCCGCCGGCGCAACGGACACGCTGCTTTTCACCGTAAATGTGACCGGTGTTACCACAGGACAGCTCACGGTGAACGGGGTGTTTGTGGGTCAGGCGGTTCAGGACGATACGTTTGCCGGCGGTTTCGCGAGCATGGTCGTCGAGACACCACCCGTTCTCCGCGTCACGCAGATCAGAACCTCGCAGCCGACCGTAACCGCTGGCCAGACAACGGATTGGCAAGCAATCGTTTATGTTGAGAATCAGGGGCAAGCTGGCGTCCGACTAGCGTTCGACGCAGCGGCGCCGCAAATCCGCGCCGTGTCGGCCCCGGGATACACATGGGTTCAGCCAACGGCCCTGGCTGCTGGCGGTGACTCGCTGCTGAGTGGTGGCGAAACGGACAGTCTGATCTTTACCGCCGATTCGACCAGTCCCCAAATCGGCACACAGACGCTGCACGCGCTGGTTCGAGGGCTGGATGTCAATAGTGGCTCTTTCCAGGAGTTCGACACCGAGAACCAGGGTAGCGGCTCGGGCTCCATTGTGGTCCAGGATTCGGCCCGTGTCGTCATTGAAAGCACGATATTGGACGCACCGAACGCCCCGACCGTGAACACCAACCAGACGTTTGGGTTCATCGTTCGCATTGGCAATCAGGGAGAGGCGGACCTGCGTGACGTGTCTTACACAGTCTCGACGTCGGGCGGGAGTACGCTTCAGCCGCCCGCCACGCGTGTGACGGCTTCGATCCCCGCCGGCTCGACCGCAGTCGATACGTTTGCCGTGGTGGCCGACGGTGTGCTCGGTTCCGAGACGGCAACGGCAAGTATCGTGGATGCGATAGATGCCAACTCGACTCAGACCGATCTCGTCATCGTCGGGCCGCACACCGACCCCGAAGAGGTCTTTACGAAGGTCGCACCTGCTGTACTTGCCATTGACCAGGTAGCGCCTAGTCAACCGACGGTGACCCGTCAGCAGGCGAACCCCTGGATGATAGACGTCGCCATCAGCAACCCGGGTGGCGCCGATCTCGACGTCACGCCACCCCAGGCATCGGATATTTCCTTCTTCATCGGACCCGCGGAGCAGAGTGACTACATTGTGGTCCCGCCGGCGAGTTTTGTGTCCGGCACGCCGGGTGACTGGAGGGTGAATAGCGGGGCGTCACAGACCCTGCAATATAGCGTTACTACCACGGGCAGTGCGACGGGTGTCGTCAAGATTCAAGCCAATCTAACAGCAGCCGATATCAACGACCTGGCCGTGATCAGCGATGAGGACAGCGGTAGCGTAACGGTCCAGGATCCGTCGGGCCTTTTCGTCGCCTCGACGCAGGTCGACGCGAGCACCGCGCCCAACACGCCCTTTGTCAACAATCAGCAAATGTTCAATATCAACGTCGACGTGACGAATACCGGCGAAGAAGTCGACAGCGTGCAAGTGTCTCTGGTCAGCAATAGCGGCGGCACCGGGCCCATCAACCTGATCAGTCCTGTGGGGGTGGTCCGCATAGAACCCGATTCAACCGAGACATTTGTCTTCGAGGTCACAGCGGATGATGTTACCACCGGTGAGCAGCAGGTGATTTTCACCTCGTCGATCACCAAGGCGATCTCGGTCAATTCGGGCCTGCCGGTCACGCCTACCCAGCCGGCCGACAACCAGGAGATTGTGACGGTGCAGACATCCGCGGACCTAAAGCTAACTCTACAGATTACCAATCCCCCCGGTGCGACGGATGGCACGGTCAGCACCGGTCAGGTGTTCGAGGTTACGGCTTTGGTGACCAATCTGGGCTCGGCGGGTGTCGAGACCGGTGGCGAGGTCACTATTAGCCTGCCCGCGGGATTTTCGCTGGAGCCAACGACACCGAGTGCGACCGTCGTCTTCACCGTAGAGTCGCCGATGGTGTGGGATGTTCGTTCACCTGGCTCGGCGGTCGCGGACACGCTGGTAGCGACCGTCTCGACCGTGCCTAGACAGCTGAATGAAGATGCACCGGCGACCGTTTCGCAGCCGGTCGACAAGGTGCCCGTCGACGTCTTGGACAGCAGTGGGTTTACGTCACCCGATCTGGCGATCGTGTTGCCCGCCGGCGCCGCCGACGGCACGCTGAGTACAGAGCAGGAGTTTTTCGCCGATGCGACGGTTGTTGTCGGCGCTACCACGGTGGATGTCACAGCCACCTTGCTACCATCGGCGGGTCTTACCGTCATTGGCCCGGTGGTGCAGAACCTGAACGACGGCGATGGTAAGGCACAGACGGCGCGTTACCGAATCGTCGCACCCTCCCTGGCCTCGTTGGAAACCATCGAGGTCCGCTTTGATGGTCGCGACGACAATAGCGGTCTTCCCGCCGCCGGCTCGACGCAGACCGTGAATCTCGACATCGTACAAAAAACGCGATTGAATCTTGGCGCCGTGATCACGACACCGGAGGCGCAGGACTTTGAGGTTTCGGTGGGTACACAGTTCGACATCCAGGCAGTGGTTACCAACCTCGGAGCAGCGGGTATCGATACGTCGGTCGCGAAACCGAGAATCGAGCTGATTCCCGCGCCGGGCTACACGCTGGATGCCTCCACACCACGCGTGCAGTCATTCGCTGTGGGTAATGCGGTCGTGTGGACGGTTCTTGCCCCTTCGGTTCCTTCCGGACCGGATCAGCTGACCGTCGAGATCATCGGAGTTCCCGACGACGAAAATACGAATCAAGCGGCCGTGGTCACGAATGGTGACGAAGATATCGTCATGCTTACTACGTCTTCGGATGTGACCGTGCAGAACATCTCCGTTCCGTTGGGTATCGATCCAAAGGTCGTGCCCCGCGGAACGCAGGATGTCCGTATGCTGGCTGTACGGATTACCAATCCTGCGGCGTCGGCCGACCCAGTGCGCATCGACTCGATTGATGTGGTCTTGCGAGACAGGAACGGCAGCATAGTCGCCAATCCGGCATCCGCGCTAACCGAACTTTTTGTGGAGATGGGCGGTCAGCGCGTTGACGCCAATATCGGTCAAAGCCCTGTAACACTTGCTGTTGCGGCGGCGCTGGGGAGCGGAGCAGAACTTGCGCCGACGGGTGCCGATACGCTGATCTTCAGCGTGAGCGTCTCTCAGATTGCATCGCTGGATCAGTTTAGTATCGAAATACGTGACACGACCAGTATCCGTATAAGAAATGTCGTCTCCGGCGAACAGGTGCGCGTTGTCGACGAATTGACGCAGCAGGATTTCACCGGCAGGCTGCGCTCGGAAACCCTGGTCATCTTGAGCGATCGGTTCGAAGAATTCGCCCACAATTATCCCAACCCGTTCAGCCCCATCGAGGGACCGACGCGTATCGTTTACTTCCTGGATACGCAATCGGGGGTCTCGGTAAGAATCTATGATCTTACGGGCGCGCTTGTCTATCAGCACGAGCTTCGAGTCGGTGATGCGGGCACCGGCCCCGGTCCTCAGGAAATCCTCTGGGATGGCACCAACATGAAGGGCGAATCGGTGAGAAACGGCGTCTATGTGTGTCGGCTTACGGTGGGCTCGAAATCGGCGACGTTCAAGATTGCAGTGGCCAAATAAGAGAAACGAGACGGAATGGCTCAGGACCTGGTAGGCGACAAGAGTAGGGTGACTCCATGGTGAACGGCATGTTGTTAACGAGTAAGGCCCAAAAAGCCCGGCGCGCGTGGTTGACTGTGGCGCTCATGGTGTTGGCCTGGGCCCCGGCGCCCGCGCAGGGGCAAGACGGCGACGGAGGTACGCAAAGCGTCTTCTCGATTGGGGCGGGCTCGCGTGCGATTTCGCTTGGGGGAGCCTACGTCAGTCTCGTTGATGATGCGAGCTCGATCTTCTGGAATCCAGCAGCACTTCGCAACGTGCAGGACAAGCAGCTCATGGGTATGTATATGCCACTTTACAACGGTTTTGCCGACGCCACCTACACCTTCCTGGGGGCGGTGTACCCCACGTTGAGCGCGGGTTCGTGGGGCATCGGGTTCCTTCGCGTTTCGACGGATTTCGAGGGTTTTGATGCAGCCAGCGTTCCAACCGGTACCCAGGAGTATTCAGAGACGCAAATTCTTTTTGGCTATGCGTTCCAGCGCGAGTATGACTTTCTCCTTGGCTCGTTGGGGACTGGTCTCAATTTTAAGATCGGTAACCAGACGTTAGCAGGCTTGTCGAGTACGTCTCCGGGGATCGACCTGGGGTTCACCTACCATCCCCAATTCGCCGAGGCATTCACGCTTGGTGTCAACTTCCAGGATGTCGTGGGCCCAAGCTACAAGCTAAACCGTGAGTCTGATGACATTCCGCGGACGATTCTCACCGGCCTCGGATATACGCGGGTACTCAGGAACGGGTCTGCGTTGCGGGCCATGGTGCAACTCAATCTGCCGGAACAGGCCGACGCGAGCTTGCGCGCAGGAGCCGAATACGCCTTCTCCCGTCTCGTGTCGCTTCGCCTGGGGGTGGATGATGCCAGATTCACCTTTGGCCTCGGTGTCAATGTCAAGGGGTTTGGCCTCGATTACGCATTTCTCAATCGCGAGACGGCTGGCAATTCGCAGCCAGTGACCTTTACAGCTCGTTACGGGAGAACACTCTACGAGCAGAGGGAGATCATGGCCAAAGAGCAGGCGCGCCGCGATCAGGAAATGATACAGCAGGCCTTTAGCGACAGGATACAAGAACACAAGGACCTGGCGGCGCGGAACGAGGCCGAGGGTAATTTACCTGGCGCGCTCGACGAGTGGAAGATTGTTGCCGAGTATCTGCCAGGCGATACCGAGGCGGCCGATAAAATAGCCACGCTAAGCCAGGCGCTCATAGAGGAGCAAGCGAGGGCAACAAGAGATATCGAAAAACGCACGACAATTAGCACACACTTTTCGCAGGGTTTGAGGTTTTATCAAGAAAACGATTACGTGCGAGCTCGTGACCAGTGGCGGGTAATCATTGGTATCGACTCGACACATGCAGAGGCCACCGCCTATCTGGAGAGGACGCAGGAGAAGATCGACGATCAGTTGCGGACACACGTTCGCGCGGCGAGGCAGTTGGAAGGGCAGCGGCGGCTCACGCAGGCGATCGGTGAGTGGAATAACGTTCAACTGCTGGATCCGGGCAACTCGGAGGCCAACACGGCAATCAACCGCATTCGCAGCAAAATCGAAAACCAGAGCCAGGATCTGGAGCAGGCAGCGACACAACTGCGTATCGTCAGTCTTTACAACACCGCACTGCAGGATTTCAACCAGGACAAATACGAAGCGGCGCAAAGGGGTATCGAAGAGCTCCTGCGTCTCGAGCCCCGTCACGAGGAAGCCAAGACTCTGCTAGCGATGACAAATCGCAAAATGACTCCCCTCACAAAAGAGGAGGAGGCATCGATTCGACGGTTGTATCTCCGCGGCATGCAGCATTTCTCGAAGGACCAGTACAAGGAAGCGATTGCCGAATGGGAGAAGATTCTTGACATCGATCCGACCAATGAGAGCGTCAAGCGAAACATCGAAGAGGCTCAGGAACGCCTCAAACAACTAGGTCGTTAACAACCATGACCAACGAGTCCAGCGCTGTCACCAATGAAGAGAGCACAATACACGAGCTCAGTGTGCCGGCCGAAGAGGGCCAACTGAGCCGTGTTCGTGATTTTGTGACCGAGATCTGCGATGAGGCTGGTTTTACGGTCAGGGAGACCAACAACACCAAGCTCGCCGTCGACGAAGCGTGCACCAACATCATAAAACACGCCTACGAATCAGCCGCCGGCGAGATCAAATTGCGCGCTGGTATCTCTCGGGGCAAAGTTGACATCTCTATATTCGACTCGGGCAAGAGATTTGATTTCGCTGGGGTCAAGGATCCGGATCTTGATCAGTATGTCGAGACGGGTAGGAAGGGTGGCCTCGGCGTATTTCTCATCAATCGCCTCATGGATCGCGTCGAGTACCGAGCGGCTCAAGAAGGAAACGAGCTGTTCCTGACCAAACAGAGCCAGGCGGTGTTCCGGCAGCCGATGACCGGCAAGATCAGCTGGCGCGGGACCCTCCGCTACAAATTTACGTTGAGGGCAAGCCTTGGTTTTCTTGTGCTCATCTCGGTAATCTGGGGCTATATATTTGCGCGTCAAACCGCCTCGCTGCAGCAACAGCGCACGACGCAATGGTTGGAGAAGAAGAGACTGGCCGAAAACGTATCCAACAAGAGCAAGGAGCTTTTGTTGAGGCCGGAAACTTATTCGATTGAACAGACCACACTAACGGCGTTTGTGGCGCAGATTCTCGAGGGCAATAGTGACCTTGCCTACGCTCGTGTCGTCGACGACGAGGGAACCATTCTCTCTTCGGGCGATGTGGAAGAGATGTTCACCGAGTACTCGCCGCCCGAAGGAGAGATTCTCTTACGCGAGGACAGTGAGATTACGTGGACCAGGTTCTTGTTCGACGGTCAATACGTCCGCGACATTCGCTACCCGGTGCGCGTGCGGGTCCCTGATACGGATAAGACGTTGATCGTTGGCAGCGTGCACCTTGGTGTTTCCGAGAGCGCAATGCAAGCAAACATCAGGGATCCCAGACCGTTAACAACTTTGATTATCGTCGCTATATTCCTGGTCGGAGTTCTGCTCATTATGGGACTGGTGTCGGTATTCGTAAAACCGATCCAAATGCTCACCGATGGTGTGCGGGCGATCGGCGATGGGTCGCTCGATGGTAAGATCAGCGTCGACGGCCCCGCGGAAATTGGTGCCATCGCTGCGGTCTTCAACGAAATATCCGAAAAGTTCAAGAAAGCGCAAGAGAGCGTACTCGAACAGGAAAAACTACAAAAAGAAATCGAAGTGGCCAAGCAGATCCAGCAGGCGCTCTTGCCCAGGAAGCATCCTGACGTCAGTGGATACGACATTGCGCCCTATTACCAGGCGGCCAAGGAGGTCGGTGGAGATTACTACGACTTTGTGGTTGTTGATGAGGATACGCTCGGTGTTGTGGTTGCCGACGTGTCGGGCAAGGGTGTTCCCGGCTCACTGGTCATGACCATGATCCGCACGGCGCTGAGGATGGAGGCTAGGGGTAACACTAACGCTTCCGATGTGATGTCGAAGATGAATGATTTTGTAACCGATGACATGAAGAAGGGTATGTTTGTCACAATGTTCTACGTCATCCTCGACTCTAAGAATCGTATTATAAGCTATGCCAGTGCTGGGCACAACCCTATGATCTTATTCCGAGCGGAGAGCAGAGACATATTCTTTCTCAATCCAAAGGGCTTTCCGGTGGGTATCAGCCTGCCCGATGAGACGCTTTTCAGACGGTCGATAAGTCTCGAAAAGATTAAGCTCAAGAAAGACGATATGCTTCTCATTTACACGGACGGCGTGACTGAGGCGATGGATGAGAAGCGCGAACAGTATGGCGAGGAGAGACTGATTCAGCTGACCAAAGCCTACGGGCATTTGCACCCCAAGAAGTTCATCGAAGTTCTCGAAAGAGATATCAAAGAGTTCACGGGCGGCAATGCGCAAAACGATGACATCACGGTAGTCGCAGTCAAAGAAAAGCTCACGGCGGACGAAGTGCTGTTTGGGATACGCAAGAAGCTCATCGATATGGTCGATGTTGCGGGTATGAGCGTGAAGGAAGCCTGTGCCAAGATGAGAGTATCGCCCGCCACGTATTATCGTTACAAAAAGCGCATGGCGCTAATGGGCGAAAGAGGGCTAAAGAACAAGGTGCTGAGAGAGGACTTAGATCTCAAGCGAGCAAGCATAGAGGAGAGGCGAGCGCTGCTTGAAATTGTACGCAAACACCCCGACTTCGGCGCCAAACGAATCGCCTCGGAATACAACAGTGGGGAGGGAATTCCCAGACAGGTGACGGAGAAGATGGTGTACGAAGAGTTGCGACGTCTGAATCTGAATACGAAAGAGCTGCGGATCGAATACCTTAAGCGAAACCGCCTGATCGAAGAGGGAAAAGAACCGAAGACGAGCAGGGAAATTGTCGAGGATCTTTTGACCGAGGTAGCTGCGGGGACAGACAGCCAATCCGAGCCGATTGATCAGCGGGAGGTTGAATCATCGGAGCAGCTGGCCGAGGAAGTTGGCGACCACGAAGCGGTGCAGTCACTCTCAGATGTGCGCGTTGAACAAAGCCAAACGGACGAGGGTGTTGCTATCCTCAAAGTTGGTGGCCATCTGGATTCGGTTTCGTCGGCAACCCTGGAGAAGAAATTGCAGGAAGTGATTTCGAATTCACATACAAATATCATCGTGGATCTTGCCGATGTATCTTACATATCGAGCGGCGGTTGGGGCATTCTTGTGGGTGAGGTAAGAAGATTGCGTGAGCAAATGGGGGACGTTGTTCTCGTGGGCATGACCGCAGAGGTC
>JAOTUR010000107.1 GCA_029863805.1 Candidatus Krumholzibacteriia bacterium | reverse complement strand
GACGTGCATCTTGACGACGAGCTGCTTCAGATTGAGGATGATGTCGGTAACATCCTCGAGTACACCAGGGATATTGCTGAGCTCGTGCAGCACACCGTTCATGCGCACCGCGGTAACCGCTGCCCCCTGAATCGAAGACAGCAGGGTTCTCCGCAACGCGTTGCCGATTGTCTGACCGAAACCCCGCTCGAGCGGCTCGATGAAAAATCGTCCGGTATCGTCACCGGTCCCCTCGGAGTCTCTGTTGATCTCTTTCGGCATTAAGAGATTACGCCACTTCATGAAAAAGCGCCTCCTTCGAAGCAAATGATAACGTGTGTTACTTTGAGTAAAGCTCGACGACCATCTGTTCGTCCATCGTAACTGGTATCACATCCCGGGAAGGGATCTCCAAAAACTCACCTTCCATCTTATTGGGGTCCATGTCCAAATAAGGGACCATCTGCCTGGTGTCGATGGTTTTCATGCTTTCCTGGATCAGGAAGAGGTTTTTGCTCTTCTGTCTTGGTCCGACACGATCACCCGGATTCACCAGGAAGCTGGGGACATTGACTTTCGTTCCGTTTACCTGGAAATGATTGTGACGAATGAACTGTCTGGCCATCGCCCGCGACGAGCAGAAGCCCAACCGGTAGACCACGTTGTCCAGTCTTCTTTCCAACAAGCGGAGCAAATTGGTGCCGGTGATGCCTTTTTGCTGCGCGGCCTTCTCAAAATATGTGTGGAACTGATTCTCTAACAGCCCATACATACGCCGGATCTTCTGCTTTTCTCGCAGCTGAATGCTATATTTCGAGGGCTTGCCCCTACGCCGGCGGCCATGCTCTCCCGGCGCGTAGTTTCGTTTCTCAATTCCACACTTGTTGGAAAAGCACCTGTCGCCCTTGAGAAAAAGTTTCTCACCTTCGCGGCGACAGAGTTTGCATTTTGCAGCTCGATATCTCGCCATACAATACTCCTATGATCGATCAGACTCTACGTCTCTTGCGTTGACGGCATCCGTTGTGGGGTACCGGTGTCACATCTTTTACTCCCGTCACTTCCAGCCCCGCGGATTTGAGTGAACGAATTGCCGCTTCTCTCCCCGCGCCTGGACCCTTGATCCACGCCTCCACCTTCCTCATGCCCAGGTCCATCACCTCTCTGGCGCACCGATCCGCTGCCTGTTGCGCGGCGAAAGGGGTGCTTTTTCTAGAACCTTTAAAACCCATCGTTCCCGGGCTGGCCCAGGAAATGACATTGCCGTTCAAATCGGTTATGGTAATCAGCGTGTTGTTGAACGTCGATCTGATGTGAGCGACGCCGGCGACATCTACCTTCTTAGTCCTTTTCTTCTTAACGGTTCGTTTTGGTTTAGCCAAAGCTTCCTCCTACATAGCCCTCTGCATATCGACGCTACTACTTCTTCTTGCCCGCACCAGGCCGAGCCCTGGGCCCTTTTCGCGTCCGGGCATTTGTGCTCGTGCGCTGCCCACGAACGGGAAGGCCACGCTTATGCCTCTGCCCTCTATAACAACCAATGTCCATCAACCGCTTGATGTTGTAACTGACCTCTCCCCGCAACGCCCCTTCGACCTTGTAATCGTTCTCGATAATATTACGGATCTTGATCGACTCTTCCTCGTTCAAGTCCTTTACCCGTCGACTGGGATCCACGCCGGTTTTCTCACAGATCTGCACAGCAGACGTCGGTCCGATTCCATAAATATAGGTGAGACTTATGACCAGTCGTTTGTCGTTTGGAATATCTACGCCTGCTATACGTGCCAAAGAGATATCTCCTTTCTAACGGATGACGACATTCCCAGCGCTAGCCCTGCCGCTGTTTGTGTCGCTTGTTCTTGCAGATCACACGCAAAACTCCCTTGCGCCTGACGACCTTGCAATGTCGACAAATCCTTTTTACCGAGCTTCTTACTTTCATCGCGATTTCCGTTCTTTTGACCACACCGCCTAGTCGATCGATGTTGTTGTCACGTGACTAGCACGACAGAATCCGCTACTGGGCACGCCCCGGGGCCAGGAGCCGAAGGGCAACCCGTGGACTCTTGGCAATCACTTATACCGATAAGTGATCCTTCCTCGGGTCAAATCATAGGGCGACAGTTCAATGGTGACGCGGTCCCCGGGCAGAATCTTGATAAAATGCATTCTCATCTTGCCGGAAACATGCGCCAGCACGAGGTGTTTATTCTCCAACTCGACACGAAACGTCGTATTTGGTAACGCTTCGACGACTGTACCTTCAACTGTTATCGCTTGTTCCTTTGCCATTCGTGTCGGGGTTGGCCTACGTTCCTTTCCTTGTTCAGCGAGTAAGAATCTCCGGTCCGTCTTTTGTGATCGCTACTGTGTCTTCGAAGTGAGCCGAAAGCGAATTATCGGCGGTAACCACGGTCCAACCGTCGTCTTTGGTAAACACATCACCCTTACCGACATTGATCATCGGTTCGATGGCGATGACCAAGCCCTCTTCGAGCTTGGGGCCTTGCGATGGCGGACCAAAGTTAGGCACCTGTGGCTCCTCGTGCATCCGTTTTCCGATCCCGTGCCCCACCAACGTTTTTACCACGGAAAACCCGTTCTCTGTTGCATAGCTCTCAACGACGTGCGAGATATCGGACAACCGATTGCCCATTCTTGCTTGGCCTATCCCTCGCTCGAGCGATTCCAACGTAACCTCAAGAAGTTTCTGCGCTTGGGCCGACACTTTCCCTACGGGAAAGGTCCTAGCCGCGTCGGCGTAGTAACCATCCTTGACCACGCCAATATCGATACCGCAGATGTCTCCCTCCTCGAGGACCCGCCCGTTTGGCATCCCATGCACAACTTCGTCGTTTACCGATATACAAGTCGCCGCCGGATAGCCCTGAAAGCCCTTGAACGCCGGTTTGGCTCCCGCTTTGAGAATCAACTTCTCAATGGTCCGGTCGATATCGACCTTCTTGACTCCGACCCTCACCATGTCGCGGGCGGTTTCCAAACATTCTTTCAAAATCACCCCGTTTTTTCTTATGATGTCGATCTCGGCGGGCGATTTTAGGTAAATCATAAGCCAACCAATCCCGCTATTTCGTCTGTTATGTCTGCGATCGGTTTCGAGCCGTCGACTCGATAAACGTCATACCGCAGCTCGTAAAAATCGAGCACCGGCACTGTTTCTTCATTATAGACTTTGAGCCTGCGGCGAATCGTCTCAGGCTGATCATCACTTCTCTGAACCAGCTCTCCCCCGCATTTATCGCACTTGCCCTCATGCTTGGGCGGATGATTCAGCGTGTTGTACACCGACTGACACGACGAACAGATACGACGACTTGACAGCCGCGTCACCACCTCGTCGGAATCGACGTCCAGAAAAATAACGGCGTCGATCACCACACGCGCGCTGCTGAGCACTTCCTCCAGCGCCTCCGCCTGCTCCGCGGTTCGCGGATAACCATCGAGAATCCACCCATCCCATTTGCCCCCCCCCTCTTCGAGGATCGCCTCCCGCACCAGTCGGAGAACCAAGATGTCCGGGACCAGCTTGCCTGTGGCAATTATGCCTTCGATCTCCTTGCCCAGCTCGTCCTCACGGGCAACAGAGTCACGAAGCAGATCCCCGGAAGACACGTGCTTGATGTCAAACCGCTGACTGAGAATGGCGGCTTGTGTCCCCTTACCCGAGCCCGGGGCCCCCAGCACCACCAGATTCACTACCGCCGCCCCCTCAACTTGCCATGCTTGGTGAACCCCTCGTAGTGTCTCATCAGAAGATGCGATTCGAGTTGTCTCAGCGTATCCAGCACGACACCGACCACAATCAAAAGCCCGGTTCCGCCGAAGTAGAACGGCACCTCCGCTTTTGTTATCAAAATGTCCGGCAGCACAGCGATAAAGGCGAGGAACATCGCTCCGGGAAGCGTTATCCTCGTCAGCACGCGGTCTATAAACTCCGCCGTGCGCTTGCCGGGCCTTATACCGGGGATGAAACCTCCCGATTTTTTCATGTTATCGGCCACGTCGACCGGATTCATGACAATGGCCGTATAAAAATAGGCGAAAAATACGATAATACTCGAATACAAAATCAAATATACAATATGGCCCGGTGTCAGTATCAATGCGATGCTTTGCATAACTGTAAAGCCCTGGAAGAAAGCGGCGATCGTTCCAGGAAACATAATAATCGACTGCGCGAAGATAATGGGAATAACACCCGCGATATTCACACCCAGTGGTATGTGACTCGCCTGCCCACCATAGATCTTTCGCCCAACGACACGCTTCGCGTACTGAACCGGTATCCTTCGCTGACCCTGTGTCACAAATATGATGCCGGCAACCACCCCCACCATGATCACGAGAAGAATCGCCAACTTGAACGGTGACATTTGTCCAATCGACATCGCCCGCCAGGTGTTGAGCGTATCGATCGGATAACGCGCAATGATACCGATCGTTATGATAAGCGATATACCGTTGCCGATGCCTCTTTCGGTGATCTGCTCGCCCAGCCACATGACAAACACCGTGCCGGCGGTCAAGGTCAGGACGGTGATCAACCGAAATGCGATGCCGGGGTCTAGCACCGCAAGTTCGCCACCGGGACCGCGGAGACTCTCCAGAAATATACCGATGGCAAACGACTGTACGACAGAAAGAATCACCGTGCCATAACGCGTATACTGAGTGATTTTCTTTCTTCCCTCTTCCCCCTCCTTCGCGAGTTTTTCGAAGTAGGGTATCACCGCCTGAAAAAGCTGCAAGATGATCGACGCGCTGATATAAGGCATGATACCCAGCGCAAAGATCGTCGCCTTTTCGAGATTCCCTCCGGCAAAAAGATCGTACAAGCCAAGGATCGTGCCCTGCTTGCCAGCGAAGAACGCCGTCAAGACGGAGGCATCCACGCCCGGCACCGTAATGTGGCTTCCAACCCGATAAACCACAAGCAGCGAGAGCGTAAAGATGACCTTACGCTTGAGCTCCGGTATATTGAATATCTCTTGAAGCTTCGAGATCATTTGTCAAAGAACAAAAAGCCGATAGCTGGCTTATTTCTCAATAATGTTTATCTGGCCTCCGGCCTTCTCCACTTGCTCCCTCGCCGACTTTGTGCAGGCGTGGACGCTAATCTTTAGTGGACGATCGATCTCGCCACCACCCAGAAGCTTGATCTTCACGTCGCGTTTTCTGGCGAGACCGGTGTCGCGAAGGCTTTTCACATCGACTTCCGCGCTGGCCTCAAACCGTTGCAGATCCTTCAGGTTGACGATCTGATAGACTGTCTTAAACATGTTGTGGAAACCCCGCTTCGGCACCCTACGCTGCAGCGGCATCTGACCACCCTCAAACCAGGCGTACGTCTTCGTTCCGGAGCGCGCTCGCTGACCTTTGTGCCCCCGACACGCGGTCTTGCCATGACCGGAGCCGGGACCGCAACCAATCCGCTTCCTCTTCTTGCGGGCACCCGCCTGGGGTTTGAGCTCGCCGAGTTTCATTCCTTGTCCACCTTTGTCTGCTTCGAGGTCTTGGTCGCTTTACTTTCCTCAGACGGTTGCACCGGCTTGGCCGACTTGGGTTTGCTGGTCGTCTTCGACTTTGCAGGCTTGTCAGTCGCCTTGGCGGGCTGCTTGCCCGCTCCTGGCTGTTTGGGCTCTACGGCAGTCTTCGGGGGTTCTGTTTTCTTGCCAGGTTTTGTCTGCGTCTCCACCTCGACATGGACCAGGTGTCTTACCTGCTGCAACATGCCCCGCAGCTGAGGCGTATCTTCCTTGACCAGCGTCTCCTGGTTGCGGTGGAAGCCAATGGCCCTCATGGTAAGCCTATGCTTCGGGAGACTGCCGATCAGGCTTCTGGTCTGCTTTATCTTGATCTTTTTCGACATGTTCTGTGCCTTCTATACCGAACAATTTGTTGATGCTGATCCCCCGCCGACGGGCAACGTCCTTCGCACTCTCCAATTGTTTCAATCCGGCCATGGTGGCCTTGACGATGTTATGAGGGTTGTTCGAGCCAAGCGATTTGGCCAGGATATCCCTGATACCTGCCGATTCCATGATGGCACGCACTGGACCACCTGCGATAACCCCCGTTCCCGGTGACGCAGGCTTGAGGTGAACACAGCCGGCGCCAAACTTCCCCCTGACCGTAAAGGGGATTGTGCCGCCAATCATCGGGATGCGCACCATCGAGCGTCTTGCCGCCTCGGACGCCTTTCGGATCGCATCGGCAATCTCGTTCGCTTTGCCAAGTCCGACACCTACGCGGCCCAGGCCATCACCGGCAGCGACAATAGCGTTAAAGCTAAAACGCCTGCCCCCCTTTACTACCTTGGCCACACGGTTCACGTGAATAGTCTGTTCAATATAATCAGACTTCTCCTGTCTTCCGCGCATCGGGCCGTGTCGCTTCCCGGATCTCGGTTGATGTTGCGCCATGGGCTATATGCCCTCCTCGTTCGCGACCATTTTTTCCTGCATAACTCGCTTCCTCTCAGTCGTCCATCATGGGGTCCGCGCCAGGCTAAAAGTCCAAGCCCTTTTCCCTCGCAGCTTTCGCCAAAGCGGCGATTCGACCGTGGTACCGGTATCCACCGCGATCGAAAATCACGCTTTGGATGCCCTTTTGCTTCGCCATTTCAGCGATGTGTTTGCCCACATCACTTGCAGCCACCGTCTTCTTGCCCACTTCGTCACCGGGCGCGATCGCTCCCAGCTTGAGGCTCGAAAACGCCGCCAGCGTCTTTCCTTGCGAATCATCTATAAGTTGAACATAAATATGCTTGGCACTCTTGAATACGCAAAGCCTCGGACGCGCTTCAGTTCCGAAAATCTTCTTGCGCACCCGGCGATGCCGTCTTTCTCTCTGCGACAGTCTGACTTTTCTTACACCCATTTCTCGATCTCCAACGAAATACCGACCCGGCGGCCGGCACAAACCATCTAGGCACCCGCCGCTGTCTTCCCGGCCTTACGCTGAATCTGTTCGCCTACGTATTTGATGCCTTTGCCCTTGTAGGGCTCGGGCGGGCGGACCTTGCGAATATCGGCCGCGACTTGTCCGACGCGATCCTTCTCTATGCCGCTCACCTTGATCTGAGTGGGGGCGGGCGTTTCGATCGAGATCCCTTCGGGGATCTCAAACATGACCGGATGCGAAAAACCCACCGTGAGAACGAGGTTTTTTCCCTTGGCCTCCGCCTTATAACCCACACCAACAATCTCTAGCTGCTTGTAAAAACCCTTCGTCACCCCTTCCACCATATTCGCAAGCAACGTGCGGGCGAGACCGTGCATCGACCGCGAGGTTTGATCCTCTGAGCGACGCGACACCCTGACGACGTTCTCCTCCTGTTTATACTCACATAAACCAGGAAGCGCCTTTGTAATCGTCCCCTTCGGCCCTTTTACCGTTGCGCCCGCTTTGTCAAACGCCACGGTTACGCCGCCGGGGATTTCTACCGGTGCCAATCCGACTCGCGACATCACCACACCTCGCAGACGACTTCGCCGCCGATCTTACGTTTGCGGCACTCCGAATCAGGCAGCAAGCCCTGCGAGGTCGACAGAATCGCCATACCGTAGCCCCCGAGAACCCGGGGAATACTGTTGGCCGGCACATAGACCCTGAGACTGGGCTTGCTGATACGTTTCAAACCGTTGATCGCCGAATGCATTTCCTTATCGTATTTGACATAGATACGTAAGAAGCCCTGTTTGTCGTCATCGATGTACTTCACACCTTTGATGTAACCTGCATCGAGCAGAATCTTACTGACCTCGGCCTTCATACGCGAAGCGGGCACGTCGACAAACTTGTGCCGCGCGTTCGAGCCGTTACGGAGTCTCGTCAAATAATCAGCTATTGGATCCGTCATACCCACGTTTGCTTCTCCTGCGATTTAAGGCAAGACCATAAGACTTGTTACCAGCTAGCTTTGGTCACGCCTGGAATCTCTCCCTGCAACGCCAGTTCTCGAAAACATATTCGGCAAACGCCGAAGCGTCTCAGAAAGGCTCGCGCTCGCCCGCATCGATTGCAACGACTATAGGCGCGCACTTTGAACTTGGGAGATCTTTTTGCTTTGGCTATCCAGGATTTCTTGGCCACGCTTCCCCCTGCGTAACTACTGATTCCTAAAAGGCATGTTCATGTGCTTGAGCAGCATGAACCCTTGTTCATCGTTCTTCGCTGTTGTCACGATCGTGATATCCATCCCAAACACTTGGGACGCTTTATCATAATCGACTTCCGGAAATATGATATGCTCCTTGACACCCAGGGTGTAGTCACCGCGCCCGTCAAAACTCTTTGTCGGGACCCCGCGGAAGTCCCGGATTCTCGGCAGAGCCACATTGACCAGGCGATCATAAAACTCGTACATGCGATCGCCACGCAGCGTAACTTTGCAGCCGATTGGCATGCCCTGGCGTAACTTGAAAGCCGCGACCGACAGCCGGGCCCTGCAGATCTTTGGCCTTTGACCGGTGATTGCCGCCAGGCCATCCACGGTCGTGTCGAGCAACTTAGCGTTTTGAATCGCCCCGCCGACTCCCGCATTGACCACGATCTTGTGCAACCGCGGCACTTCCATATGGTTCTTTAGACCGAATTCCTTCTGCAGCGCCGGAACGACTTCTTCTCTATAACGCGCTCTCAATCTAGTCACGACTTACTCCTACTCCCCGGCTAGCACCATCTCTTCACAAGATTTGCAAACCCGAACTTTCTTGCCATCTGCGAGAGTGCCAAACTTCGTACGGGACGGCTGCGAACACTTCGGGCAGACCAGCAACACGTTGGAAATGTGTATCGAAGATTCCTTTTCCAGTATGCCGCCCTGATCGGTCTGAGAACGTGGCTTGCGATGTCTCTTCACCAGAGCCACTTTCTCCACGATGATTCGGTTGGTCTTCGGAAAAACCTTCAAGACTTTTCCGACCTTGCCCGTGTGGTTACCCGAGATGACTTTGACCGTATCGTTCTTGATGATTCGCATCATAATGACTCTCCACGCGCTCCAATCACTAAAGTACCTCTGGGGCGAGTGATATGATTTTCATAAAGTTCTTTTCCCTGAGCTCACGGGCAACCGGTCCAAAAATACGTGTGCCTACAGGTTCTCTGTTTTCGTTAATGATCACGGCAGCGTTTTCATCGAAACGGATGTAACTCCCATCCTCCCGACGGATCTCCTTACGCGTTCTGACGACGACCGCCTTGGTAACCTGACCCTTCTTGACCATTCCGTTCGGCATCGCTACTTTAACCGATGCGGAGATCACATCTCCGATGCGCGCGTACCGACGCCCCGTGCCGCCATGGACGCGGATGCACAAGAGGCTCTTTGCCCCGGAGTTATCGGCAACCTGGAGAATTGTCTCGGCACTTATCACTTGTTACCTCGCCTTTTGGACGATTTCCACGAGTCTCCAGCGCTTCGTCTTGCTTAGAGGCCTTGTTGCGGCGATACGCACCTTGTCACCGATATTGCAGGCGTTCTCCGGGTCGTGTGCCTTGAGCTTCGTAGTCCTCTTGATGTACTTGCCATAGGTCTTGTGTTTGACCAATCGCGCGACTTGGACCGTGATGGACTTGTCCATCTTGTTGCTCTCAACGATACCCACAAAACTCTTTCTTTGGCTACGCTCCACTATTCTTACTCCCTAACGCTAGACAAGGGCCAATTGCACCAACCGGTCACTCTTTGGCGCCAGACAGCTGCCCCGGTTTTGCACCCAAGTGCTTATCTCGCAGTACCGTCTTCGCACGCGCGATTTCCCTGCGCAGTTGTCTGACCTGAAGAGGATTGTCCAGCTGCTTCGCGGCCAGCTTGATCCTTATGTTCACAAATTCTTCCACCAATCCATCATGGTGCTGCTGGAGTTCTTCCTCCGTCATCTCACGCATGTCATGTGCTTTCATGACTTAGCCTTCCACAACCGAGCGGGTCACAAACTTTGTCTTGAGGGGCAGCTTTGCCGCGGCCAGCTTCAACGCCTCTTTCGCGAGTTCCGGCGATACGCCTTCCAATTCCATCATGATCTTTCCGGGTTTGACAACCGCCACCCATCCCTCAGGCGCGCCTTTGCCTTTACCCATTCGGGTCTCCGCCGGCTTTTTGGTCACCGGCTTATCCGGGAAAACCCGGATCCATAGTTTGCCCATCCTCTTCATATGCCGCGTCACCGCCACACGCGCGGCTTCAATTTGCCTGTTCGTCAGCCAGTGGGGTTCGAGTGCCTTCAGACCGTACTCGCCAAACGAGATACTAGCACCTCGGGTCGCTTGCCCTTTTAACCGGCCACGGTGTTGCCGACGAAACTTGATTCTCTTTGGCATCAACATGGGTTATGTCGTCCCTTCTGCGGCCTTGGCCAGACTCTTCTTGAACTCTTTGGGGAATACCTCTCCTTTATAGAGCCACACCTTCACACCGATACAGCCAAACGTCGTATGCGCTGTGGCACGCGCAAAGTCAATATCCGCACGCAAAGTGTGAAGCGGAACACGGCCCTCGTGATAACCCTCGCGCCGCGACATTTCGGCCCCGCCCAGACGACCCGCGGTTTGTACCTTTACACCCAGAGCACCCATTCGCATGGCGGAAGCAATCGTCTTTTTCATCGCCCGTCGAAAGGACACGCGTTGCTCCAGTTGCATGGCGATATGCTCGGCAACCAGTTGTGCGTTTAGCTCCGGCTTCTTGACATCTTTTATATTGATTTGCACATCTTTGCCTGCCAAATGCTTGAGTTCATCGCGGAGCATGTCCACTTCGGAACCCTTGCGGCCAATCACCATGCCGGGGCGAGCCGTAAAAATGTTGACGATCGCCTTGCCGCTCGAACGCTCGATCTCGATGCGGGCGACACCCGCCTTGTATAGTCGCTTCTTGATATACTTCCTAATTCGGATATCCTCGTTCAACCACATGGCATATTCT
>JAOTUR010000106.1 GCA_029863805.1 Candidatus Krumholzibacteriia bacterium | reverse complement strand
GTTACCGACCGAGTATGGAAATATGGTCAGTTGATCCGGTTTGGGGATGACCTGGATCGAGGGATTCTGTGCCGCGACATCGATTGGGCCGTCGTTTTGCGATGCGCAATCCACCCCGAGTATGGGGATGGCGAATTGGATCGATCCTCCAACGTCAAAGTCAGCGCCAATATCCACCGCCACAAAGAAACGAGAAAACGCACCGCAGCTCTGGTCCAGTGGCAGGTTTATATTGTCTATTCTGTAAAATCGCCCCCCGACTTTGGCCGTATTCTCGATCAGATCACCCACGTAGGTGTCGTCGCCGCTGCCGGTATCAAAGGCTCCGTCTCCACCGTCGCGGTACAGCGCCAACCTGACGATATGTTCGGAAGTGGCGGATCCCAGATTCTGAATCTCGAGCGAGCGCAGCGTGTCGCTGTCGTAGCCGTTTGCGGGAAGGCCAAAATCAAAAACCAGGATGTCGTTGCCAGAGTTGATGACCAGGCTGTCTACGGTTGGGTAGATGGCAATCTGATGCGCCAGCATACCGTCGAGTACACGGCCGCTTGACGTTTCAATGGGAAGCGTCGCGCTCTTCACGGCCGGTTGGTCGAATTGAAGCGCTGCGAGTGAGCTAATGGCAACGCGCAGCGAGTCACCATCGCGCGCGCACACCGAGTCGATGTCGGCGGTGACGAGCAATGTCTTCGATTGGTTGACGGCAAACGAAATGTCGACGCCGGTGACGGTAAGAACGCCATTTGAAAAGACCAAACCGTCTCGCACCAGGCTGTCCCCCACCCCAACGACGCCATCGCCGTTATCGACGTGGACACGCACTTCCGCGAACGTATCGTCCAGTTCGGCGACCGTGCCCGCGCCGGTGGACGCGTTATCCAGCGTCAAAGTCTCGAGCCGGACGGTTTGCTCGGTGTTGTTGTCGATCTGCACGAGCAGCATCGAGACATCCACATCACCGGGGCCGGGGATGTACTCCACAAGGGGCACTTCCATAATGTCGATTTTGTCGATCTTGCGCAGGACATAGACTTTGGGCGACCACATTGCATTATCCAGAGGGCCATCGTTGTCGCTGCTCATCTCGAGGCCAATGACCGGCAACCCGGGCTGGAAGTGATGCCCGCTCACGGGATCGAGGGGAATGTCGGCGGCCACAAAAAACGTGCCCAGGGGGTCTATCGCTTGTTGAAGCCCCGTGATCTGATAGCGGTCACCGGAGAAGACGAGGGTGCCCACGAAGAGATCCGTGCCGGCGTCGAACACCCCATCTCCGCTGTCCCGATAGAGTTTGAGCGCGGCGATGTCGCTGGGAGCAAAATCCGGCGCCGCGTTGTTGATGGATAGCGACGTCAACGTGTCGGGCTCATAGCCGTTTTGGGGCACCTGCAACCGCATCAACGGCACGTCCGTGTTGCCGGAAAAGAGCGTGTCGGGCCTCGTGGACAGCAGCTCAATCTGGTGGGCCGCCATCCCGTTGACAATAAGACGGCCAAATGAGTCGAGCGGGTAAAGTGGAGAAAAATCGTTTGCAACCAGTGATCCCGCCTGAAAACGCACGTCGACCGGGCTCAGCAGTGCGGCGTCAAGCACATCTCCGTCGCGGGTGAGTGAGGAGTCAACATCGACGGCGACGAAAAGCGATCGACTTGCCATCGCGGGCAACTGCCACCGCCCCGCCACCGCAAAGACGGCTGCACCGGACACAAACGCGGTGGTGGCGACGACCGTGTCGGCGGCGGTCAGCGTGCCGGTGATGTCGACATCGTCAACGAGGTGTGCGTTTCGGATCTCTGCGTCGAGCTGGGTCTGGGTCCCCGGTCCAATAGACATATGGGTGACAATCAGCGTGTCGAGACGTTGGTCGCTGTTGTACCCGTTTTCAAAGTTGAGAGACAGGATGGCGCGATTGCCGTCTCCGGGTAGCACCGTCTCGACATCGAGGTCGTTGTCGCTGACGCGGATCTGTGGTGCGTCGACAAAGATGCTATTACGGCTGGTCGTGACGATGGTGTCGTTATACGTCGTTCCGAAATCATCGATGCCCATCGGCGTGATCCGCAAGTCGTGGGACGCCGGGGCGACCATGCTTGCGGGGACGGCGCCGGGTGAGAAGGTGATGGTGAAGTTTCTGGCACCCCCGGGTATGTATGTCGGGTTGGCGAGTAACGTCCGATATGTCTGCACGCCGTCGGAGAACTCGATGGCAGACGTGGTGGAGAGCAGCACACCGGTGGGCGACTGGTTGTTGATCCCCACATGCAGGGTGAGCGACGGCTCGCCGGCGAAGGTGCTCGCCGGGTACAGAGTTGCGCTCGAGTCGATCAGCGCGATGGCGCTGGTGGTGTCGATCACCGTCCACTTGTCGGTTGTCAAGGCGCCGGTTCGCGTGGCCGTCCATGTACCGGGCAGGTTCCGCACGTCGTACCAGGTGTCGATGATTATGGTGCTATCGATGGGCGCCGTGTCGAGCACGTCGACCCAGTACTTTAGCGTGCGCGCCGTCGACGCCGGCAACGTGTCCGCATTACCCAAGACCGGTGTCACGGCATAGTCACCGGCGCGATCGTTCGGGGTGTTCAAGGTAAAGATGAGCCCGCCGCTATTTATCAGCAGGTCATCGGGGCCGGCGTTGAAAACGACCACTGACACGTCGAGCTGGTTCTGCCCCAGCATGACGAACTCGTAGGGCGTGCTCACCCCCACGATCGAAAATGTGTCCGCTGGGCTGACGATGGTGGTCACCGCCGTGGTATCGGGCTGTGGCCAGCCGGCTCCGTCAGACACCACGACCTCCGCGCTCGACCAGACCCGGGACGGATCTTGGATGATGACACCAAAGGTTCGTCCTGCTTGCGCGCTTGGCGACACGTCATTCGATATAAAGAGTACCTGTTGGTTGATGGAGTGGTTGAGATTCGCAAATTGGGCCACGCCCCCCGCATAGGTCGTGGTTGCCAGCAGAATGTCGTCCGACGGCACGAAATCCGCGTCATCGGATACCGGGTTGTCACGCCACAAACGCACGCTGTCGATGTCGGTATCCGTCGCCGAACCGATACGCACGATCTCGAGCGAGTCGAGAACGACCGGCGGCGGGTTGGCTTCGGCCTGTATGTTTAGAGACTCCACCGACAAGGTTCCAGGTAGTACGACTGGCGGGATGTCCGTGGGGTCCCCTTCCAGCGCCAGCACCCTGGGATCGCCAAACACCAGGTGCGAAGGCTGCTGCACGGTGTCGTAGGCAAAGTGAATCGATGCCCCACTCGCCGCATCGACCCACATGATCAGTCGCAGTGTGTCGCCGCTGCGAAGGGTATGCGATGCGATCGTGACCTCGGCGGTGCGCATTTGCCACGTGCCCGGCCACGGATCCTCGAACACCAAGACCGGCGAACCCAGTGGCCTCGGCACACCGCTCGAGTCGGCTTCGAGCGCGACCATCACGGCTCCCTTCTCGCCCACATCGCCCCCCACGGTACGTGTAAAGAAGTTGACAAAGACCTCGCCACTCATGTCGATGTCCGGTCCCGTGTTTTCCCAGCTCCACACGTGAAACTTGCGAGGGTTGCCGAAATCGAGAAATTTTTGAATGCGGATACCCGGAGCGCCGGTGACGTCGTAGTCCACAAGCACCGTCGCCGTGGGTAAGTCTATCTGCAAGGTGTCAATGGGGTCCTGCCAATCAAAGGTCCCATCGTCACGCAGGTACAGCGTTGTTGCACCCTGACTTGCGATGGGCGACAGCAGTATCCAAAAGGACACCAGCACACACGGCAAAAACTTCCGCATGAGCCTCCCTATGTGATGTTAGCAGGTTGAAACGTTTACGGTTAGGCCATCGGCGGCCTTCTCCGCCAAATGGACCGCAAGCTCACGGACAAGCGGTCTTAGTCACGGAGCAATCGACATGCCACGGTACAGTCCTCGGTACGGGTCCTGCGTCCCCCCTTGTTGCAGCGGCAGGGACACCGTCGCGCCGGGATGTCGAGCGTGCGTTTTGACTTAGGCGGCTGCCGATCCTGAGCCTCGCGGCCTTAGAACGCTGGTGTCAACTAAACTATTAATTTGTTGCTTGACATCGCCCGTCGGGGGTGCTATAAGAACGGCGACTAGGTTGTGCCCACTCGCCAAAGCCCACGGTGAGAGGTTGGAGCGAAGCCCTGGGGAGTCTGTGTCGACAACCGACCCCAGGGGGTAAACTTGTTTGCGCGTTTGAACTTGGCCGTCTTATCGGCTTGTGTGCTCGCGGTATATCTCTGCGCCCCGCTTTCCGCACCGGCGGGGACGGACCAGACACCGATCGTTCTCAAATCATCCACGACCATCCAGCACAACGGCGCGGGCGGCGATCCCACGATCCGCTTCAACGAATCGTCGACCGGCATCCCCATCTCGGTGTTTTTCAAGGTCATTCCGACGGGCGGCACGGTGACGCTACGCTTGGATGGAGACCTGGAGGTGACGTGGAACGACAACGACGTCGGCCCCGGCAACTCATTTGACACCGCCATTGCCTTTTCGCCCAACTCTTCCACCATCGGTAGCATCGAGTTGAATTACAACTACCTGGTGGAGAGCGCCTACCGCATCAACTTCGATAGTATTTTTCACGACACGCTCAGCTATTGGGGCCAGGTACCGGCGCTTCGTAGTTACCTGATCGCAGGGTTTCGCGAGGGCAATTTTCGTGACATTGCCAGCGTTCCTGAATCGGCGGCCACGGCGCTAATCGCGATTCCCAATACAAAGAACCCGTTCCTCCTGGCCGACCTGGATACCTTTCCACCGACACTTGTCGATACCGTGTCGTTGACATACGATTTCGCGCCGTATCCCTGTGTGCGCCTGAAAGCCGTGGCTACGATAAGAACCGAGGTGGGGTTTCGCGTGGGAACGGATACGTTGTGCGTGCGCTACGCGCCGCCCGCAGACACGCTGTGCTGGAAAGCGCAATCGGGTTTTAGTTGTCAGACCGATTACTCGGGTAGCTGGATACTGACGGCTACGATTCCCTGTGAAACCGTTCAGGATTTCGTGGTTCCGTTGTGCCCGGTTCGCGCCGCCGGGCACGCGCAGGTGACCATCGGTACAGAGATCGATGTGGATACGTTGATCTTCTCGTACACCTGTGGCCCGACGCCGCCGCCGGACATCGAGTTGGGTACACCGACCGGCAAAGATACGACCTGGATCGACCAGAACCTGTCTTTTGGCACCGACCGCGACGATGCCATCTACACGATTCCGGTCACCTTGGCGAATGTGGCTGTGGCCCTCAAGGATACACTGGGAGTAACAATCGGTCACAACGGCACCATCAAGCAGAACGACAGGTACTCGATCAACTGGGGCGCGATCGATAACGCGTTGACTAGCTGCTGTTCGGGCAACGATTCGCTGCGCATCATGTACAGGGATGTCGATGTGCTCAGCGAGGCGAGTGCGTGCTTCGACTACATCGATCCACAGGTCGCAGACGCCGTCCCCAGAACGCTCGATTGGACCGTCCCCAATATCACGTGTTTTTCTTCGGGTACCAAATTTAGGGTGTTTCTCGAGTTTTATTGTCCCTCGACAGGAAACGTTTTGTACAGGGCCTGGAGCCATTCCTTCACGTATCAGCCATGAGCGGCTGGGTTGACATGAGCAGGTATAAACCAAGATTGAATACTGGCCTCGTTAAAACCGTTGCCTTGTATGTCGCCCTTACCATCACCACGTGGTTCTCAACCCTTTCCCCAAGCGCGCAGGGCGGGCTGTGCCCTTTCGACCCCAACGACAAGGATAGCTCCAGGGCTCCGGTGGCGTTCTCGGCGCGCGTGGCCTCGCCTTTTACCTACGATTTCGACACCGGTTACAAGCCCACTGGCGTGGGATTTGGCGTCAAGGCGTTCTATTATTCCAGCGCCGGAGAGCTGGACGTCAAGGCATCCGGCGACCTGTTGGCGATCTGGGAGGCCGGTCTCGCCTACCCGGGTGCGGTGTTGCCCGTCACCCTCCAGGCCGAGGGCATACGGCCCGACAGCCGATGGCAAACAGACGGGGGGCTTCGTTTTGGCGCGCTATACCGGTACAACTACGACGTCGGATTTAAGACATTCAAAAAGAAGGATTACATTCCCAAGATCCCACACTTCGATATCTCCTGGCCGTGCGATACACCGTTTACGCCCTTTGCGCTCACCAACCCCGAGCTCACATGTGCCAAGTACTGGGCAGACGGCGCGTTGCCGTGTTTTCTCAATATCGCGTTGGGTGGTAACACATTCCCCGACACGTGCATAAACAATTTGTCGTGGTCGCCGGGGGTGAGCCTGGACTTCTGCTTTAGTGAAGATCCCGCCGACACCGCCAAGTCGGGGCTTTCCGACTGGTGTTATTTTTTCTATCCGCATCCCTCGACCAAGTTGTATCTGTGCGGTGACCTGGGCTTTTGCACGACCTTCTCCATCGACGGGGATTCTCTGATCGATGCCCAGGGGGGCCAAGCCATCACGCAGGACAACGGCTCGGTGAACTTCGATGTCAAGATACCTTGTGACTTCGCCCAGGCGACCGACGACGAGCGTGTATTCGAGTTTACGCGGGGTCCGTTCCGTTATCGAGGCAACCTGCTATTCGATCTGGTGGCCAAACTCGAACCCATCGTCAAGCCGTGCTTTGCGGAGTTTGTCGAGGTGACGCTGGAATCGGCGCGGCTTTCTGCGCGCTCATCTTGCCCAATCCATTCTTTGCTTCGTCGTTCGCCCTGCCCTTCAATGAAAAGAGCGCGACCTTCCAGGTGCCCATCGTCGATCCCGAGGTGTGTCTGATCGAGCCCGGTTCCGGCTCGGTCGAGGCGGGTGATACGGTCCTGGTCACGTGGGGCACCACCTGGGGGGCCCCGGACAGCTGCGACTGTCGGGCGAGGATCGCCTATCGCTCGCGCCTCAAAGGTTTGGCGACGTGGGGGCCATGGAACGAATTCGCGGATACGTTGAACACGGGAAAGGTCGAGTGGTCGGTCCCCGTGGTTGCCTCTTGTACCGAGGCGCAGATCCGCGTGCAGTTCTACGACCCCAACCGGAATTTTCTGCACGAACTGATCGGCGGCAAGTTCTTTATCGATCTTTTCTCACCAACAATTTCGAGCTTTCCGGATCCGGCGCCGGGGATCCGGGTGTGTGTCGGCGATGTTGTCCCGGTCTCGTGGACGGCGACGGATCTGTGCACGTTGGTATCGTCCGACGTTTGGCTGTCAAGAAAACCGGGAGACGGTTTCCCCATTCTGATGTCGAGCTTGGCCAATCCCTTCGGGGATTTTGTTGCCTGGCCGGTGCCATTCAAGACGGCGGGCACCGAACAGGCGCGCGTCATGCTCGAGATAAGCGACGGGGTTCACGTCACGCGCGATACCAGTGCCACCTTCGCCATCGTGAACCCGTCGGGGATCTTCGCGCAAGGCGACTCGCTGGACATCTCGGGTGGCGGCTTGTTCACGTTCAACATGGGGGGTTTCAACGCGCAGACACCGGTGGACCCCTGCGCGTTCGGCACTTTCAGGATGAATTTTCGCTATGCCATCGGAGGCACCGTCCCTCTGGGTGAGTTCCTGCCCTCCGGCTCGATCCAACCCACCGAGCCGGGCACGGACACGATCCTGACCGACGTGCAGGTGGACAATCCGCCGGTGCTTTTCGACCTCCACTACCAGTCGTTCGCCCCCGAACCAGGTGCCGCGGCCAGCGTGGCCGGTCAGGTGGATACGCTGGTGACCACCATGGAATCGCTGGACGGCGCGTTTCCCGGGGCGATATCCGAGCACCGCATGCTGATCGCCGAGGTTTTTCCGACAGGGGTAAGCGACGACAACGTGCCGCGAACGTGGGATTTTGTTCTCCACTCGGTGTACCCGAACCCGTTCAACCCGGACGTGCAGATTCTGTTGACGATACCCACCGATGCACCCACCCGAATCGACATCTACGATGTGAGCGGACGGCTGATACGTCATGTAACGAACGAGCCGTTGTCACGCGGCCAGCGGGTGGTGCGCTGGAAGGGCCTCAATCAGGGGGGACGCCCCGTTGGCTCGGGCGTCTATTTTGTGGTGGTGGAACACGGCGGTCAGGTGCGAACCGCAAAACTCGTCTTGCTAAAGTGACGCGAAGAACCGGGTGCGGACAACTTCTGCCATGGCATGGTGCTAGCCGCGCACTCAGTGTGACCGCGATAGCCGCCGTCGACCGTTGATTTGGGCTGTTGATCGAGTTGCGCAACTGTTGTTTGATTTCGACCTGCGCAGCGACGTTGACATAAGTCAACTAATAACAAGTAGTTGTCCATGTCGGGATGTGGTACAATACTCTTAACTTACCAGTTATTGCTTCACACCCTTGTAAGGAGGACGAATATGACGGCGCTTTGCAGATCTTTGATCGGCACGCTGGGGATGGTGGTGATGCTGGGCTTTACGACAATGGAAGTGGCGGCGTATCCAAGGTACGACCAAGGTTGTATGGCTTGCCACGGAGATTTCAACTCGGGCAGTTATGTTTCTATGAGCGATGGTCAGGCCTGGGGAACCAATCTCATGGATGGACACCTGAACGCCTTTGTTCCCGGCGGTTGCGACGTGTGCCATAAGAGCGGCCCCAGAGGCGACGTCGCTCTCAACCTATCTTCGGGAGAGGGCGGCCTCGACCCGATCGGCTGCTTGGGTTGTCACGGGCGTGACGAGGGCTCGGGTGTGAGCGGAGCGGGTCTTCGCCAACACCACTATAACAACTTTGTCACCGTGTGTGGGAACGCGGGATGCCATCCGGGTGATGCCAACCCGGCCGTGTTCACGACCGTCGGCGAGCACGTCATGCCTCCGTACTACGCGAATCCCGGCACCTTTTCGGCGACGATACCCGACTCGCCGTGCAATGAGGCACCGGGCTACACAGAGGACGTACTCGGCGTGGCCGGCACCGGTCTCGACAACGATGGTGACAACGTGTACGACGATACCGATGCCTGTGTCGCCACCGGCATCGAAGACAAGCTGTCTTACAATTTAGAGCTACATCAGAATTTTCCCAACCCATTCAACCCGGGAACGACGATCCGTTTTAGCCTCCAGCATGTGTCCAAAGTCCGTCTGGATATCTTTACCAGCGATGGCGGACTGGTACGGACGTTGTTGGCGCAAGAGCTTCCACCGGGTGTCTATGACATACCGTGGAATGGCCGTGATGCCGCGGGCAGCCCGATAAGTTCGGGTGTGTATTTCTATCGGTTGCAATCTGCAGAGGAGCAACTCACCAATCGGATGATTCTCCTCAAATAGTCGGCCTGGCGCAGGCCACTCCCGCTGCGGGAGTGGCCTGTCAGGATCCTGACGCGTCCAGCGCCACGATAAACTTCCGTAAACTTCAGTCCTTCACGGTCACCTTGCCGGAAGCGGTGCGCAGGGTGATCACCGGCTTCCCCGACCCTCGCTTTACGATCTTGCTCTGGTAGGTCTGGCCGTGCTCTTCAAACTCGCCCTGGTCGGTGTAGTCAAAGGGGCAGGAGATCTTTCCCTTTGTCTTGCGTTTGATCATCACCAGGGTGAAGTCGTCACCAAATTCGTTCACCTTTAGAGTGACATCGCCCGAGGCCGACGATGCGGTGAAACCGGTCTTTGACAGCCGATCAAACCGCACCTCCACGTCTCCGGAGGCAGAGGAGAAGGTGCTCTCGCCTGCCAGTTCAATGCTCCGCACCTCGACGTCGCCGCTTGCCGAACTGTAACTCACGTCGTCTCCGCTCGTGCAGCCCGCGATGCGGATGTCACCCGAGGCGGTCGAGAACCTGGCATCGTTCTCTATAATGAGATCTTCCAACACGAGATCCCCGCTTGCCGTGTTGAACCGGGAGTCCTCGTTGACGGTCATGCCACGGATTGTGAAATCTCCGCTGGCGCTTTCAAACTTCGAATCTGCCTGCAATGTCACGCTGGAGAGTTCGACATCACCGCTCGCGGTCCGGTAGGATATACCCACCGCGATATCGGCGCATTCCAGATTGCCCGACGCATTCGAAATCCGGATCCATGGCGCCTTCTCTGTCTTGGGCAGATGGATCGTCCAGCGGATAGGGCCGCTCGAGTTTCCGTGAAACTTCTCGCTGATTCGTAGATCGCTTCCCCGCCGGTTGACGACGGGCTCGAAGGCGTCCTGGGGATGGACATCGGAGCGAAGCTCGATGCTGCCCTTTCCTTCATCCGTCGGGACGATGACCACGTCACCCGAGACCCCATCGATGTCGATCTCTTTGACCCCGGAGAGATCCCAGCTCTGCGTGTTGCCGCCTGCCGCTATGGCGTCAGACGCGCCGTCGAAGGCTACGCCAATCGCTATAAAGAGCACACATGCCACAACATAGGTCGTTACGCTACGCATGATACCTCCCTTATCGGATGGGGGACGCCTGTTCTCCGCCTGCCGGCAGGACCGGAGCCCTTCGAGGAGTCGGTTCGTCTTGGGACGGGATCCCCGGCGCCGGAGAGTAGTCGATAATAGGACATTACGCAATGAGTGGCGAGCGAGTTGCAGCTTCGACACAGATCCCGGAAGGCCCCCTCGTCTTTATAATGGAGGACCGCCTCTGCCAGTTCTCTGTCCGCGCCGCGTATGGCTGGCTGGGTTTCCATATCACTCATGAGTCGTTCTCAAGGTGCAAATGGTTGGTAGTAATGACTGAAATGATAGCGCAAAGCGTGCAACACATCCAAACCCCGAGGCGTGGGAGAGCGAATATCGACTGCCTGGATGTGTATTTCATTATATATCACTTGGTTACACACATGTGACTTAAAAGTCACTTTTTTGGTTGCTTCAACATCGGTGATTTGTTATATGTGACTATAGGGTCACATGAAGCGAGATTCAGCCGATAAGGTATTCAGGGCGTTGGCAGATCCTAGCCGACGCAA
>JAOTUR010000105.1 GCA_029863805.1 Candidatus Krumholzibacteriia bacterium | reverse complement strand
GTGTATCCTCCTCTTGTTTTGGAGCTGACCTGGGAGAACACACCCTTTCTCTTTTGGCCTCACGGACTATCCGGATCTGCGCACCCCATCTCACACACCCCTAGCTCCGGTTGGTTGACTTCTAATCTTTTTGCAGGTTATACTCAGTTCGCTGACTCGCCAAGAAGATCAACCCAACCCGTTCATGAAAAGCTCATGCTAACGATCTGCCCAACCGTCGACTACGAGATCTATCTTGGAAGGAACCTGCTTCCGATCGATGAGGTCTTGTTCGAGCCGACGCGCAAGCTTCTTGGTGTGTGGGCCGAGTATGGGGTACATGCAACCTTCTTTCCTGACGTGTGCTCTGTTTGGCGACATCGCGAGCTTGGAGTGGACGATTATGCGGATACGTTTGAAACCCAGATAAAGCAAGTGTGCGGCTCCGGTCACGATGTGCAGCTTCATCTCCATCCCGAGTGGCTCACCGCGGAGCGCCGTAAGGGCGATTGGATATTCAAGAGTGGCACCTACTCCCTGCACGATCTGGGATTCTCCTCGAATGATCCGCATAATGCGACTTCACTCATTCGAAGAGGTAAGACTTATCTCGAGGAACAACTCGCGCCCGGTAATCCCAAGTATCGGTGCATCGCGTTTCGCGCCGGCGGATGGATCATTCAACCGGAAGGACCCGTCGCGAAAGCGCTTCTCGCGGAAGACGTGCGCTGTGACGCGACCGTCATTCCGGGGATGACCCTCGCCCGGACCGATTACGTCGTCGACTTTCGTCACGTGCCCGACAAGCCAACCTGGTTCATCGATCCGAGCAAGGGGCTGGCGCACGACTCGGGTCGGACCGGTGACTTACTCGAGATCTCGATTGCATCGTACAGGGGACGATTCCCGGCATGGCAACACATAATCAACCAGCTGCGCCTAAAGAGACGCGCCGCCTCGTCGCGTGAGCTCGCCCGAGGTTATCCGATCACGAGAAGCAAGGTAAAATCGGGCCTTGCCAGCCGCATAGTCGGAAAGTATCACAAGATACAGGTTCCTCGCGTGCTCGATATCGCCGACACGCACGAGTCGATGCTAACGACCGTGAATTCATATCTCAGGCACTACGATTGCCGCTCGAATGATTTTGCAGTTTGCATGAACGGACATTCCAAGGATACGTACGGCTATCACCTCGAAGAGCTGAGGCGGTTCTTCGACTTAGTCGGGCGAAAGCACAGTGATGTCGTCCGGTTCGAGACGATCGCGGAGTATACCGGTCGGGTGCTTCCCGGTGCGATCGTGTCTGTGGTCGACTGAGGACTATACCAACGAAGGAAGCGATATGAAGGAAGCGATCAAAAGGGTTCTGCCCAACGTCCTGTGGCAAAGAATGCAACGGGTAAAGCGCGACTTCGAACTGAGGCGGATTAAATCTCAGACATCTGTGACGAAGGAACAGCTCGTGCGTGACTTACGGGCGCTTGGTCTGAAACGCGAGGATCTTCTATTTATTCATAGTTCACTTCGAAGTCTCGGATTCGTGGAGGGTGGGCCTGATACTGTCATCGAGGCGCTGTTGGAGGTTGTTGGAGACGAGGGCACGTTGCTTTTTCCCACCTTCACCATACACGGGAGTATGAAGGAGACTTTGGCGTCGGAGGAGTTCATATTCGACCCGGTAAACTCCCCTTCTACGGTTGGAAAAATAACGGAAATCTTCCGCCGGCGGCCGGGGGTTCGACGAAGTCATCATCCAACGCACTCGGTAGCCGCCATGGGGCCACTCGCTGAGGAGCTGACGAGAACCCATCTGAAGGATGGCACGAACTTCGGGGCCGGGAGCCCGTTCGGCAAGATGCTTGAGCACGGGGGTAAAGTTGTAGGCTTAGGTATCAATTTCGGGCCGGTCACCTATTACCACGTCTACGAGGATTTGAATTTGGATAAATTCCGGGGTGTCTATTTGCCCGAGCCGCTCACGACCATGATCGAGCTGCCGGGAGGGCGTCAGGAGATCCCGGTGCGGTGCCATGCACCGGCGTTTCACCGATACCGAATCGACAAGACACCCGATATCGAATCGTTTTTCTCCGACTGGTTCCAGGCAAACGAGGTTGCCCACATGGGCCAGGTTGGCAAGTCCATCTCGTGGTGGATCTTCGCTCAGGATATGATCGAGAGCCTGGAGAAGCTCTACGCGGAGGGCGTGACGATTTACAAGACACCGAATCTAACGGTAAAGGAATGACACAATGGAGATTCAAGAGGGACAGAATTACAAGAAGACGTTCTCTATCTCTTCCGATCAGGTGAAGAGGTTCGCAGAGCTTACCGGCGATCAGAACCCCATCCACCTGGATGAGCATTATGCCAAGGCTTGTGGTTTTCCGAAGCCCATCGTCCACGGGTTCCTGAGCGCCAGTATCTTCTCACGAATTTTTGGCATGGAATTTCCCGGCGAGGGCACAGTTTACCTTAGCCAAACGATGTCCTTCAAGGCGCCGATTTTTCCAGACGAGCCGCTGGCCGCAGAGATGATCGTGCTGGAGGGTACACCTAAGGGCAAGTACCGCGTGCAGACGAACATCCGGTCGACGGACGGTGGCGAGGAGAAAATCACCGGAGAAGCTCTGATCCTCTATCGCCCCGGGAAAGACTGATACGGCAGTCCCCATAATCATCGAGAGCGCGATGAAGATCCGCCGCCGTGTTACCAACCATTCGCTTGAGTTGCTCACGGATCTGGAAAGCTACTGCGCTCTTAGGCTCCCGTTCCTCAGCTGACATTTCCTGTATGCGCCGGATCCCGGGCAAATGGTGACTTGCTCGTTTTTGTCTAAACTGAAAAAACGTTAGGAGCGTCATACCGAAATATGTAACGCAAGTCCAGGTACAGCGCAAAGGCGCCGTTGGAGAGATGTTTCGACCAATACGGCAAGGAATTATAGTCTCCGCGCGGGTTCGCCCACGAGTAGCGAAGCCGGCCGCCCGGTCGGCGACTCGGCCCATCGCCGTTATTGAAAGAGGTGTAGACAGACTTAAATTCCTACGCTTATCTTCGTAGGCAGCTCTGTCCGATACTCCACGGCGCGGACCGGTTCTGCGCTTAGCACTAGGAGGTAGTAATGGTTTCCCTGATGTCGCTATGGCTACCGATCTTGCTCTCGGCGGTCTTCGTGTTCTTGGTCAGTTCCGTCATCCACATGGTTCTCCCCTACCATCGAAGCGACTTCGGCAAGGTCCCCGATGAAGACCAGGTAATGGACGCTCTGCGTAAGGTGGGTATACCGCCCGGCGATTATGTCATTCCGTGTCCGGGCAGCTCCAAGGAGATGAAGTCGCCCGAGTTCATCGACAAGGCGACCAAGGGTCCGGTCGCATTCATAACCGTGATGCGAAGTGGTCCACCGGCCATGGGCGGGCAGCTGGTGATGTGGTTTCTCTTCTGCGTCGTGGTTGGGATTCTTTCCGCGTACATCGCCGGCCGTGCGTTGGGTTCCGGGGCGCATTACCTCGATGTGTTTCGGTTTGCTGGTTGCACGGCATTTGTCGGCCATGCGATGGCGCTCTTGCAGAACTCGATCTGGTACAAACGGGCCTGGAGCTCAACCTTGAAGTCGGTCTTTGACGGCCTCATCTACGGGCTCGTCACGGCCGGCACATTCGGCTGGTTGTGGCCCTCTTGAGGTGACGCGGGGCACTGTTCTTGATCGAGTTTTGGATCCGCCTCAGGGCAACGTCACTCGGACCCAAAAATCTCATCGAAGAAGCTCAGCATCGCCTGCCACGATCGTCTGTCAGCCGCCGCGTTGTATGACAGCGGCGGCAGCCCACGATCGTCTGCGTTTGGGTCTGTGAAGCTGTGCTTGGCACCCCCGTATGAAATGAACTGCCAATCGACGCTGGCAGCCGTCAGGTTCTTTTTGAAGGTGTCTATCTGCTCCCCAGTTGTGAAACTGTCCTGCTCGCCGTGGCACACGAGCACCTTGGCCTTCACGTCGGCCTGGATAGAATCCGTGGGAAGCGACCCGTGAAAACTCACCACGCCATCGAGGCCCACACCCTGCAAGGCCATGGTCAGCACGACGGAGCCACCAAAACAGTACCCAATCGCCGCAATCTTGTCAGGTCGCACGGACTTGTTTTTCTTTAGTATGTCGTAGGCGGCCTTGAAGCGCTCGGCGCCGAGTTCTTTGTTCATGCGTACCTGCGTCGCCCACTCGCCGGCTTCCTGGGGATGCTCGGTTGTTTTTCCCTCACCGTACATATCGAGCGCGAACGCCACATAACCTGCCTCGGCGAGTTTTCTCACGCGCATCTTGGCATAGTCGTTTAGCCCCCACCACTCGTGGACAACAAGCACGCCGGGACGTTCGCCCTTCGCGGCATCATCATAAGCCATGTAACCGCGCAGGTTGGTGTCGCCCTGTTTATACTCGACGGATTCGGTCTCGATCTTTGCTTGTACACTCGATGCCAGACACAGCACGAGAAACGCACATACCAGAGTCTTCATGAGGTCACTCTCCTTGTTCATCGCAAAATGTCGATCGTCGGCCCTCCCTAAAACGGCCCGGATAATACCACAGATCAGCCTCCGGGCCAACACCGGCCTGGTATGGGTAGTGTCAACTCCCGTGTCGCTGTAACGCGAGGCGAGCCAATGCGGTGCGCGACCGACGATGGGTGTCAATTGCACCGTTTGAGGCTTCCTGATATAATGCCGCGAATCTAAATTAACGTGCCGCTTTTCGCTCCACAAGAGGACGAGCGTTCAGGCGCGCGAGTTCACATACCTAAGGGGGTTTAGATTCGTTTCAAGATTGCAGCCGGGACGTTGGTTTTATCGTTGGTATTGATCGGCTCGCTGTCGACCGCGATGGCGCAGATGTCCAAAAAGGATCTGGCCGCGCCTTTCGAGGTGAGCGTTGTCTTCTGTCGGAGCTTCACTTGAGGATCCGGCCCCGCCCGCCGAAAGACAATTCGATACAGATCGCCCGTGCGTCGTCGGCCCAGCTCGCGCACAAGCTCCTCCCGGGATTCAAACCCCGCCCGCCGCGCATCGGCCTCGGTGATGTCGCGCTCGCGAACAACCGTGATCTCCCGAATGGCCAGCACCCCTATGGGTGTTCTGAGCTCACCCCCGGCACGCACCGTCGGCTATCGCCTGCATGATGTGTTGCTTGAAGAGCATCTAGATCGCGGGAGTCGGCCCCCGGAGTTCGAAAGCTACCTTTTCGGTGCGACGTTCTTATTGGTTCGAAAGACGTTGCCCGGATCGTACTTGGTCTTGATCTCGACCAGGCGCTCATAGTTCGTTCCGTATGCGTCGCGGATGCGGTCGTCGCCCTCCTCCTGGTTGAGAAAGTTGATGTAGGTGCCACCGGTCGAGAACTCGCGCATGTCGTTCCATGCCTCGCGTGCCCAACGGATATTGGCTTCGTCATCCTCCGGCTTTTCCCAAGACCCGGCCACGTTGAATACCATACCCGTTTTCCGGTTACCCACCGCGGAGTGGTCCTCCGCGAGGTCACTGAGCGCCCCGTGCAGCGGAAAAAGCAGTATCGCCGAGTGGGGCGATGCGATGCGCCCACCGTGCTTGATGACCTGTTCGAGGAGTCCCTTGTCGACTCCGGGCAAATATTCGGACTTCCAATAGTATCGCCGTCCGTTGGGTTGCGTGGCATCGAGGAGACTCTGCTGGCTCGTGTACGGCCGCGGCTGGACGATGTCGCCGACCGGCGAGCCAAAAGCCTTGATGGACGCCAGGCGCTTCTTTGCCTGCTCGATCGGCCCCGTATCGCATACGAAGAGCGCAACAATGAGCTTGCCGTGTATCTCCTTGGGCAGCCAAGGCGCCGGTGGCGCGGGGCGAATGGCGGCAACGCAGACTTGCTCGGGCGGTGCCTGGTCATTGACCTCGCGGAACATCTCCAGCACGGCTTCTGCGTCCTCCGCGCGCCAGGCAATGGCGCCCCCCGTGATCTCCGGACCCACCGCATACAGGTCGTACTCGATCGCCGTTACCACACCAAAATTTCCGCCACCACCGCGAAGCCCCCAGAACAGATCGGGCTCGTCGGCTTCGCTGGCACGCCGCAACCTTCCATCCGGCGTCACCAACTCGAACGAACGCACGTTGTCGCTCGTCCACCCGAAGCGGCGAGTCAGATAGCCGAAACCCCCACCCAGTGTGAGCCCGGTAATCCCCGTGTTAGAGACGAAACCCAGTACCGCGGCGAGCCCGTGCAACTGGGTATCACGGTCGACGTCACCCAACGTGCAGCCGGCCTGCGCGTGGGCGATACGGTTTTCTTTGTCCACCCAGACCCCGCGCATGTGCGACATATCGATCATCATCGCCCCATCGCTCACGGCAAGGCCCGCGATGTTGTGTCCGCCACCTTTGATACAAAGCTCGAGCCCACGTTCACGCGCAAAATCCACACAACTCATCACATCGGCCGCGCCTATGCAGCGCGCGATGAGTGCCGGTCGCCGATCGATCATTGCGTTCCAGATCGTCCGCGCCTCATCATAGTTGGGGTCGTCCGGCTTCAGTAGTGTGCCGCGCATGTTCGCCGCTAGCGTGTTTACATCACTCGGCTCGAGCTGCACGTCACCTCCCGCAAGCGTTCTCACGCGTATTGCTGTCATCAGGTCGCCTCCCCTGTGTGGTTCTGGCGCAACATGGCCCGCACATTGCGTCTTAGAGAATACCGCTAACCGCATAGTCTAGCATAGAGCACCGTCAAAGACCGCCTCATAAGTTCGGCGCACGGGAGTGCTGTACCGACCCCGACCGAAGGCGGGCTTCTCAAAGACGAAGAAAGCGGTTATCCTAATATAGGTGGTTGTGCCGTTCGCACGTGCGGCATAAGCACTCCCGCAGCGGGAGTGAGATAACGACACTAGGAGTGCCGGGATGAAACAAAAAGGGTTTTCTGTCTCATTAGTCGTTCTTCTGATCACGACCCTCGCCGGGGGCGGCAACCCGGTTGGTTCGCAAACGCCCACGGCCTACTTCCTGGTTGCGAATCCAGATTTGATGCTGATCGGGCTGAGCGACTCCTATGTCCTTCCGTTGTCGGATCCCGACGATATCGCGTTCGCGCGGCAGCTTGTGCGCGGAGGCTTTCGCATTGTCTCTGCGTCCGTCACGGTGGGGTCGGATGGGATCAACCGAGACATGCTGGCACCGGGCACACCGGAGTGGTCATGGCACGTGACGGAATTCCACGGCTTTGTGGAAGCCGCGATAGAGCTGTGCGACGGAACCCCCACATTCACCGAAGGCGACGCACAGAATTGGCGTGAGGGTGAAGAGTGGGACATCTGCTACTGGAACTACACGGTTGTAGCCGAGATCACGGATACCGTCCCGGTTGAGCGGTCAACGTGGGGAATGATAAAGCTGTTGTTTGGCAGTTGAGCCGACGGCAAGGTCCCAACATGCACGGAATCAGATCGATGAGCGCATCTCTTAGTATGGCGATAGCCCTGTTTGCCGGGTTGGCAGGCGCCGCCTTTTGTCAGCAGGTGCCCCGCGACACCCATCTCGTCGACTCCCCGCTGCGCGAGCTGCGCTGGAGCTATGACACCGGTGGCTGACTGTTCTCGACGCCCGAGGTCTCGGGCGGACGACTCTTTGCCGGCTCGTGCGCGGGTGTGTTCTACGGTCTGGATCCAGAGAGCGGCGAGCCGATATGGACCTATGACATCACGCTGGACGGCGAGCAAACCAGTTTTCACGGCGACATGCTAATCACCGATGAACTCGTGATCATCGGGACGGACGCGGGTGAGGGGCATGTCTACGCCTTCGAGAAGGACAGCGGGTCGGTGAGGTGGATGTTCCCTGCCGGGCGTGGAGTCTCGACCGACATCGTCCGTCAAGGCCCACACCTCTTTGCGGTCACGCTCGACGACCACATCATTAGTCTCGAGCTCGACAGCGGGGAGCTTCGCTGGAGCGTCGAGACCGGTGCCGATCCACCCGAGCGATTCACCATGGGATCGACGCCTGCGGTCCTGGGCAGCCATGTATATGTCGGTGGACTCGATGGCGCCGTGCGCTGTCTGTCGGCCGACAACGGAACACCGGTTTGGAAAACCCCGCTGGGCGAAGAAGTGGTCACCTCAACCTTGCTCGTGGATGATGAGATTATCGTGGGGACGGCAGATGCCCGTTTCCATCGCATGCGAGCCACAGACGGCGAAGTCGTCGGTTCGGTCGAGGTGTCCCAGAGAGCTCGGAGCCATCTCATCAGGTTGCCAAATGGGCTATTCACCGCGTTTCTGGGGGACCATGGGTGGGAGGGAGAACTGGTTGCGTTTGACGCCGCTCTGGGTCAGCGCTGGCGAGTCGAGGCGCCGGACGGGTCCACCTGGGTGAGCGCGCGGCCCTTCGTCGTGGGGCCGTGGGTCATCGCCGGCAGCCAAACCGGACACATCTACGCGATCGACTGCGGTGATGGGACGGTCGCCTGGTCGCACGCCGTCAACGAAGACCTGGACTGGTCGGGTGATGGAGTGCGGGTATTCGGATTACACGATTCGACGCTATTAGTGGGTACGATTTCGGGGACTATGTACGCCTTTGATCTCGACGTGCCGCAAAAGAAATGACCGGAGGTGACTCCTGTGACAGGAACGTCACCCGCTCATCGATCTTTCATCAACAAGCGGTAGTGATACGCAAGTGTACCCCAACGAGTAAACCCCTTGACAAGAGAGCGGCGAATTATTTTCTTTTACATAGCCTGCACGTATTGTATCCCCTGAGGATTCCTCCCCATGTTCGACACACACCCCCCTGGAAAGAAGGCGCGCATTGCGAGCGTTTATTGTGCCGCCGTGCATCACGACTCACGCGGGTTCCGTTCGATTCTCCATCAATGTTGTCACCGTGATCGCTCTTTTGTCATTTGCATGTCGCCTCCACGCCCAGGAGATGTCCCCGATAGCGGCGGGCGGCGGCGCGACGACACCGCTGTGGACGCCGGTCGAGAACCCCGGGTTTGATTCGCTTGTCCCCCGCGGTCCTCTGGCTCTGCTCCTGGCCGGCGGTCTGGCGACTGCCATGAGTTGGAAGGCCGAGAACGCCGATAGAACGGCCGCCGTGTTGGACAATTCGTGGCTCGATGGGTTCTCGGACTTCGGCGACTTCTACGGCGACGGCGTGACGCTGGGAATCGCAACCCTGGGTATGCTCTTGTTGGGACACACCACGGGCAACGGCCGCCTGTCGGCCGCCGGTGTAGATATGACCCGCTCGCTCCTAGCCAGCGGCGCGGTGGTGTGGGGACTCAAGTTTGGCGTCAATCGAACGCGGCCCAGTGGCGGAAGCTATTCCTTTCCGTCGGGTCACACCGCCGCTGCCTTTGCGGTGGCTCCCGTGTTCGAGAAACACTTTGGCTGGAAAGTCGGCGTGCCCGCCTATGCACTGGGCGTTGTCACCGCCGCCGCGAGAATGGAGGACCACCGCCACTATCTGTCCGACGTGCTGTTTGGCGCCGCCATTGGGGTGGCCGCGGGACGCTGGGCGGTGAGCAACCAGAAGATCAAGTTTCTTGACCATCTCGTCTTCAGTAAGCGACGGCTCGGGGTGTCACTGGACTTTTGACAGATGAGTCGAGGGGAGGAAGCGAGCATCGTCAACGCAGGTATAAACACTGAACGACGCCACTACCAAGCGCTGTGCGGAAAAAGATTATTCCGCATACCCTGTTAGTTCGACGTAGCCGACTCCCTCGAGCGGCTTGCCGTCACGCGTCCCGGACACTTCAACCGCGCCTTCCCAATAACGAAAAGAAAGATCGAGCTCCTGATCCGCGACCAGCGGCTCGACGACCACATCGAGCTTCTCTTTATCGATGACCACACGCCACCGCGCCGGGTACCGTCCTCCCCTTGGGCTCTGCCACCAATCACGAGTCTCGACAATGATATCCGCTGGCATTACGTCGGTTTTCTCACCGCGCCGATCCACGAGTGAGCCGCGACTGTGCGGATCTGGTCGGCCGTCCGTGCGCCGTATCCGGTAGTACATGAGTTCGGTGCTATCACTAAGCTGCAATGCAAACCAATCCCAACCGGTCTGATCCTTTTCCAGCGCGCTCGTACTCCATTCACGATCCATCCACACCGTTCCTGTCACCTCGACCTCCCGCTCCGACAACCCGATCCTGCCCACGGCGTCCATCTGCGTCAGCGAGTAGTAGTAAGAGGCGTTGCCCTCACCCTCTCCCTTGTGGCTCAGACCCTTCTCGCCCTGCAGAACCACCGGTTTTTTGCTGGTCGCCTGCAAGTCGAGCGTGATGTTCCCTTCGCCGGCTCGCAGGTGCATGACCGGCGAGGCGTCTTGCCAGCTCGTGGTATCCGCTCGTGCACACCAGTCGTCCAGCCACACGCGGAAGGGCCGGCTGTGCGCGCCGGCTAGACCGTTTGCCGCGCGGCCAAAACGCTCGAACGCGTGGAATTTTGCGCGCGCCACATCGGTCACGGCGAAATGAGCCATAAAGATGTGATTGGTCCGCCATCCGGAAGCAGTGGTGGTGTAGCGGGCGTCGAGCGCCGAGCGAAAGAACGTCAACTGAAAGCCGAAACGCTCACCGGATGCGGAAACGAGGTTGCCGGTATAATACCACCACTCCGTCTTGTAGTCGTTGTGGGGACCATGATCGGTGGGAAAGACAAATGTCCGCAGTGCCGTGGCTCTGGCAAAACCCGTGGTATCGGTCCTGGCCAGAAGCTCGCTCACGCGTAAGCGATCCAGCTGGGGTTCGCGTTTTTGCGACGTCGTCTTTACCAGCACGACAAAGGCGGCGAGCAACACAACGCTTGCGATCATCCACTTCCTGATGTCATTCCTCCCGAAGTGCGCGGGCCGGAGATGTGCGCGCCATTTTGTAGCTGGGATATAATCCGGCCACCAGCGCCGCCGCGATGGCGAGGACCAGTGCCTGCGCGAACACACCAGCGCTCAAATGCATATCA
>JAOTUR010000104.1 GCA_029863805.1 Candidatus Krumholzibacteriia bacterium | reverse complement strand
TCATGTTCCCTAACAAATTCAATGTCTACCTGCACGATACTCCCGGACGGGACCTGTTTGCGAAATCTGTTCGTGCGTTCAGCTCCGGATGTATTCGAATAGAGCATCCCGAGGCACTTGCTCAGTACCTGCTTGCAGGTGATCCTGCGTGGAGCCGGGAGGAAATTCCACGGGCCATGAACACCGGCCGCGAACAAACCGCTCGCTTGCCCCGACCCTTTCGGGTTCACGTACTTTACTGGACGGCCTGGGCCACCGCCGATGGTACACTTCACTTTCGGTCCGATGTCTACGACCGGGATCCGCGGGTGAGCGAGGCATTGCGTGAGCCACCGCCCCGACCGACCGGTAACTAGAAATCCGACTCCGCATCGCATGGAGTGATGATATGGCTATTAGGAAAGCAGCTTACTTTATCGTGACAGCACTCGCCGCCCTCATTGCGGTCTTCCCAACCACGATCCGCGGTCTTACCAATCAAAACACGCCGCCGTTCGACACGGGGAGGGTGGCCTACACGGTGAAATTTCGAGGGCTTGACATCCCCTATCGCGTTATGGCCGTGTTCGCTATGCCAGAGGAGATACTGGAGTTTGCAATCGGAAAGGCCTCTCCCGGGCTGACTTTCGTCGCGAAGACTCACGACGACAAGATTTTGGAAGGCACAGGGCCAAAGTGGTCCTGGCGTGCCCCCGCCACTCCCGGTCTCTTCCCGTTGACGATTTCCGAGACCAGCACGGAGGAATCAGTGACGTTGAACGTCTTTGTCTTAGTTCCCGCGAGTTCCGTAAAAAATGGGCTGCTTAACGGATACCGTATCGATGACTATCCGCGCACACCCTACAAGGGTTTGGAGATTTATCGCGCACCCGCCGGGTTCGTAGAGGTAACACGCGATAATGTGGACACATCTATCGCGCCCCATTTTACTCTGAGGCAGTTTCTCTGCAAGCAAGAGAGCGGATACCCTAAGTACTTGGTTCTTAGAACTCGTCTGTTACTGAAGCTGGAACTTCTACTGCAGCGAGTGAACGAGAAGAATTATCGCTACGACACGTTTGCTGTCATGAGTGGCTATCGAACCCCCTACTACAACAAGGCGATCGGCAATGTGAAGTACAGTCGACACGTTTGGGGCGGGGCTGCCGATATATACCTCGACAATAATCCGAAAGACGGCAATATGGACGACCTCAACGGTGACGGGCGAATCGATGTCGGCGACGCCGCAGTGTTATACAAAATCTTCGACGACCTCTACGGAAAGCCGTTCTACGCACCCTCCATCGGTGGTTTGGGCCAATACAGGAAGACCAACGCCCACGGCCCTTTCGTCCACGTCGATGTTCGTGGATTTCGGGCCAGGTGGGGTGACTGAGGAGATTTACCCGAGGCTTGGTGTCGGCTTTTGTCAGGGTTCGGTGAATATTGTTCGAGCACCTTATCGAATATTTCGAAGGGCGGTCAAGAGCGAGAATCTTCTCGGTAGCACTCCTGCTAACGGTTACAGTAGCTTTTGCCGATTATTTGACCGGACCGGAGCTTTCCTTCTCGATCTTTTACTTCGCTCCAATAGCCTTCACTGCGTGGTTTGCCACTAAGCGAGACGCGGTCATTGTTTCACTGAGTTGCGCGGGCTCTTGGCTCGCCGCGGACATGCTTGCTGGCCACGAACACTCACATCCTCTCGTCCCTATGTGGAACTGTAGCATCCGCCTGGGTATTTTCGTGATCGTCGGCCTCTCACTGAGCCATCTGAAGCAGAAATCTGCTCAGGAACTCGAAATGGCGTCACAGGTCCAACGCGCATTCATGCCTGAGGGAACGCTGGAACTTCAAGGATGCCAGTTTTCCTTCGTCTCGAAGCCTTCCCACCAGGTGTCCGGGGACTATTTCGACGTTTTCACCCCTGACTCAGACTATCTCGGTTTCTGCATCGCTGATGCCTCCGGGCACGGGATGGCCGCCGCTCTGATAACGGCGAATATGCAATCAGCTGTGCGGATTTTTGCCAACCAGAACCTTTCTCCGGGAGAAGTATGCAGGCGGACGAATCAACTATTGGAGCGCACGACCGATCACGGAAATTTCCTCTCGTTCTTCTACGCTACAATCGATCATCGAACGCGGCGACTCACATATACGAATGCGGGTCATGAGCCACCGATTCTTCTTCGGTGCGATGGATCATACGAGCGACTCGAAAAAGGCGGAATGCCCATCGGTATCAAGGTCGATTCGACGTACGAGCAGGCGGGCTTGACAGTGGAATCCGGAAGTCGGCTGGTATTGTATACGGACGGTGTCGTAGAGCTGAGAAATCGGCGAGACGAAGAATTCGGCGTCGATCGACTGTTGAGAACAATCCTAAAGAATCGCAAGTATTCACCCATTCACGAACTCTGCCCACAGGACAAGAAAAAGGACAAAAAAAGTTCCCGTACCAATTTCGCTCATAGTAGCGTCTCCGAGCTTAATCAGTCCAATCCGGGTCGCCTTCGACCCCAGATCCAGCCGATGGACGCTCGCGAAGATCCCGCGGGGATACCATCCCCCCGCTTAGAACCAGCTTCAGGGCTTCCTCCACTGACACATCCAAGTAGAACAGGTCTTTCAGCGGGAGCACAACCAGCGCACCGGTGGTCGGCACCGGGGGGCCCGGGATAAAAACGTTTGCGACCTCGACAGCGCCCTCCGGTCCGTGCCGTGTTGCATAGCTGGTTACGAAGCCGTACGAATGCATCCCGCGCCGCGGGTACTCAACCATTACAACATCTCGAAAGACCTGCCGACGCGAGAGTGTAGCCGTCTGGACGATGTCTTTGGATGCCTTATGGATCGACCTGACCAGGGGTACCTTGCCCAGTATCCCGTCTGTGAATCGAACCAACCGTCGCCCCAGGAAATTCGAGGCGACAATCCCGGCGATCAACACCACGACCGCGGTCACCACCACTCCCAAGCCAGGGATGTGGCGTCCGATCAACTCACTGATCCACGGTGCGAAGAGCCCGTCGATCTGAACGAACAAGAAACGCAGGGCGATAAACGTCGCAATAATCGGAACCACAACGAGCACGCCGGCAAAGAACCGGTTGCGCACATATGAGGCAATCATATTCATAAACGAATCACTCCTGACATTCTGACTCGGTCACCTCCTCATCTTGCTTCTCTCTATCTTCTCCAGCGGAGACACGAGCCTCGCCGTGTCACGCTTCGCGCCCACAACAGAAGCGACGATTCCAACGGCGAGTATACCTATGATGAATAACAGCGATACGATTGCAGGCACTTGATGATGGTGCGAAAGAAGCATCTTGATACCGACGAAGGCAAGCACGAAGACCAGACTCATCTTCAAGTATCGGAAACGTGACATGGCGCCAGCCAGCGCAAAATAGAGCGAGCGAAGCCCCAGAATCGCAAAGACGTTCGATGTAAACACGAGAAAGGGATCCCTCGTAATGGCAAATATCGCGGGGACGGAATCCACAGCAAACAACACATCGGCACTTTCGACGAGCAGAAGCACCAGGAAAAGCGGCGTCGCGGCCCGCTTACCGTCGAGGCGTGTAAAGAAGCGGTCGCCATCCGGATTCTCACTGAAGGGCAGGAACCGACGGGCGAGCCGGACCAGCGGGTTCTTCTCCGGTTCCAGATTATCATGCCGAACGATCAGCATCTTCACCGCTGTGGCCAGCAGGAAGAGCCCGAGTATGTACGCGACCCAGTCAAAACGACGTAGCAGAGCCGCTCCGGCCACAATCATGGCCCCGCGCATGGCCACAGCACCGAGGATGCCCCAAAAGAGCACGCGATGCTGGAATGCTGCCGGGATGCCGAAGTAGGAGAAGATCAGTGCGATCACGAATATATTGTCGAGGCTCAGTGACTTTTCGATGATGTAGCCAGTGAGAAACTGCTCTGCCGCCTGCCGGCCACTGAGTTCGTGCCCCACCTCAAGCCCCAGACCCAACCAATGGTGCCCGTACATAAAGTAAACGGCGACGGTGAACCCCATCGCGAGGATTACCCACACGGTCGTCCAGAGGAACGCTTCACGAATACCGACAACGTGCGCCCGGCGGTGGAACACACCCAGATCCAGCGCGAGGAATGCGGTAATCATCGCCAGGAATCCGGCCCATATAAACATCGCTGCTCCCTCCCGGCTGCTTTTTGCAGGGTTGCGTTAATGTAACAATAGTCTAGAATCTATGCATCATGAATTCGCGAGAACGTTTCTGCCACGTTTCGCCGATTTCGTCGGGACAACGAGCCCAGCTTTACCGGGTGCCTGATCGAAGCACGGACGGTCGCCCTGTTCCGCATGCGCGACCGCGGCGCTAATGATTTCAAGATCCTAGCCGTCCCGAACACCGACCCGCTCTTCCATGAATACCAGAACCTCAAGGACGTACCGTCGCATTTTCTGCGAGAGGTCGAGCACTTCTTCGCCACCTACAAACAGCTCGAAGGTACGGCAATCGAGTCGCATGGGTGGGGTTCGGCCGATGATGCACTTGCAGAAGTCCGTGCATCGGTCACGAGGTTTCGTATATAGATGGCCCCCTGACTCACGAGCGGACGCGCCGCCTCCCGTTGTTTGCTTTTTTGCCGCCGGCTTTGCCGTGCCGGAATGAATCATGGCTTATCATAGCGAGTGATACGTGCGTCTCCAAACGGTTTGGCTATGCCTGAACAAAAATACCTACGCCGCAACAGTGAACTCCGTCTTCGCCCGTCAGTTGCGCGCCGCCTAGGTCCGCGCACCCGGGAGTCTGTGGCGAATCGCGCGTACCTCGTGACCGGCATGTCGGTCGCGCGGGACGCATCGTCACGTCTTTTGGCTTTTCTCTCCTCCACCCGGCGATGTATCCTCTCGTAACGATCGGGAGCTTTCGCCCACTGACCACTGATGACGGCGCCCGGTGAACGAGGACAAGAAGAGTCTTCGCCAGCGCCAAGCTCTTGAGCGCCATCAAAAATACGCGAAAAGAGAGAATGTTCCGCCTATAACTCTGAGAGGCCCAGATGGTTAGCCCGCGCGGGCACGCCGCCACACGGAAATCCATTCGTCACCGACTCGAAGAGTTGGAGGGCGTCGTGTCGGGAGCAAGGCGAGCACTCATCCTCATGTACGGAAGCCCGGATCCTGATTCTCTCGCGAGCGCGTGGGCACTTCGGGAGCTGATCCGCCGACACTGCAGAACCGCGCGGATCAGGTACACGGGTGAGGTGGGCCGCCTGGAAAACCAGACGATGATAGAAAGTCTTCGGATTCCTGCGCAGCCACTGGTGAGCCACGAGTTAGCCGCCGATCTCGTCGCGCTCGTGGACTGTCAACCCGAGTTCTTCGCTCCCGAGGCGCTCCCGCGCTGCGACGTCGTCATTGATCATCACCCGAGAAAATCCCGCCGCAGGTACGCGTTCTCCGACATCCGTCCGAAGTGTCTCGCGACGTCGTCTATACTGACCGAATACTTGCGAGTTGCAGGCGTTGAGCCGAATGAGCGTATGGCTACGGCGCTCTTTTACGGCATCCAAACCGACGCCAGCCATCTGCAAAGGCCGCCCAGCGCCGTCGACATTGCTGCCATCGGCTTTCTCGAACCCAAAGTGGGAAAGAACCTCCTGCGGCGTATCCAGTTTTCTTCGTACTCACTGGAGAGATTGGATTATTTCACAATTGCTTTGGTCAAGCTCAGGTATGCCAACGGCGTGCTCTACTCACACGTTGGGCCAGTTCCATACATGGACATCTGTGCCCAAATCGCGGATTTCCTCATTCGCGTTAAAGAAGCGAGATGGGCGCTGACCTCCGGGGTTGCCGGAAAAACGCTCATTGTTGTTCTTCGTTGTGACGGACATCACAAGCACGCCGGTAAAACAGCCGAATTGGCCTTCGGCAAGTATGGAAGCGCCGGCGGGCATAGAACAACGGCGCGAGCGGAAGTGAATGAAGACGCCCTTCCTAAAGACGCACTCTTAACTAGGAATGAGACGATTGAGCAATTCGTCCTTGCTTCACTCTCTGCGGTGGATAAGGAGTTTAGAACTCTCTGCAACGATAGGAACGGATAGCGGTCGTGCGGGGCCGGTGAGGCGCTCGCAAAGGCCCTTAAGGAAACGGAGCGCCGTGTGGACGCGCTCAAGACCGAACTCGCCGGCCTCCGTATGAGCCGCAATAGAGTGTTTCAGGCGCCACTGATGGAATGGATCGAAGAGCGGCTGGCCACGCTGGAAGGGTGTCCTGGAACTCGGGACGGAGCAGTCGGCACTATTATTGAGGGATCTTCTCGGCCCTATTCGACTCGAACCAACTCACGGCGACATTGGACGCCCCTACTATCTGGCCCACACCACAATCAACACACTGGCCATAATGGAAACGCCGCCCAAAGAAGGCGGCGGACCGGAATAATGGTTCGAATTCTTTTGCGTTGGTGGAGGCGGCGGGAATCGAACCCTTGTTCCCCGTAAACACTAACCCGATGATGGCGAACGACTTCGGTTTTTACTTCGTTAAAACTATTGCGTTGCGGTGACGATTCGAGTCCCCTGGAGTCCCCTACAGTCCCCTGGAGTCCTCCCCAGTCTTGGAGATATAATGGAGACGCAGCCAGTAGCTTGAGAGTAAATGTCGGCACGAATCCACGCCTTAGTCATGATATACTGACAACAGTGTCCCTGGGCCGCAGACCCAACCCGTGACACAACATGATTGGATTCATCCGATTCAACTTCAACGTGTCGGAGGGTATTTTTGCCGAAACGGACCCGTGCGCGTTCGCAGCAGTGCTTGCCCCTTCTGGTTTCTTGGGCTATTGCATTCTCCGTCTCGTGCGCTGATGATCCCAGCGCTCCGCAGTTCCTGCCACCAACTCCTCATTTGGAAGCCATCGCTCTGTCGGCGACAAAAATCTCCCTTCAGTGGAGTTATCCAGCAAGCCATTGGGGTTGGAGTTCCGCCCAACTCTCAACAATTATCGAAGTGAGGGAACCTCAGTCGAGCAGCTGGTCCCAACTGACAGAGGCAGTTACCGAGGTGATCGGTACCTGTGAGTACTGCCCCACCAAGTCCACCGGTTCGGGAGGATTCTTGCATAGCGGCTTAGACCCCGGCACCGAGCTCGTCTATCGAGTGAAGATTGAGGACTACAATGTTTCCGTCAGGGAATACGGGCCAAGGGTCTCCAACACCGCGACTGCCGCCACCGGGGACAATACCGGCCCGTGGCAGGAATTGATCGTGGACCCTCTCGGAGACCAAATTCATTTTCTTAACGCCAACGTTGGTTTAGTCGGTTCGTATTACGGGGATATGTTTCGTACGATGGATGGCGGCGAAACGTGGATTCGAATGGAACTCGGCTATTTCGGGATGAACGATATCGAGTTCGGAAGTTTGACGAATGGGATGATTATCGGGTTCCACATTTCGACGACGTCTGGTCTCATTGCGCGCACCGGGGATGCAGGTTTGACCTGGACACCCCAGCCCGGCCCTGGATTGTTCGACATACCCGGCCGCGATATCGAGGTCGCGGGCGATTACGCGTATGTCGTTGGGGAATCAGTATTGGAGGTGATCGAAATTGCAGCGCCCGACCTACCCAAAGTCGTGGGGTCGATCGACCTGCCATGGACTCACCGATTAGCCGTTCAGGGGAGCGAAGTGTACGTCGTTGGCGGAGGCAGTCTGCAGATAGTCGGCGTGTCGGCACCGGCCTCACCCTTTGTTCTCGGGTCGGTCGACCTACCCGGGGCGCACGAAGTAGTCGTCGAGGGGGGCCAAGCGTACGTGTCGGGGGAGGATCTTTTCGTCGTTGACGTCGCGACGCCCAGTGCGCCGGTGGTCGTTGGATCTGTCGACACCCTCAGAGGGCGGACGGGGCCCCTCGCCATATCCGGCCATCACGTTCTCGTCGCGGAATTTTTCGCGGGCGGCGGGTGGCCACCAGTGGGCAGCCATAACGACCTCCACGTCATCGACGTCGCGACGCCCGCTTCACCCGCGATAGTTGGCTCGATAGAGCACGTGGGAACCGATGTTAGCGACGTTGCCGTTTTGGGCGACTACGCCTACTTGGTTGGGCGCACTCTCACCGTAATCGATATCTCGGTCCCAGATTCTCCGACACTCGTCGGCTGGGTAGACGCCGGCGGCAAGGGCATAGAGATCGCCAGCAACTATGCGTACGTGAGTGGCCCCGGGACTCTGATCGACGTATCGGCCCCCGCTTCACCGCAGATCAGGACGTCCTTTACAGGTCGCGGAAGAATCGCCCTGGCGAGCGACCGCGCCTACTGCGTTGAACCAATCGGACGATTTACATCAGGCCTTCAAGTGATCGACATAACCTACCCGGAAGCGCCGACGACGGGCTGGGGTCTGAGATCGGTGGCTTACGTCGATGCCAGCAACGCGTGGGTGGTTGGAGACGACGGCGCGATTCGTAAGACCGCCGACGGCGGGACGACGTGGACGGTCTCGCCGAGTGGGACAACCGAACCCCTGCACTCCGTCTTCTTTCTTGACGTAAATACGGGTTGGGCATCCGGCGGTTTGGACGAGGGAATGCTCCTGAGAACCCAGAACGGAGGCTCTACCTGGGAACTCGTGCGTGTCGGAGCGGCGCCCGGCGCTCTCATATGCATTCGGTTCTGGGACGCAATCCGTGGACTTGCAGTGAGCGGCGGGCGGCTCCTTGCCACCAGCGACGGGGGGTCCACCTGGACGGATCAGAACATAGACGACGCCAGCTTTGGGACCTCCGACAAACAGAACAACTCGATCTCTCTGTATTCGAGTAACGTCGCGGTTGTGGTAGGCGATGACGGCGTGATCATACGCACTGATGACGGTGGCGCCACCTGGAGGAAGCAGGAGAGTGGAATGTCGGCGCAGCTCTATGGTGTTCAACTTATCGACGAGATGGTCGGATTCGCTGTTGGATACAAAACCATCCTCCGGACCACCACCGGCGGCGAATGAGCACGGATCGAACTCCCGAAATCACAATCCCGGGCATCTGGTATCAAGACAGTTGCCCTCCCCCCAGCTCGTCTCTGTAACCACGTAACACTTCCTGACCGGTTCCGGAAATGAAGTCCGAAAGATTGTAACCCACGGATCCGCTGCCGATCCGGTCCTGTAAGCGGCATGAATGCCAACATTCGTGGCACCAACGGGCACGTACGTATCCGCGCAGTTCTTCGCAGACCCTCCGAAAGCCGGAAGATTCGTTGCAACGCTGTCCCGTGAGCCGCCGAGATCATACGATACCGTCACCCTCACTTCCGATCCGGCAAACGAGCAAACTTGAACCAACGTTCCGAGTTCTGTAACGCCCGTTCCGGAAAGAAACACGTTCTGACAAAGAATAGTCCGAATTTCACAACGGTGGCCACCCGGCGCCGTTGGATGATACCATACGGGAACAATCACACTACTCCCCTCTTCCACTATGACCATACCGGAGTCCCAGCTGAAATCCGGGCACGACGACGGCAGAACTTCTGCTTCTAGCGGCAGGCGTGGCCACGTATAAGGCTCGCGCGGAGGGTTGGTGATCGAAACACTTGTGGTTGCTGTATCACCGACTACGACGGAGCCAAACTCGAAGGCTCTGGTGAGACACGCACCTCTGACATCGCAACCCGCTTCACTACGTTGCGGTGAAACCCCATCTGAATCTACCTCGCAACCCAACAGCGCGCTCAGACAAAGCAGTACCAGACTACATCTTGTCATTCCCACGAAGTCACTCCAATGAGTCGCTCTCAGCCGGCTTTCAACGATTGCCTCCGTTGAACGTCCGCAGAATTGTTGTACGTTCGCCAACTGCTACGCCAACCTCTTCATCCGTGAGCCAGACGGCGAAGAGAGGGTTTGATGTGAAGCTGAACTGTGATTGCCAGGTGACTCCCCCATCAGCCGTCCGCAGAATCACGCCGTCCTGACCCACAATTGTACCGTTTAGTGCGTCCGCCATTGAAACACCCCAGAATCTGGAGGATCCACCAACGCCGTAGGGCGTCCATGTCTGACCCCCATCAATCGTTCGAAGGATCGCTCCAAACTGCGCCCCTCCCACAGCAATGCCCGCGAGTCCATCAGCGAAAGAAACGCCGTAGAGGTTCTGCGACGTTCCACTTGCTTGGCTCTCCCAGGTAAGTCCTGCATCAGTACTTCGAAGGATCGTCCCGTTCGCCCCCACTGCCCACGCCGAATCGGCCGTAACAAACGCGACATCCGTCAGACCAACGCCGGTCATTTGCTCTGTCCACGTGTCACCACCGTTCGTCGTTCGCAGGATGACAGCACCTACAGCGATACCCCTTTGCGCGTCGAGAAAAGAAACCCCGCGGAGGCTGGCTGTCGTTCCGGACTGGCTCGACCACGTCGCGCCGCCGTCCGTGGTTCGGAGTATGGTGCCAGCCTCCCCGACCGCCGTGCCCGTGCTCTCATCCGTGAACCAGACGTCAAAAAGGGGCGCCGACGCCGCCTCCTGTAGCGTCCAGGTCACGCCCCAATCCGTTGTCCGCATCACGCACCCACTGATGAAACCCCGGTCACCCACAGCCGTGACCGTTGCGCCATCCGAAGATGAGACACCTCGCAACGTGACATTTGCACCGATATTTCGAGACTGCGGGGCCCATGTCGCGCCGCCGTCGGTCGTGCGCACGATCGTCCCCCCCAACCCCACCGCGGTCCCCGTAGTTGCGTCGGTAAAGTGGACGTCTCGGAGCAACCCGGCGTTACCGTCCTGCAACGTCCAGTTCAACCCGCCATCCGTCGTGCGGAGAAGGGCAGTCCCGGCGACCACCGTGCCGGTGGCGGCATCTGCAAACCACATGCGACCAAGGGGCAGTGCCGTACCGCTCGGGCGTGTCACCCATGTCGTCCCGCCATCGGTCGTTCGAAGGATCGTGCCGTTGCCGCCGGAAACCACTGCCGTGTGCCCGTCGATCAACCACACGCCGTTCAGGTTTTCGGTCGTTCCGCTTGACTGCGATACCCATGTAACGCCCCCATCGGTCGTGCGAAG
>JAOTUR010000393.1 GCA_029863805.1 Candidatus Krumholzibacteriia bacterium | reverse complement strand
GGTCAGGCTGATTGTTTGGGATCATCTTGGTTTGATACACACCTGCGAACGGGCGAAACATCGCGTCTTCGAGGAGACTCGAGGAACGAATGGCCAACGGCGAGTGGACTTGCTCGATGAGCGCACGCAGATCCCCCACGCACTCCACAGGCAAATCCCCGTTTTGGAATGCGTAGCCGATCCGGTCCTGCGGAGTGTCAGAAAAAGCGACCTCGCGAAGGTTGTTTCTCTCCATAAACGCGTCGAATACATCTGTCGACAGCACGGTTGATATTGGTATCACAACAGTGATGTTTGGGAACTCTTTACGGTCGAATTCGGACTCGATTGTCCTTTTGGCAAAAACCAGACCCCGCGCCTTGCCGCCGAGTTCCCCATCGCCGATTCGTGAAAATGATTCTCCCGATGTGAAAAATGTCCGAGCGAATTGGGGTACGTCGTTTTCTCTATTCAATGTCTTTCCCGCTCTCGTCTACACCCAACCCCGGTCCCGACAGGCTTTTGCGACTCTGTCCACCGCGATGACATATGCCGCGTCCCGCATCGATAAGTTTCTCTTTCTAGCGAGCTCGCTTACAGCGACGAAGGCTGATGTCATCTTGACGTCAAGCCGTCCCAACACGTCATCCTTGGTCCAGTAGTAGTTCATGTTGCTTTGCACTTGCTCGAAATAACTACAGATCACGCCGCCTGCGTTCGCAAGAAAGTCGGGAATGAGAAAAATACCCTTTTTCTGTATTATCGCATCCGCCCCAGGCGTCGTCGGGCCGTTCGCCCCTTCAGCGACTACCTTTACCTTATCGGAAATCCCGCCAACGTTGTCCTCGGTGATCTGATGCTCCAGGGCGGCGGGGATCAAGATGTCGACGTCCTGTTCGATCCACTGATCGCCAGCAAGAAGTTCATACCCAAAATCTCGTGCCTTTGTCTTGTCTATCCCACCATATCGGTTGGTTATTTTGAGCAACTCCTCTAGGTTGATACCGTTTGTCTTCCTGAAGGCGTAAGATATCTTGTCATCCTGGTCCCATGACGACACACAGGTAACAGTTCCTCCAATTTGCTGATATAGCTGAATCGCGTGCTGGGCCACGTTGCCGAACCCTTGCACGCTGGCCGTTGTGTCTTTAACCCGAATCCCTAATTCCTTCAAGGCTTCGCGCACACTAAAAACCACTCCAAAACCCGTTGCCTCCGTCCGACCGAGCGACCCCCCCATCCCCACCGGCTTACCGGTTATGGACCCGGGAAGCCTCGCGCCTTTAATACTCTCAAACTCGTCCAGTATCCACAGCATGTGCTGCGCCGATGTCATGACATCCGGAGCGGGAATATCCACTGCCGGACCGACATTTTGCGCCACCTGACGAACCCAGCCCCGGCAGATTCTCTCCTGCTCACGCATGCTCAGGTTATGCGGGTCGCAGACAACGCCGCCTTTGGCACCGCCAAGTGGTATGTCTACGATCGCGCATTTCCACGTCATCCACATCGCCAACGCCCGAACGGTGTCCAGTGTCTCCAAAGGGTGAAAACGAATCCCTCCTTTGCATGGGCCACGCGCGTCGTTGTGTTGTACTCTGAAGCCACGGAACACTCGGACATTGCCATCGTCCAACCGAATAGGGATGGCAAAGGAATATTCCCGCAGAGGGTAGCGGAGTAGCTCCCTCGTCCCCTCGTCAAGCGAAAGAACCTCGGCAACCGAGTCGAACTGTGACTGGGCCATCTCAAAAGAATTGAAGGGCTTGTATGTCATTTTAGCTCCTGTAATTGGGTGATCCTCAGCCTCCATGAGAATTCTCTATCTAATCACTGAAGAAACCTCGGGGGTCTCCGGAGGTAATAACCAGTGGCCCGATAACCAAAGCATACGCCTGATACAACGCCTTATCAAACATAAAGAGACTCCCTCGGCGTCGCTCTTGGGTTGGATGTCCTTTGTTCAGGGAATGTCAAACCGAGCGGAGGGGCGCGACATCTCATCGCGAAGCGGCGTACGCACCAAGCGAAACAAAGCGTCCGCATGCCCGACGGAACCGCATGGCTTCCCGCTGCTTGGCGATCACCATCTTTTTCGGTCGGCACGGTACGATTCTTGACAAATCTCAATAGACCGATCCGCTATCGCATATCGGCTCATTGTGTTTCTGCTTTGGGAAAAAGAGCTTCCAGCAACGCCCGACTTTCTCCATCGCCGCTTTTCCACGCCGTGTGCGCGACGACGACGGGACAACCGCAGGCGTCACAAGCCGCATTCTCGGCAAAGGTGCACGGTATCTTGACATCGAAACCAACGTCAAAAGCTATCGCGGAATCTCGATAAATACACTGTTGAGATATCTGCCGACTGTAACACGACCGAAACCGCTCGATGGCTCGGCTCGAATTGAGAAGCACTCCCGGGGAGTCCTCGCTTAACTCGAGCAGTTGATCAACCGCGTGGTCACGTCGATGGTCATCCAGCCGTGAAGGGTCACGCGGTCGGCCGACA
>JAOTUR010000392.1 GCA_029863805.1 Candidatus Krumholzibacteriia bacterium | reverse complement strand
GTAGTCGATCCCGACCGACTCCGCAATCAGCCCGTGTTCACCGGCGCGTTTGAACTCGTCGTAGAGATGCGCGGTCTGTAGGAGAGCCTTGGTTGGTATGCAGCCCCGGTGAAGACAAGTCCCCCCCAGAAAAGCATCCCTTTCCACCAGTGCAGTCTTCATCCCTAGCATCCCGGCGCGGACGGCAGCCACGTACCCGCCCGGTCCGCTGCCGATGATGACGACCTGAAACTCCTGCAAAACGCACTCCCTTTCTTTTTCGCTGATTGGGCGGCACAGTGAAGTGCCCAGCCGGCGGTGTGACCACCGGCTCAAGCGATTTCATATGTGTTGGACTGGGATCGTCCCGCTGTCAAAGCCAATATTCAGTTGGGGCAGGCCCAGTTATATTAACCAACTGGCGGTCGATGTTCAAGAATGAAGTGAGACAAATAGAAACCTTTGTCGCAAAAAGCGTTAGACGCGTGGCCGTTCGAGTTTTCGAGTCCACAATGGTGGCCTTTCTCCACCCACTGTTAATGGGTAGCCAAGGAACGGTAATCAGCGCAAGTACTTTATTAAAAACGGGTTGACAGTTTTCCTCCGATCAATTAGATGTTAAGACCTGGTGATGGACCTGCAGCACCCGACGGGTGATGTCAGGGGCGCCGGGGCCGGTGGTGTCTGTGTGGCGCACGAAGTTATCCCTTCACGGAAAGCGGGTGGCGAGCATGTCTGATGAGCGATGGGCACTTATCCTCGGAGCGTCGAGCGGGTTTGGAGCCGCCACAGCAAGAAGGCTCGCGCGAGCAGGCTTTGGCATCTTTGGCGTCCACCTGGACCGCCGGGCGACGATGGGATTCGTCCATGAAGTCCGTTCTGATATAGAGACCACAGGGCGCAGGGCAGTTTTTTTCAACGTAAATGCCTCGAGCGAAGAGAAAAGGCGTGAGGTCGTCAGCGGAATCAGACGTGAGCTGGGTGAGAAGCCACCGTCACCCGCGCTCGCGGTTTTTGTCCACTCGCTCGCCTTTGGGACGCTCAAACCTTTTATCGGACGAGCAGATGAGGTGATCACCAAGCCGCAGATGGATATGACGCTCGATGTGATGGCTCACACGCTAGTCTACTGGTCGCAGGACCTTTTCGACGCCGGGCTTCTGGCGAAGGGCAGCAGGATTTTTGCGATGACGAGTTCTGGGGGACAGCGGGTTTTTCCGTTCTACGGAGCGGTGTCAGCGTCGAAGGCTGCCCTGGAGTCGCACATCCGCCAACTGTCGCTGGAGCTGGCCCCGCACGGAATCAGCGCCAATTCGATCCGAGCTGGGGTCACGGACACACCGGCGTTGCGCAAGATCCCCGGGCACGATCGTCTCATCGCCGAGGCGGGCCGCAAGAACCCTGCGGGACGTCTAACCCAACCCGAGGACGTGGCGGAGACAATCGCCGCACTCAGTCTCGCAGACACCACGTGGATAACGGGCAACGTGATCGGGGTGGACGGCGGCGAGAATATCGTTGATTGAAGGCGTGTGGGGGGGCAAGCCGTGACTCAATACTGGCCTGGGGACTCGCCAATGTCTATCACGCTGCAGGCCAGGATAGGATTCAGACCCAGAGCCTCGGCTTTTTCGATCACGCGTTTGCTCTCACTACCCGGGTTCAAAAAAAGCTCGCTGGTGCCTTTCCGGAAAATGTCATCCATTACATCGAGCGCGGATGCGGGAGGCAGATACAACGAGACCCTGTCGACCCCCACCGGGATATCGAGCACCGACCGGTAGGCCTTGAGGCCCTCGATGAAATCCTCGTGATTGTTTACGGGATAGACGTCAAAACCTCGGCCGACGTAAGCGCGAACCGCCTTGTTGCCAAACTTGCGGCGATCGTTCGATGCCCCGACGACGGCGACAACCATGTGCTTACTCCTGTCACTCTGTGGTGCTGGGCGGTGCCGGTACCGTTTTGTGGGACCGACGAAGTGTCTGGTCGTCTACAATCCCTTGACGGTCGAGGAAGGTTCGTTTTCAGTCAGCTCTTCTGAGACAATTTGTTCTTCGTCGAGGGTTTTCACGTAGACCTCTTTGATGCCAAAACGCAAAGCGTCCATGCGTGAGGGGAACCAGATGTCTATGCGGTTGTTCCAGCGAGAATTCATCGAGTCCTCGACGATGAACTCACCGAGACCCGGCACGTGCACATGATCACCAAAATCGAAAGGTGCTCCCGCAGTGTAGCGCTTGAGCAGGTCGCGGGACATGGCTAGGATGCCCAGTCGTGTCTGGGTGTTCGACGCCGTGATGAATGGTGTGCTGTCGGTCTCGCGGATGGAGCTCGAGTACCCGGTGGCGACGACCTTGACCGTTACGGCGTCATCGGTTCGCACCGAGTAGCCGGCATCCAGCAGAAACGCGGTCAACCTGGCTCGCTCGGCGAGCAGGGCCTCGAGGGACGATTTGAGATAGCTAGTCTCGGTGGCGGCCGACAGCGTCAGCGCCCTATATGCTCGATCCCTG
>JAOTUR010000391.1 GCA_029863805.1 Candidatus Krumholzibacteriia bacterium | reverse complement strand
AGTCGACGAATCTCTTCAGGTGCTTTCGTTGTGTCACGAATGGAGATTGTCCAGCGAATGGAGATTTTGTGCGTGTAGATCTGCATATACATTCGACTTTTTCGGACGGTCTGTTCACGCCAACCGAGCTGGTGGCAGCCGCGGTGAAAGCGAAGCTCGCGGCCATTAGTTTGACTGACCACGATAGTCTCGACGGCTTTCACGAGGCGGCGTGTGCCGGCAAGGAAAACGGGGTTGAGGTTGTTCCCGGTGTGGAGTTGAGCTCGCAGTACCAGGGGCGGGACTTGCACATCCTGGGATATGGTGTTGACCCCGACGACGATGCGTTTCAGGAGATGTTGCGACGATTTCGTGAACGCCGACACAAGAGGGGGCTCAAGATTATTGAGAAACTCAACGTGTTAGGAATAACCATCGAGCCAGCGGAAGTACTGGCCAAGAGTGGAAAAGGGGCCTTGGGGCGACCGCACGTCGCGGCTGTGTTGTTGGAGAAGGGCGTCGTGTCCAGAACAGGCGAGGCTTTTGACAAGTACATAGCAGAAGGCGGGCCCGCGTACGTCCCGAAATACAAGATGACGGCGGGTGAGGCGATCGAACACATACATGGGGCAGGCGGGCTGGCGTTTGTCGCTCATCCTGGAGTGTTTCTCGAGCACATGGATGAGTTACAGGCGCTGATCGATCAAGGATTCGATGGGGTCGAGGTGTATCACCCGACCCACTCACAGACCCGAAGCGAGGAACTCAAGAAGGTTGCCACAAGAAACGGACTTTTGATCTCGGGAGGTACCGACTTCCACGGCTTCAGCGGTAGAGATGTGCCGATGGGGGGAGTGAAGGTTCCGTACGAACTGTGGGAGAAAATGAAGGCGAGAATTCAGGAGCACCATAAACGTGGGAAAGACTCGTAGCGAGTCTTAAGAGTGGAGGAATGTCAATGGTTGAGATTGGTAAGCAAGCTCCAGCCTTTTCGCTCTACGCGGATAACGGCGAGAAGGTATCGCTAAAGGACCTCGCTGGCCGCAAGGTTATACTCTATTTCTACCCAAAAGATGCCACGCCGGGTTGAACGCTGGAGGCAGGCGATTTCCGTGACGAAATCGACGTGTTTCGCAGAATCAATGCCGTCGTCCTCGGCGTGAGCAAGGACAGCGTAGCCTCGCATCAGAAGTTCAAAGCCCGCTACAAGATCCCCTTTCTGCTTCTAAGCGACCCGGATGGACGTGTGTGCGAGAAGTATGGCGTGCTCAAAGAGAAGAACATGTATGGCAAGAAGTACATGGGTATAGAACGAAGCACATTCGTCGTAGACGAAGCGGGCAAAGTCGTTCACGCGTACCGGCGGGTGAAGGTCGACGGACATGTCACTGCGGTGCTCGAGGCTCTCCGGCACTTCAGTCGTTGATCACACGGTATCTCACGAATAGCTCGTCGCCGTGTCGGCGAGACGATGCGAGCTGCAAGCGCACTTGAGCATTCTTCAAAAGACCTTTTCCATCGACGGGTGTCGGTGCTGTCCGGCCACCGAGTATCCGCGGTGTAATTGTGATGTAAAGTTCATCTACTAGTTTCTGGCTCAAGAATGAGAAGTTCAGCTCTCCACCACCTTCCACCAGGATCCGCTTGCAGCCACGGCGCTGTAGTTCTCGCAGCGCGGCACGCGGGCGGATCCGACTGGCCGGTAGCACAAAAACCTCGGCGTACTTTTCGAACCGTCGGATCCGGTGCTTGGGTGCTTCCCGGGTCGTGATGATGAGTTTTTCGGTTCTTGGGTAGCTAAAAAACTGGCAGTTCGGCGGCAGGTTGAGTTGCGTGCTCATTACCACGTTGAGCGGGTGGGGTGACCGACCTCTGTTCAAACGGCTTCGTCGAACCTCGGCGTCGCGGACCCGAATCGCCCACCCATCGAGATTGACCGTCCGGGAGCCGACAATCACCGCGTCGGACCGAGCGCGGAGGACGTCCATAAAACGCCGGTCCTCCGATGATCCAAGCGCGAATGTCTCTCTGCCGTGGGTGGAGATCTTGCCATCGGCGGACATGGCGACGTTTATGCTGAGGTGCGGCAGTGGAGAGGATTTCGGCATAATCTTTCTTGGAGCAACGGGTTACTGCCGAATTATAGCAGCGAAGGGGACGCGGCAAAACCCTTTCCTCCCGTCCATCGGGGAACTTCTGGACTAGCGGGCACGTACAAGTTAGAGGAGCATGTCGGTCCCTTTCGCCACCAGGTGGCGTCACACCTCCAAGACTGGACCGATAGAAGAAGGGCTCGGGGCATCCTCCAGAATAAGTGATTACCCCCCTACTTATTCTTTCGCCCCGGAGCCCTTCTTCTGGCGTGTCACGCAACCTCGGGTCTCCTCCACATCACTAAAACCGGCTGCAACCACCATATACATCCGTGATTTTTCCGCCTATATCGATTATATTGTATGGACCTACCGGCCCGGGTGCTGATTCTGTCCCGTCGTTGCAAGAAGGAGTGTATATGGCTCGGAGTGACATCATGGTGAGAGTC
>JAOTUR010000103.1 GCA_029863805.1 Candidatus Krumholzibacteriia bacterium | reverse complement strand
AAAAGCTGCGCGACGTGATGGAGAAGGATGCCAAGACGGCGCGCTCCTCGGGTATTCCATGGAAATGGATCACGGCGGTGCTGGCGGCCGTCATGGTCATCTTCTATTTCTATACGGCCGGCATCGCCTCGGTCGCCACGCAGTATCACCGCGGTGTCTACGTATTCGTCACCTATGTTCTCATCTTTCTTCTGTATCCAACCGGTTCAACCTGGATGCGTGCCGTGCTCTCCCTGTTCACGGCCACCGTCATCGGATCGGCGATCGCGGTCCTCGGCTTCTACGATTCGGCCGAGGCGTTTCACGAGCGCGTCGCCGCCATCGGCGGCGCGTGGTCCGAGGGTGGCCTCGGTGCGGCGCTCGGTTCGGTAGCGGGGCTGTGGGCGCTGGTGCTGCTTATCGTCGCCTTGACCGCTGCCATCATCTTCGCAGATGCAAAGCTCCACCGGCGCTGGCGACATAATCCCGTTCTCTCCGATGTGTTACTGGCGCTCATCTCGGCGGGCGCCGTTGCGTACTGGATCACGCAGTTCGAGTCGCTCAACTACCGGGCGGGGGCCGAAACCAACCTCGATGCGCTTATCAGCATCGTGGGGATCATGGTGTCCGTCGAGGTCTGTCGTCGCGTGCTCGGATTGTCCATGACGTTGATCGGCCTCACCCTGCTCGCATACGCGCTGTTCGGTCCGATCTTTCCCGACATCATCGCGCACCGCGGCTTTGGCTTCGAGCGCCTATGCACGGCGTTGTTTCTCACTACGAACGGCGTGTTCGGCGTGATGGCCAACGTGTTGGCCACGTACGTGATCCTGTTCATATTCTTCGGCGCTTTTCTCCAGAAGTCGGGCGCCGGGCGATTCTTCATCGACCTGCCGATGGCACTGGCCGGCAAGACGGCGGGCGGGCCGGCCAAGGTGGCAGTGATGGCGTCGGCGCTGTTCGGGTCTGTGTCCGGGAGCGCGATCGCCAACACGGTATCGACCGGGGCGTTCACCATTCCGCTGATGAAACGGGCCGGTTTCAAACCCCACGTCGCCGGGGCCATCGAACCGGCCGCGTCCATCGGCGGCATGTTCATGCCCCCGATCATGGGGGCCGGCGGATTTCTCATGGCCGAGCTGACCGAGACGCCGTACGCCTACATCATGCTTATCGCCATCATCCCGGCGATACTCTACTTCTTCTCGGTTTTCATGATGATCCACTTCGAGGCGAAGAAGCAAGGCATCAAGGGGGCCGAGGACGCCGACGCGCCCCACTGGACAACCGTGCTCAAGCAGCAGTGGTTCTACGCACTACCGCTCGTGATCATTACGGCCCTGATGTTGATGGGGCGCTCACCCGGCTACGCGGCCTTCTGGGCCACGTTGTCGTGCATCGCCGTCAGCTGGGTGCGCAAAGACACGCGCATGGGCCCGCGCGACATCTGGGAAGCGATCCAGACCGGTGCAATCAATACGCTGATCATCGGCGCGACGCTGGGTGTGATCGGCATCATCGTGGGCACGATCTCACTCACCGGCGTCGGACTCAAGTTCTCCGACATCATCATATCGCTCGCCGGAGGGCATCTGCTTCCCGCGATCCTGCTCGTAGCACTCGCCTCGCTCGTCCTCGGCATGGGCGTTCCGGTGACGGCCGCGTATCTGATCACCGCGGTGCTGGCCGTTCCCCCGCTCACCGAGATGGGTGTGGTCCTCATCGCCGCGCACATGATCGTGTACTGGTTCAGCCAGGACTCCAACATCACGCCCCCGGTGTGCGTGGCCGCGTATGCGGGGGCAGCCATCGCGGGCTCTGACCCGTGGAAGACAGGGTGGACGGCGTTCAAGTTCGCCAAGCTTCTGTACGTGATGCCGATTCTGTTCGCCTTCACACCGGCGATCATCTTCGAGGGAAAAGCGGTCAAAGCGCCGGTGTTCAACGACGAGATCATGGGTGCGATGGTGATGGATGTCCGCATGAAGGAAGGCGTCACGTTCGCAAAAGGCGACACCGTCGCCACAGTGCTCGACGGAGAGGCCGTCGTACCGATCGTGACCGCTGGCGACGGTGTGTATAAGAAATTGCTCATCGGCAAAGGGGACTACGTCGACAGCGGTGTCGCCGTCGCCGAGACGAGGGCGCGTCCCTTCCGCATCTTCTCGTCGGTGTTCTCCGCGTTTCTGGGCACGGCCGCTTTCTCTTCGCTGACAATGCTCTATCTGATCCGCCGCACCAACCTCCTCGAGTGGATCGCACTGGCAGCGGCGACGTTGCTGCTCTACTGGCCTGGTTTCCTGACCGACGCATCGGGCCTTGCGCTGGTTGGCGTGGTGTACCTGAGTCAGAGGGCGCGCAACCGCGAGGACGCCGCCACGAGGGCGGCATGACGTATCAAACGCAAACAGTGAGACAGACACAATGATACCAAAATTGAAAAAAATTCTCTTTTGTACGCAGCTGGGGCCGAACTCCACGTTGGTTTTCCGCCACGCATTTGCCATTGCGAGTGCGTTTGGAGCGAAGATCACGGTCCTCCACGTCCGAGAGGTGCTCACACAGGAGCAGGAGGGAATGGTCGAGGGCTACGCGGGTAAGGGTACCCTTCATGACGTCACCGAGCGGGAGGAACACCAGGCAATGGACGACATGCGTAGCCGGATCGAGGAGTTCTTCACCGCGGAGGTCGGTGAGACGGACTGGCGCAAGCACGTGGAAAAGATCATCCTTTTGAAAGGAGACGCCAAGGAGGAGATCGTCCGCCATATCGATTCGGTACAGGCGGACCTCGTCGTCATGGGCGCCCATCGGTACAGTTTGATCGATCTGTTGTTGGGGACGACCCCGCAACGCGTTATTGCGAAGTCGAAGATTCCCGTGCTGGTCGTGCCGGTTTTCTCAGGAGATGACCGCTGAAGTTTTAGTGTGCAGTATCCAGAGTTGGTGTCCCGTTGTTGTCCTTTTAGATCGAAGGAGGATCAACCGTGAGGAAATTGCTTTACGCGAGTGTACTGGTCGTGCTGGCGAGTACGCTTATTACCCCGGCCGCGTTTGCAGGAGCCAAAATCAAGATCAACGACGAGTCCTCGATCGATCTTGGATTCCGCATACAGTTCCTGGCGATTTCAACGCAGAGAGACTTGGATGGCGACGGCGAATGGGACAACTTCCAGGATCTCAAGGACCGCCGCGCGCGGTTCCGTCTCAAGGGTGTGATCAACAAGTGGGCAGAGGGATTCCTGCAGACCGACATATCGAGCGCGAGCGGTGGCTCTGGCCGTGATATGCGGGTCATCGATGCGTTTATTAACCTCAAAGCCCACAAGTGGGCGCAGTTCTACACCGGGATCAACATGGTGCCCTCCTCACGCCAGACCTCACGTCCTCGGGCGCGATGATGGCCATCGATCGTCCAGGTCTGAACTACAAGACGTTGAGCTGGGGAGCGCGCTCGCTGTACGCGTTCAACAACTCCACTTTCGGCTTCAGCAGCTCCGGCCTCAGCGGCGAGGAAGACGTCCGTGACGCAGGCGTCACCCTGTTTGGCTCCGGTACGCTCAACGAAGAAGTTAACTTGAAATACTACGCGGGTGTGTACGACGGCATCCAGATGAGCGGCATGGACGATGAGCGCTTCGCCGGACGCGTGCAAATCAACATCTACGACGCGGAAGGCGGCTACCACAACTCGTCGACGTACCTGGGCAAGAAGAAGACCGTCGGCGTGGGCGCGTCGGTAGACATGCAGAACAGTGTGGCCGCCGACACCCTTGGCGAGGCGATCGACTACATGTTCTTCTCGGCCGATGCTTTTGCCGAGTTCCCGGCAGGTGAGGCGTCGGTCACGCTCGAGGGCGGCGTCCACGTACTGGACTTCGACAACGCCATTCGCGCCGCCGCTACCCCTGTCGACCTGAGCGCCGTTCAGGGTACCGGTTTCTACGCCGAGGGCGGCGTGCTCGTGAAGGAACAGTGGCAGCCGTGGGCGGAGTTCGAGCAGTGGTCGAGCGACGCCGACGATGGCGCCGGTAGCTACAAGTTGTTCCGCATCGGCCTGAACTACTACATCCGGGGTCAGAACGCCAACCTCAAGGCGGCGTTCGAGAGCTTCCAGTCCGACGTCGCCCTGACGTCGTCGGAAGACACGATCAACAGCTTCGTGATTGGGGCGTTTCTGACGTACTAGATCGCAGGCTCAGACTTGCTCGAGAAAGAGCGCGGGCCGTCCGGGGCTCCCGCTCTTTTTGCTACAGGCCCGAGGTCTCCAGTGAGCACACGGTTCACGTGGGACTTGTGGAGAGCTGGGCGCGCGAAAAGAATCAGTATTTGATGGCGATACGATGTCATTGCGGGAGGGGATCTTCTCCCAACCGTGGATCACTCGTCTTAGTCAGACTCGTGCGTCGTCTGATAGAGGTAGGCATACAGATCGGCCATGTCTCTCGACCCGAGCTTGGGCCATTTCAGTTTCTTTTCCGCCGGGACCGCCCGGCCGTGCCGCGAGAGCGAGGGAGGATCCCGCGCCACCAGCGCCTAAGCGAGCCGGGGCTGGAGTGCGCCTTACGGCAACCCTTCCGCAAGAGCGAGGGAGGATCCCGTGCCACCAGCGCCTAAGCGAGCCGGGGCTGGAGTGCGCCTTACGGCAACCCTTCCGCGAGAGCGAGGGAGGATCCCGTGCCACCAGCGCCTAAGCGAGCCGGGGCTGGAGTGCGCCTTACGGCAACCCTTCCGCAAGAGCGAGGGAGGATCCCGCGCCACCGGCGCGTAGCCGACCGAAGCGGAGCGAGGGGCGCCGTAAGGCGCACTCCAGCCCGGACTCAAAAAAACCGTTCTTGCAATCCACTACACGCCGTGATTTGAATGGGATGACGATGAACAACATCCAGCTATCCGATTTCCGCAGGAGACTCCGGCGCTGGTTCCATCACAACCGGCGGGACCTGCCTTGGAGGCGATCGAGCGATCCCTACACGGTGTGGGTATCCGAGGTGATGCTCCAGCAGACGCAGGTGAACACCGTGGTCCCCTACTTCGAGCGATTCGTCGAGAAGTACCCCGATGTCCGCACACTGGCGAGTGCAGAGCTGCAGGACATTCTAAAAAGCTGGGAGAAGATGGGTTACTACGCGCGCGCGCGCAATCTGCACGCGGCCGCCCGGGTGCTGGCCAACAACGGCCTGAACAATGTGCCACCAGACTTGGATGCGTTCCGCGAACTTCCCGGTGTCGGTGACTACATCGCCGCCGCCGTGTTCAGCATCGCGCGTGATCATCCGGTCGCGGTTGTGGACGGCAACGTCAAAAGGGTGCTGTCCCGTTTGTTTCTCATCGATCTGCCAATCAGCACATCGGCAGCAAACCGAGAATTCAAGGGAGCGGCGACCCGGCTACTGGATAGGCGCCGGGCGGGCGATTTCAATCAAGCCATGATGGAACTCGGGGCAACGCTCTGTCGCCCCAAGCGGCCGTTGTGCGATCGCTGCCCCGTTTCCCCGCACTGCGAAGCGTTTCCGGTCGGTCGACAGGCGGAGCTTCCCGTGCGAGCGCGGCGCAGAGCGGTTCCCAAGTATCACGTCGCCATCGGTATCATCAGCAAAGACAGACGCATTCTGATAACGCAGCGCCAGCCGACCGGCCACCTGGGAGGGCTGTGGGAATTCCCGGGAGGCAAGGTCAGGCCCGGAGAGTCTCCCCAGGATGCCTGCGCACGTGAAATAGAAGAAGAGGTGAACCTCTGCGTCGAAGTCACCGACTATCTGATCCATATTGAACACGCCTACTCCCATTTCAAGATTGGGGTTGACGTTTACGCCTGCACCTATACGGCGGGGGATGTAAAATTGCAAGGCCCAGCCGACTACCGCTGGATACTCCTCGACGAGATCGACGAATACCCCTTTCCCGGAGCGAACCATAAGTTCTTAGATCTTGTAAAACAAAGACTTAGGGACGCGCGCTGACACGGCGTTCAGCACCCCGCGGGGCATGATATTTGCACGTCATTTCCAAGAAATCCCGGAACATCGCCGCCAACCGGATGAGCATATGAAGAAAGAACGTCTCGACCACATACTGCTCCGTCTCGGCTACGTGACCAAGCGAGAGATCAGGCAAGCCCTGTCACAACAAAAAGCGAATTTTGGTCGCTTGGGTTCGCACCTGCTCTATTTGGGTTTTATTACGGAACAACAACTGGTTCACGCGCTTTCGCTGCAATACAAGACTCCGGGGTTTTTTCTGGACGAACACGACATCTCCAGGGCAGCGGTGGAGCAACTGCCTTTTGAGGTGGCGGAGCATTATGAGGCGTTGCCTATCGACCACAACGCCACCACGGCAACGGTCACCGTGGCAGCCGTCGACCCCAGCAATCACGACATGATCATGCAAATAAGAAGAACCTTCGCGACAAAACACGTCAAAGTCTATGTTGCCTCACAGCCCCTGCTTCGGCTGCTCATAAACCAGTATTACCGCCGGAAGACAGACGACTCCCCAACCAATCGGGCACGGATTCCCGACTCGTTAAACGGACGCTTTGGCGATGCTGCAACCCATCGTCGTTCGAACAGCAATTCGCTGGGAAAGATGGCCGAGCAAGAGGTGAGCAGTGAGAAGCCGCTTGCGTTCCGCGCGAGCTTTAGGGCGTTTTCGCTCATCGACCTGTTGCAGGCGCTGGGGCAGAGTTCCAAGACGGTGCGCATCGACCTCACGCGGTCCACGGGCGAAGCGGCCGAGATCTACATGCGTCGAGGACAGATCGTACACGCGGTGTGCGGTTCACAGGTGGGTGCAGAGGCAGTCTACCGGGTCATAAGCTGGGGAGATGACGGACGCTTTAGCGTGGAACCAACCGAACACCTCCCGGCGGACAATATATTCGAGGCCAACGAGGCGATCTTGATGGAAAGCTGTCGCCTGCTCGACGAAAGCCAGGTATAGATTCACGGCCCCGGTACAAGCGCCCGTTCTAGGAATTCGTCAGTACAGCTCTGGCTCCCAAAGCTCCCGGAGCACAGGTCAGACCGCCACCGGGATGGCTCCCGCTACCACACATATACAAACCTTCGACGGGTGTGCCATACCGGGCGCACTCGGGCGTCGGCCGTATCAGCAACTGGTCGAGCGCGTGCTCGCCGTGAAAGATCTGGCCCTCGGTTATTCCATAGCGCGATTCCAGTTCCATGGCTGTCAGGACTTCAAGCGACTCGATGGAATCCTCGATTCCCGGCGCAAAGGCACTCAGCGTCGCAACTACTGCCGCACCAAGGCTTTCACGCTCGCGATAATTCCAGCGCCCCTTGAGGTGATAGGGCACAAAATGGACAAGAACGGACAGAACGCTGTGCCCCTCCGGCGCACAGGCTGAATCCGTGATCGCGGGAATATAGATATCCAGACTCGGTCGCTCGTGATAGCGCCCGTATTTGACGGGATCAAAGGCTTGCTCGAGTTCATCGAGACTCTCACCCGTTCGCACCATCTCCACTGGCTCGCCCGGTCGGCCCGCTAACTGAATTCGTTTATCCAGGGCCACGTTGACCTTCGCGGTGGTGCCGCGCGCGCGAAATGTCCCCATTCGGTGCTCGAGCGTTTCGTTTATCGCACCACTGGGCAACAGGTCCAGCAATGTCTGTTTTGGATCGCAGGTCGCGATGACAAACTTACTCTCGAGGAGCTCGCCGCCGTTTATCGACACACCAGTCGCCCGTCCACCCTCGGTGGTGATGGCATCTACCTGAGCGTTGGTGCGAATGTCGGCGCCATACGCCTTCGCGGCGCGTTGCAGTGCGTCAACCAAGGCACCTGCACCACCCACGACCAGTGGACCTTTGCGACATTCCCAGATCAGCAGATTGAGTGCGCTGCCCGGGGACCGGGGACCCATAAAGGTCCCGTAGACCGACGGCCCCGCAAGCAACGCTTTCAAGAGATCGGTCTCGAACCACTCGTTGAGCCAGTCCGCAGCACACATGGGGACGATTCGCAAAAGCTCGGCCATGTCCCTCTTGCCCAACCTACGCACCGACCACGCTCTTCTGAGCGTTTGCCATCCCACTCCCCCACCGGAGTCAAAAAGTTGTGGAGGGGTGTTGTCGAGCACTCCATTTACGACCGGTCTGACTCTGTTTACAAACGCTCGAAATTCCTTGTAACCTTCCGCATCTTTCGTTGAGAAGAGACCGATCTCCGCCGCTGCTCTCTCGGGGTCGTGATGGAGGAGAAGCCCCTTCCCTTTTCTTTGCGGCGCGTAAATCGACGGTGGATCGGGGTTCACTTTCAGTCCATGCAGTCTCAAGTCGAGCGCCTGGATGAGTCCGTGCCTGACGCCCGATGTATCATGAAGAACCCCCGGCGCGGTGTAGCCGCTATGAAACTCCTCGCGAGCAGCCAAACCTCCCACCTGGCTGCACTGCTCCAGCAGTAGCACCTTTCGTCCTTTCTTGGCCAGAACGGCGCCGGCCGTTAGTCCGTTGTGCCCCGCACCGATGATGATCACGTCGTAATCGGTCTTCTCGCGATGATTCAATCGATTATCCCCCCAGCGTTCCAAGAAAGGTCTTTGCCGCCAACTCGCCGGGTGCACCCATGACGCCGCCGCCGGGGTGAGCACCCGAGCCGCACAGCCACAGGTGTTTTATCGGTGTGCGATACCGCGCCCATCCCGCGGTCGGACGCTGGAACAACAGCTGCTCGAGGCTGAGCTCCCCTTGAAAAATATTCCCCTCACCGAGACCGATTTGCTGCTCCATGTCCCAAGGGGTAAGTACCTGACGGTAGAGGACTGCATCCTTGAGCCCGGGACAGTACTCGGCCAGCGTGTCGACCACCGCGTCTCCAAACGCCTCCCTCTTTTCCGGCCATGAAGATGGCCCGCCGTTGACATAGTATGGAGCGTATTGAACGAATATCGACATCACGTGTTTCCCCGGTGGAGCCAAACTTGGATCCACGAGCGACGGGATAACGACGTTCAGATAGGGTCTCTGTGAAAACTCGCCGTATTTTGCCTCGTCGTAAGCCCTCTCCAAATACTCGATGCTAGGCGCTATCGCGATGTCGCCTCGAACATGGGGCCCGTCTCCCGGGCGGCATGAGAAATCGGGAAACCGATCCAGCGCCAGATTCACCTTGCCCGAACTTCCGCGTAGCTTGTAGCGCTTTATTCGAGAGACGAAATCGGGATCCAGTTGACCATTCTCGATCAAACCGACGAACGTCCGCTGTGGGTCGAGACTCGAGAACACATGTCCCGCAAGGATCTCTTCGCCGCCATCAAGAACCACACCTTTGCAGGTGCCCCTTCTTATGAGAAACTGTACGACCGGTGCCTCGGTTCGAATCTCGGCGCCGTGTTCACGCGCGGCGGCGGCCGCCGCCAGACTCACTTGACCGGTGCCACCCTTCGAGAACCCCCATGCCCGAAACGCGCCGTCGATCTCGCCCATATAATGGTGCAGCAACACGTACGCGGTCCCCGGCGATCGCACCCCCAGGAATGTCCCGATGATTCCGCTCACGGACATCGGCGCTTTGAGAACGTCCGATTCGAACCACATATCGAGAAAATCCACAGCGCTCATGGTGAGCAGTTTGGTGTGCAAATATACGAGATCGTCTCCAACAGACCGGAAACTCTTCGCCAGCCGCAGCATTTTCAAAAGCTCGATGGGGTTGGACGAAGTCGGATCTGGTGCCGGATTATCGACGATGCGTTTTACGAAGTACGCGATCTTCTTGAGAGCGAGTCCGAATTCCGGATACATGTCGGCGTCCCTCGAGCTAAAGCGCATGATCTCACGACGCGTGAGCTCGGGATCGGCCCAGCGACACAGCGAGTCACCGTCGGGTAGCGGCAAAAAAGAGCACTCGAGCGGAATGATCTCCAGGCCATGTCGGGTAAGATTGAGTTCGCGGATGATATGGGGGCGCAGAAGACTGACCACATAAGAAAACACCGAAAACGTGAAGCCAGGGTAGAGCTCCTCGCTGACCGCCGCGCCGCCGAGCACGTGGCGCATTTCCAGTACCAGGACCTTCTTACCCGCCTTTGCCAGATAGGCTGCACAAATCAGTCCGTTGTGCCCGCCACCCACAACTATCGCATCGTATTTCTTTGACATGATCCTAAAAGCCGACAGCACAGTTCGTCGTGACAGTGTGCTGTCACGATTCATCATAGACGTTTGCGTTCCGGATCAAAGAATGGTCTCTTGACCACGGTCGCGGTGACCGTGCGCCTCCGGTGCTCGACGGTCACCTCGAACTTGAGTTTGTTGCCCGGCTTCTCGTACCTTGGAAGTACGGTCGCCAGCACCAGATTCTTCTTCAGCACGGGCGACCAGGTCCCGCTTGTCGCATACCCGACCTGCTGGCCGCTATGGCCATAAACCGGCACCGAGGTCCGCCAAGCTGCGGTGGATATTTCAATGGGAAGACCAAGCTCGACGAACAGTCGCTCGTGCTCGTCCCAATCGGTTTGCAGCCCGACGAGCACGCGTTTGGGTCCGCGCTTCTTTTCATGTCTCAGGGCCTCGTGCCCGTTGAAAGGGCCCCTCTTTAAGTGAACCAGCCACCCCAAACCCACTTCGTACGGCGTCGATTTCCGCGATTCGATCATACAATGATTCGCGTTGAAATAATCGACTCCCTTCAGAATATACCCCGCCTCAATGCGCGTCATATCCATGGCATCGAGCCCGGCAGGCATAACCCCAAAGTCCCTGCCTCCCGCAACGATCGCATCCCAAACCGCGAGCGCGTTTGCCTTCTTTACCCAGATCTCGAAGCCGAGATCGCCGGTGTAACCGGTTCGCGAGATGTGAACCTCCGTACCATCGATCCGTGACTGCATAACCCGGAAATATCCGAGATCGCTGACGCTGTCCTCTGATATGGCATTGAGAATGTTCCTCGAGTTGGGACCTTGCAGTGACAACGCCCCTATGTGCTCACTGCTGTCCTCGATCTTTACATCGTACCCACGCGAAAACCGCTGCAGCCACGCGAGCGCCGGCTCTGCCGCGGTCACCCGATAGTAGCTTTCGTCCAGGCGCGACACCGTGCCATCGTCCACCACTTTTCCTTTTTCGTTACACCAACACGTGTAGGCGACCCGTCCCAGCTTGAGTTTCTCGACGTTACGCACCATGATTTTGGAAAGAAAAGCTGCCGCTTCGGGACCGAACACCTCGTACTTGAAAAGCGGTGTTACATCGATGAGTCCTGCGGCGTGTCGTATAGCGAAGTACTCGCGTTCGACATAGGTATCATACGCACGCACCGCGTAATAACCGGCCCAGTCTTTCCAAAG
>JAOTUR010000102.1 GCA_029863805.1 Candidatus Krumholzibacteriia bacterium | reverse complement strand
CGCTGGGACTTAGCAGCGACGCCAGCATACCCATGGCGATAAAAGCCGCCCCAAACAGCAGGTAGCCAAGGTAATTGGCAACCATCAACCCTATGTCGGGGTTGCCCAACCAAGACAAAACAATGATGTGACTCAACGATAGAATCAAGGCTGCCACGAAGATGCCAAGCGTCGACAAATATTTTCCAATGACGATTTCCACGTCGGTCGCGGGCAGCGTAAGTAGTAGTTCGTCGGTTCCCTGTCTCCTCTCATCCGCCCACATGCCCATCGTGATAGCCGGGACAAAGAAGAGTAACAGAAACGGAAAGAGGCCGTTTAGCTGGTCGAGATTGGCCAGGTTATTGAGGAAGAAGCGCTCCTGCCAGAATGCAGCCACAGCGCTGAGAAATATAAACAGCGTAATAAAAACGTAGCCCGTTGGGTTGCTAAAGTACAGGCGCAAATCGCGAATACACAGCGCCCGGACAACCTTGTAATTCAGTTTCATTTCAATCGGTGTCTTCCTTGACTGGTGAGATTCCTTTTCCATAACCGGTAAGTCGGTAGAACGGCTCTTCGAGCGAACCGCCCTTTCTGAGCTCGTCGGGTTTTCCGTCGTAGACCAACTTGCCGTTGTGGATCAGCAGCACCCGGTCCCCGACCGCAGACACTTCTTGCAGAATATGCGTCGAAATCAGAATGGTCTTGGTCTTTCCCAGAACCTTTATATTCTCTCTGAACTCCCGGATCTGATTTGGATCCAATCCCGCGGTGGGTTCGTCCATGATCAGAACTTCGGGATCGTGCAGAAGGGCTTGCGCCAGACCCACGCGCTGCCTGTAACCCCTTGATAGTTTTCCTATTGGCTTTTCCAGGACATCGTGCAGGGCGCATTGCTCGACCACCAGGTCGATCCGCTGGCTCAAGCGATCCGGCGGCAGGCAACGAGCCTCGCCAAAGAATTTCAGAAGCCCGACTGGTGTCATGTCGTCATAGAGGGGTCCGTTTTCGGGCAGATACCCCAGACGCTTGGCGGCCTCGAGGCGTTGCGTCCTGACATCGAAGCCGGCGATGCGAGCGGTTCCCCCACTGGGCGCGAGGTATCCGGTGAGAATCCTCATGGTCGTCGACTTGCCGGCACCGTTCGGGCCCAGAAAAGCGACGATCTGGCCCTCGGGAATGGCAAACGTGACGTCCCTGACCGCCACGAATGGGCCATAATACTTGGCGAGGCCTCTTGCCTCGATCATGATCTTGGGTGTCGCCGCCACGCAGGCTCCTCTAGGATTCAGTCTCGCAAACGGTCTGAGGTTCGATGCGCGCGCTGCATCGCCGCCCACCTCATACAAAAAACCACCCCAAGTGTTCCTTCTCTCCGTAAGCAGTAAGTTACCGAGATGGTCGATTCCAAATTAGCCCAAACAAAGTAGATTTTTCAAGCGCAAATTGTGGGATGCCTCGAGATGGGGAACCGTCCGCCGACCCGTTAGGGCGGCTTCAAAGAGACGGTCGCCGGCGCTTCTTCTTGAACATACGCCCAAACTCCTCGGCGAGCTCGAACGACGCATCGACGTTACGGGGGTTTCGCGAATCGAGATATTCGACGTTGACGCCCAACTTGTCGGGCGGCCACCCGATCTCTCTTGCAAACATGGAGATACGATCCCAGACCCCGATCAAAACCGAGATCGACGCTTCACGCATACTCCTCGCACCTTTGAGCCTGCGTTCGACGTCCCTGGGGATGAACACGCCAAGAGTCTTCTTGGCGAAACCAATATCCTCAACCGACACCAGCGGCGAAACGGTCAGGAATATCTTTGGTATTTGCTCACGATCCAAAACCCGTACCAGGTCGAGCAGGAGACAACACATCCACTCGCTTTCGTAGAGGATCTGGGTGGTAAAGAACTTGAGCCCCGAATTTCGTATTTTTTCCAGCAGCCGTCGCGTTTCGTCCACTGACGCCGGGCGAGCTGCAAATTGCTCGCGGCGGGTCGGGATAATGATGCCGCCGCAGCCAAACCCGTTATGCACCGCGATGCCGGCTGCATCTCCGACCTGAAGCGCCCCCTTCTTATAGTGTTTCCGACTCGAATCGCCTCCCACAATAAAGATGTCTGTGCAGCCGAGCCCGCGCGCCTCATCCAGCCAATCGCGAAACTCATCCTCGGTGCAACTCACCGATACCTTATAGAGACTCAGTGGTTTCTCGGTCAGATCACGCAACCATGCGGCAAATTCCTCGTTGGGCACGCGGTCACGCGAACGGTTGAACTCGCCTTCATCCTGCAAGTCGGGGACACTGATGGCGTGGAACGAATTGTAACAAGAGAAACTCTGGCGCAACACGGCGTAGGCCTTGTCTCGGTCACGAAGTGACGGTGGACAGGCCTCGAGTATTACGTGGGCATCCAACACACGAGATTTACGCATCCGCTCTCAGTCCTTGCACATGAACATGCAACTAGATCTCTTCGACAAGCTCGAGAAACCGGTTGTAAGGTATCGCCGTCCAGCTCTCCGCCTGCAGGGCTCCAGAAGACAGCGAAATCATGGAAACCTTGGTGGCAACCTCTTCGTTGGGGGCTTCGAATATATCCATAAAATCATACGGCCCCAGCAAGACGTAATGGGCAATCCATTTGACCTCGGGGCATTTTTCGGAAACCTCCTTGATCCACTTCTTCCCTATCTTCTCGCGGTTCTTGAGGTTCTTCATCACGTCTGGCGTGAGTTTGGTCATAAGAATATAAGTGCTCATTGCTGACTCCTCTGCATCATTTTTCACACGCACCCACACGCGGCGAACGTCAACACAGACCCACCTACGCGGGAATGGGTCATTGTCCGAATCATGCTTATATACTAGAAGTATTCATCAAAAACGTCAAATCATCTCCTTGGTCGTGATTCGCGTGCCGGACGCCCGCGCCCCTGCTCTTGCAAACACGCGTGTTCTCGGTCCCGGTCCCTGTTGTCGAGCCCTTGGCGGAATCCCCGAAAACGTGGTAGAGTCAGTGATCAGGAGGAACGAGCTATGACCAATGCAGGATCGAGTATGATTACCATCGAGCGCCATATTTTTCTCGAACAGGCAGCGTTTCCCGACGCCAGTGGCACACTGACACAGCTGTTGTATGATATCGCCCTTGCGGGAAAGCTCATCGCCAGCCGTACCACCCGTGCCGGACTCGCCGATATCCTTGGGGCGACGGGTGACGAGAATGTGCAAGGCGAGGAAGTCCAGAAACTCGATCTCTACGCCCACCGGACGATCTTTCAGCTCACCGATCACACGGGACGTCTGGCCGTGATGGCGTCCGAGGAGGAAAAGGACATCATCGCGATTCCGTCGAAGTACCCGATGGGTAAGTACGTCCTTGTTTTCGATCCGCTCGACGGCTCATCCAACATTGATTTCAACGTCAGCGTAGGGACCATTTTTGCGATTTACGAACGCAAAACGGAGTCCGGTCCCGGCACCCTGCGGGACGTGCTGCAGAAGGGATCAGATATCGTGGCGGCGGGCTATCTCGTTTACGGATCCAGCACGATGCTGGTCTATGCCGCCGGCAACGGTGTCAACGGATTTACGTTGGATCCCAGTGTGGGTGAGTTTCTCCTATCTCATCCGCATATCCGGCTGCCCGAGCGCCCAAAATACTACAGCGTCAATCAAGGTTACGAGAAGTACTGGACCGAGGGGATCAAGCGCTACACCCGCTGGCTGCAGGGCGAAGAGGGAGCGACACAGTCGCTGTCGCTTCGCTACATCGGCTCGATGGTCGCTGATGTGCACCGCACGCTGCTGGGCGGTGGCGTGTTCTACTACCCGGCTGATAGCAAAGACCCCAAGAAACCAAACGGCAAACTGCGCCTGCTCTACGAGGCCAACCCAATGGCCTTTGTTATCGAGGAAGCCGGGGGCTACGCTTCCACGGGTAGAGGCGCCGTTCGTGACGTCGATCCCGAGGATCTGCACGAACGAACACCGCTTTTCCTCGGAAGCACGGAGCTGGTAAGAAAGGCCGAAGAGTTCATTGGCCAATATGACAGCTAGCGCTGTCGCAGACTCGCGGCGGGCTGCCAGCCACGGCCCACTTGCCCGGACCGGACGGCCTCCTATCGTCCAAAGCGTATGATGGTCCCGTCGGCACCAGCAAAGAGCACTGCGCCACCGCTGGTCACCGTGGAGGCGTTCACGAACTGACTGGTAAACAGCAGTTCCTCCCATTCCGGCTGCAGTGCAGCCACACGGCTCGCGACGCTACCACCCGCCGAACCCTTTAGGCGGCATATAGCACCCAGCGGCCCGGAGGCGAAGACGCCCTCCCTGCTGCTGATGACTACCGTCGTAAAGTCAACCAGCATGGCGCCCAACATGACATCAACCCACTCGTTGCCATCGAAATTGAGGACGACCCCGTTATCACCCGCGGCATAGACGTTGTTAGACGAGGTTCCAAAAACGGTTCGCAACCTCGTGGCCACGGGGCTCGGCATTGAGGACCATTCGCTCCCATCATAACGGATGATCAACCCGCCCTCGCCGACGGCAAAGATGTCGTCGGTCGCTGCACCCCACACCGCCCGTGCACCCGCAGCGGACACCGTCGTGGTCATCGGGTTCCAGTTGCTGCCATCGTAATGCAGCGGATCAGTCGCACCGACGACCACCATGTCGGTCGGCGACGTGCCCCAGACTCCCGTTAGGTCGTCGGTCACACCACTGTTCATCGGCGACCACGCACCGCCGTCAAAACGGTGTATCTCACCACCATCTCCAACGGCGAATACGTTGTCAGCGGAATTCGCAAAGACCCCATTCAAATCCGTCGTCGTGCCACTGTTCATCTCCGTCCATGTTGACCCCAGTCTCGATAGAATGACTCCGTTGTTTCCCACCGCGTACGACGCAGTGCCGACGGGTGTCGTCGCCAAATCGAGGATCTCCTCTCGTGTGACGATCTCGGACGTCAAAGCCCAGGCAACGCCACTGTATTCGAACACGGCTCCGTTTTTTCCCAGGGCATGAATGTCACTCGGGCCGCTCCCCCAAACGGCGTGCAGATCAAAGGAGGACGCAGAAACCGCTTGCACGTTCCAGTCCGCGCCGTCATAGCGCAGGATGGTGGAGTTCGTCCCCACAGCCAACACATCCGTCGAGGCGAAACCGAAAACTGAGAAAAGGTTCTCCTGCCCGCCCGGAGTCGACGCCTCCCATTTGCTACCGTCCCAGTGCACAACAATACCAGCCGAGCCGACCACGAACACGTCGCTCGCTGACCTCCCCCAGACGTCATGAGCACTCATAAGAGTGGTCTGCACGTTCTTCCACACGCCACCGTCGAAGCGGATCACGGCGGCGGTGACCTCGTCGGTTACGGCATACACATCCGTGGCTGATGACCCCCACACGCTCAACAAGTTGTTGCTGGTTCCGCTTTGCATGGGGTTCCAGGTGGTCCCGTCGTAGCGAAGAATGGTCCCATTCTCTCCAACCGCGAATACATCGGTCGGCGAAAAACCAAACACGGCGCGAAGTGTCTCGGTCGTGCCACTCGGCATCAGACTGAACCGCGCACCATCGAAATGCCATATGGCGCCACCCTCACCCACGGCGAAAACGTCCTTGGGCCCGGTGCCCCATACATCCCACAAGGTGGCATCACCCGCTTTTAACGAAATATTTCGCCACCTTTGGCCATCGTAACGAAGTAGTGCTCCCGCCGAGCCAACGGCAAAGACGTCGTTTGCCGACGCCCCCCACACACCATAGATCACGTCGCCCGTCGGTTTTGGGTTCTGCCACGAGAAAGTCGGTCCCGCCGGCGGCGGGGGAGGCGGTGCGGTGCCATCGTCCCCCCCACAAGACACAATTGAACATGACAGGGCGGCCAGTATGATGCCGGTGTGGACGCGACACAGAATTGATTTCATCGAAAAATGCCCCCTTTGCATTGCAAGTATTGGTTGGCCCATTCTACCCGCAGTCAGCGCAAATCACAAGCCTGTCGTGGAAAATCCTCACCACGCCCACCCAAACTACTTGCGGAAGGCCATTCCGGGAGCCCTACTGCAAAGGATTTCGCGATCTTGCGAAGGTCACCGGTTTGGTGTATCATCCCTCCGTTTTACGACCCGTCGGCGAGAGACGCAGCTGGTAATCATGTGCTTCACCGATCTGGGCCCCTTCACAATCTGCCGCCGCTTAGCCATGGAGAATAACGCGCGTTGAATCTCGCGAAACGTAAGGCCTCACTGGTACTCCGCGATGGAGCGGAGTTCGAGGGGTTTGTGTTTGGAGCCGACGTACCGTCTGCCGGGGAGGTTGTCTTCAATACCGGCATGGTGGGCTACCCCGAAGCCATCACCGACCCCTCCTATTACGGCCAGATCCTCGTTCTCACCTACCCACTGATCGGCAACTACGGGGTTCCTTCCGGCGATCACGATGAACACGGCATACCACGCCACTTTGAATCTGACCGAGTACAGATCCGCGGTCTGGTGACGGCAAACTATCACGGCGAATACTACCACTGGAACGCCTCACGGTCCCTGGGTGATTGGCTGGGTGCCGAGCGCGTTCCGGGAATCTACGGTGTGGATACCCGCGCGTTGACTCGATACCTGCGCGAACGGGGAACCGAACTGGGTAAGATCGTTATCCACGGGCAACCCGAACCCAGCTGGTATGACCCAACGACGGAGAACGTCGTTGACCTTGTTTCGCGCAAAGAGCCCGTCTCCTATGGGAGCGGTGACGTTCATATCGTCGTGGTCGATTGTGGTGTAAAAAACAATATCCTGAGGTGTCTTTTGAAACGCGGAGCCAAGGTCACGGTAGTCCCCTGGGACGCCAGCCTCGACGATTATAACCACGATGGACTGCTGATAAGTAACGGACCGGGAGACCCGGAACAGAGCAGAGGTGTCGCGCAACGAGTCGAGCGCTTCCTGGATGACCGCAGACCGATGTTTGGCATTTGCCTCGGCTGTCAGGTGCTTGCTATGGCGGCCGGTGCACGGACCTACAAACTTCCGTTTGGTCACCGGGGACAAAACCAGCCCGTGCGCGAAATCGCGACCGGCAGATGGGCGATCACCAGCCAGAACCACGGCTACGCGGTCGATGCAGATACGATCGGAAACGACTGGGAGACATGGTACGTCAACGGCAACGATCACACGGTCGAAGGCTTGCGGCTGAAAGCCGCCCCCCACCGAGCGGTTCAGTTTCATCCGGAGGCCGTTTGCGGACCTGTGGATACCGGCTACCTATTCGACGTCTTCTTGGAGGAAGTGCGGAGGGCAAAGCAATGACTGAGCGTCTGCCCCCTCACGCCAACAACCCATCAACAAAACCGAATCGTAGTATGTCGCGTAATTTGGCGCTTATGAGGAGCGGCCATGCACGGTAGGCGAGTCATGCTTCTAGGCTCGGGCGGTCTTACCATCGGGCAGGCGGGCGAGTTTGACTACTCGGGTTCCCAGGCCATCAAAGCGCTAAACGAGGAAGGCGCCCAGGTCATACTGGTCAATCCCAACGTAGCCACGATTCAAACATCCGAGGGGCTCGCCGATCGCATCTATTTTCTGCCGCTCACGGCGCATTTTGTCAAACGCATCATCGAGCGCGAGAAACCCGATGGCATCCTGCTCAGTTTTGGGGGTCAGACCGCGTTGAACTGTGGTGTGGAGCTCCACCACGACGGGATTCTCGAGCAATACGGGGTGGAGGTCCTGGGAACACCCATCGAAACGGTGATCGATACCGAGGATCGCGATCTTTTTGCAAAACGGCTCGCCGAGATCGGGGTGCCCGTTCCTCCCAGTCAGGCCGTGACCACAGTTGATTCAGCCCTCGAAGCGGCGGAGACCCTCGGATACCCGGTGCTGGTCAGAGCGGCTTACACACTAGGGGGCCTGGGGTCGCGTCTGGTACACGACCGCGCCGGACTTTCGCAAGCGGCCAGCGCGGGCTTTGCGTTTTCTCCTCAGTTACTGGTCGAACGCGCCCTCACGGGGTGGAAAGAGATCGAATACGAGGTGATCCGAGATCGGGCGGATAACTGCATCACCGTCTGCAACATGGAGAATTTCGATCCACTAGGGATTCACACCGGCGAGTCGATTGTGGTGGCGCCAAGTCAGACGCTCTCAAACGATGAGTATCACGAGCTCCGTGAGACCGCGGTCAAAACCATTCGCCGGCTTGGCGTCGTCGGTGAATGCAATATTCAGTTTGCCATCAATCCGCGGACCGGAGAGTACGTGGCGATCGAGGTCAACGCACGTCTATCCAGAAGTTCCGCACTGGCATCCAAGGCGACGGGCTATCCGCTCGCCTTCGTTGCGGCCAAGCTGGCGTGTGGCAAACTGCTCCCGGAGATCCCCAACGCGGTGACACGCGCAACAACAGCTTGTTTCGAACCGGCGCTGGACTATGTGGTGGTAAAGGTACCTCGTTGGGACTTTGGAAAGTTTCGGCGTGCCGAATCCCAAATCGGTAGCTCAATGAAATCGGTGGGTGAAGTGATGTCCATCGGCCGCAGTTTCGAAGAGGCGCTTCAGAAGGCGGTGCGCATGGTGTCTCCCGGTGTCGAGGGAGTCATTGGCGAGAATCTCGGGGACATCGATGTCGAATGCGAGTTGCAAAACCCGACCCACCGCAGACTACTGGTGATTGCTCAGGCCATCCACGACGGCTGGGAGATAAAACGAATCCAGGAGCTCACCGGTATCGATCCTTGGTTCTTGTATCGCATCCAAAATATCGTTCGGCTGGCCGCTGAAATTGCCCGGCACACCATTAGAAGTCTCCCGACCGATCTTATGCGAGATTGCAAACGGGCCGGATTTTCCGATCTTCAGATTGGCAGAACCGTTGAGAGTGGTGACCATGGCGGCCCGGAAAGAACCATGTTGGCGGTGCGTCGTCATCGCATCGAGCAGGGCGTTCGGCCGGTGGTGAAACAGATCGATACGACGGCGGGCGAATTTCCTGCCGAGACAAATTATCTCTATTTGACATACCACGGCGAGACCGATGACATCGACGTGGCCGGTGTGGATAGGGCCACAGCCCGCGATAAAGGAGCCGTAGTGGTACTCGGAAGTGGCGCGTACCGAATCGGCTCGAGTGTCGAATTCGACTGGTGTTGCGTCAACTGTGTCTCATCGCTCGAACGGTTAGGCTACCGATCGGTGGTCGTAAATCACAATCCCGAGACAGTCAGCACAGACTACGACGTGGCGCATCGGCTGTACTTCGAGGAGCTCACGCTGGAACGAGTTCTTGACATCGTCGAAAAAGAAGATCCCCTGGGTGTCGTCGTTTCGATGGGTGGACAGACACCGAACAACCTCGCGCTTCCGCTAAACCGGGCAGGGGTCAAAGTGCTGGGCACATCGCCGTCGTCCATCGACGCGGCCGAGGATCGCCACAAGTTTTCGGCGCTTCTGGACCAGCTGGGTGTGGACCAGCCCAGGTGGCACGAGGTCACGAGCGCCGAACAGGCGCTTACTTTTGCCCGTGACGTCGGTTACCCGGTCTTGGTCAGACCGAGTTACGTGTTGTCCGGTGCAGCGATGAACGTCGCATACCGCGATGATGATTTGCTCTCGTACCTCACCCAGGCCACCCGAGTCAGCCCCGAACATCCAGTCGTCGTGAGCGAGTTCATCGCGGGCGCCAAGGAGATCGAGGTCGATGCGGTCGCGCGTCGCGGCGAAGTGGTCGCCTACGCGATGAGCGAGCACGTAGAGAACGCCGGTGTGCACTCGGGCGACGCGGTGATCGTTCTCCCGCCACAGCAGCTTTTTGTAGAAACGGTAAGACGAATCAAACGCATCACCAGGGAGATCGCCGGCAGTTTGTCAATAACCGGCCCTTTCAACGTCCAGTATCTCGCCAAGGAGGGACGCATTCGTGTAATCGAATGCAACCTGCGCGCGTCCCGTAGCTTTCCGTTTGCATCGAAGGTTTTCCGCTTGAACTTCGTAGACCTCGCCACTCGGTTGATCATGAACGTGCCGGTCGGCGAAGTGCAGCGTTCCTTGTTCGAACTGGATTATGTTGCTGTCAAGGCCCCGCAGTTCTCGTTCGCGCGCCTCGCAGGCGCCGATCCGGTACTGGGTGTTGAAATGGCATCGACCGGCGAAGTGGCCTGTTTTGGCGACAACCTACTGGAAGCGTTTCTCAAATCGCTCCTGTCCGTCGGCTATTCGATACCTCAAAAAGGGGTGCTGCTATCGACCGGAACCATAGCAGACAAGACCAAGCTTTTGCCCGCCGTGCGACGGTTCCGAGAACTGGGACTCGAACTCTATGCGTCACCGGGCACGGCTGAGTTTTTGGACGCGAACAATGTCCCCACCAAGCCGGTCCCATGGCCGCTGGACAAAGCCCGACCCAATGCTCTCGATCTCATTGCATCGGGCAATGTGGATCTGGTATTGAACATCCCCAAGTCGATCGAAGAAGACGAGCTGACCAATGACTATCTTATCCGGCGCCAGGCCGTGGACCGCGGCGTGCCGTTGCTCGTCAACACCGAAACCGCAGCCCTGTTCGCCCACGCCATCAGTCAATACCGGCTCGAGGACCTGAAGGTCTTGGCCTGGGACGATTACGTGCCGGCAACCGACGCCGTCGTGAGCCTGGAGTCCAATAAAGGCCGGCTGGCGCGTTAACCGCCACCACGCGGCCTTTTCTTCCCCTAGCCCCTAAGCCTCTCCCCAACAAATACTTACTATGGCCGGTGCCGGTCCGGCCTGATTGCACGGGCGGCCAGTACAAGTTTTGCTTGACGCTTTTACCAGCCAGCGTGTACACCCCAACCGATAAGCGCGCCTGACCATGACCCTGCTCTCCGGGCCATGAGGCAAGCGCTTGTGAACCGTACCGTCGCCACCCGGGGGGGGGCGACGAGGAGGAGAACAAGACAAAATGAAAACTTCGATACCTGTCATCCTATTCGTCATTATGATCATGGTTCTCATCTTTGGAACGGTGGGTCGACGGTCGAACGATCGAGGCCAGGGCATGGTTCTGGCGCAGCGTGAACACGCCGTCATGGAAACCCAACCGGCGGCGGCCGCCGAATCGGCCACGAAGCCACAGCAGCGACAACCCGTTGAGCCAGAACTCGTTAGTTCGATGCGGGCGGCTCCCATGGATACTGCGGCCGCCGATAGCCTGCACCAGGAATGGGTTCGGATTCCAGGGACCTCCATACCGATATGGCCCAAACCAAGCGATTGATGGCCGACCACCACCCCACCGGCGCCGAACCGCTTGAATGTGG
>JAOTUR010000101.1 GCA_029863805.1 Candidatus Krumholzibacteriia bacterium | reverse complement strand
CCCCAGACACCCGAGGGCGACCCGGCCGAACGAGATCCGTTACCGCCCGAGGGCGGCGAGTCACCGCAGGGTTCAAGCACGCCCCAAGAGGCGGAGAAAGAGCCCAAAGGCAAGAAAAAGAAGAAGAAAGCCAAGGAGCGCCGCAAGCCAACCGACAAGGAGATCTTCTCCCGGCTCATGGAGAAGAACGAGATCATTCTGCAGCTGAACCAGAAGAACGCCACGCTGGAGGCCCGGTGTAAGGCATTGGAGGACAAACGGGTTCGGGTCCTTGCCGAGTTCGAAAATTATCGAAAACGAACCCGTAAGGAATGGGAATTGCTTAAAGAACAAACGAAAGCCGAAGTGATTCTCGAGATCCTGAGTGTTGTGGACGATTTCGAACGGGCGTTGTCGGCGACTGCGGATACAGGCGATGAATTCGCTCAGGGCATCAGGTTGATATACAACAACATGTTGTCAACCTTGGAGAGATTCGGTGTGAGGAAGATGATCGCCGTTGGACAGCCGTTCGATCCCAATTATCACATGGCCGTCGCACATATCGACAGCGAAGAAGCCGAATCAAACCACGTTGTCGAAGTCACCCAGGACGGATATTTGATGGACGGCACGGTGATCAGACCGGCCAACGTCGTGATTGCAAAATAACATAAGTCATTGAATTTTGCATGTGGTGGACGTTTTCGTTAAGGAGAGCAGGATGACCAAAGTTATCGGCATTGATTTGGGAACCACCAATTCCTGCGTAAGCATCATCGAAGGCGGTGAGCCCGTCGTCATTCCCAACGCGGAAGGCAGCCGGACCACACCGTCTGTGGTCGCTTTCTCCAAGAGTGGCGAACGCCTCGTGGGGCATATTGCCAAGCGCCAGGCGATCACCAACCCGGAGCAGACCGTTTATTCGGTCAAACGCTTCATGGGGTGCAAATACGTCGAACGAGAAGATGAAACGAAATACATGCCCTATGACATCGTAAAGGGCAAGAATAATGAAGTGCTCCTTAAGATAAAAGACCAACAGTTTCGTCCCGAAGAGATCTCGGCGATGCTTCTGCAGAATCTCAAGCAGGTGGCCGAGGACTACACGGGCGAGGAGATCAACCAAGTCGTCATCACCGTACCCGCGTATTTCAACGACGCACAGCGACAGTCGACAAAGGATGCCGGCAAGATAGCGGGTCTCGAAGTGCTGCGAATTATAAACGAGCCGACAGCCGCCGCTCTCGCCTACGGTCTCGACAAGCACAAGACGGGGATCATCGCGGTATACGACCTCGGCGGTGGCACCTTCGATATCTCGATCCTGGAACTGACCGACGGGGTCTATCAGGTCAAGGCCACCAACGGCGACACGCATCTGGGTGGCGATGACTTTGATCGCAAGATCATGGATTGGATCGTCGAACAGTTTAAGAAAGAAAGCGGCGTTGACATCACCAGTGAAAAGATGGCGATGCAGCGTGTAAAGGACGCGGCGGAAAAAGCCAAGTGCGAACTTTCCGGCGCTTTAGAGACGACGATAAACCTCCCGTTCCTAGCCGCGGACGAGTCCGGACCGAAGCATCTAGAGATCGTCCTCACCCGCGCAACCATGGAGAAACTCGTAGAGGACCTGGTCAAACAGACCATCGATCCGTGTAGGCAAGCTTTGCAGGATGCGAAGCTTACGAAAAACGACATAGAAGCGGTGATTCTCGTCGGAGGGTCCACCCGTATGCCGGCGGTCAGAGAAGCGGTGAAGAGCTTCTTCAAGAAAGAACCGCACAAAGGGGTGAATCCTGATGAAGTCGTCTCGCGCGGAGCCGCGATCCAGGGAGGAGTGCTGACGGGTGAAGTCGAAGAGGTGTTACTCCTTGATGTCACGCCGCTCTCGCTGGGCATTGAGACGCTCGGCGGGGTCATGACCAAGCTCATCGGACGCAACACCACGATTCCGACCAAGAAGGGGCAGATCTTCTCGACGGCTACGGACAACCAGCCCGCGGTGAGCGTCCATGTTCTCCAGGGCGAACGCGAGATGTCCAAGGACAACCGGACACTGGGCCGTTTCGATCTTGTCGGCATTCCACCGGCACCCCGGGGCGTCCCCCAGATCGAGGTAAGCTTTGATATCGATGCCAACGGCATCGTGCATGTGTCTGCCAAGGATCTGGGCACGGGCAAAGAGCAGCAGATCCAGATCAAGCAGTCGAGTGGCCTGTCGGCCGGTGAGATCGAGCGCATGGTGGAAGAGGCTGAGAAGTACGTCGAAGAGGACATGGCAAAGAGGGCCTTCTCGACAACGCTCAACGAGGCCGAAATCTTACTGTACTCCACCGAGCAGACGATCAATGACTTTGCGGACAAGTTTACAAAATCGGATCTCGCAGAGATCCAGGACGCGATGACGGACCTCCGCAAAATCAAGGATGCCGACGTCCGGAACATCGATAAGCTGAAGCAAGCCACGGAGCGGCTGCAGGTCATCATGCATAAGTTTGCCGAGCTGATGTACAGCGCGCCCGACTCATCGGATTCCCTTACTTAGGCGCAAGCTTCCCGCTTTGCATACACCCCCTTTGGTGTTATATTCCTCTGGAATTTGACTTTCAGCGGCAAAGGGGTTCTGGCTAATGGCCAAACGTGATTATTACGACGTGCTGAGTGTGGACCGGGAAGCCACCACAGACCAAATCAAGAAAGCCTATCGCAAGCAGGCTCTGCGTTATCACCCCGATCGCAATCCCGGCGACAAGGAAGCGGAAGAGCAATTCAAGGAGGCGACGGAAGCCTACGAGGTTCTGCGCGACTCCGAGAAGCGGTCGCTTTACGATCAATACGGGCATGCCGGTGTCAGCGGACGGGCCGGTGCCGGCGGTTTCGGTGCCGGGGTCGATTTTGATCTATCCGATGCGCTTCGTGCGTTCATGCGCGATTTTGGTGGCTTTGGCTTTGGCGACCTTTTTGGTGGCGGCACCAGGACGTCGACCAGGACGCGTCAAAGAGCCGGCAACGATTTGCAGGTAAAGGTAAAGCTCACGCTGGCTGAGGTGGCGCGCGGTGTGGACAAACAGATCAAGTTACGTAGCCTGGTACGATGTGCATCCTGCGACGGCTCGGGGGCGCGGTCGGGTTCCGGCTCGCAAGTCTGCGACGTGTGCAAGGGCAGCGGTCAAATCAAACAGGTGCAACGATCGCTGTTCGGTCAGTTTATTAATGTTTCCGAGTGTCACCGCTGCTACGGCGAGGGCCAAATCGTCAAAGACCCTTGCCGCGAGTGCGGTGGGAAGGGCGTGAGCAAGGGGACCGAGACCATATCGGTGCACGTCCCCGCCGGTGTGGCCAGCGGTAACTACATCACGGTCTCCGGGCACGGGGATGCGGGGGAACGGGGGGGGGCGCGTGGCAATCTCTATGTGATCATCGAAGAGCAACCCGACAAGTTGTTCGAGCGTCACGGCAATGACGTTCTCATGGACCTTCCCCTGACCATCACGCAGCTCACCATGGGAACCAAGATCGAGGTTCCCACCATCGACGGCAAGGTGTTGCTGAGAGTGCCGGCGGGGACGCCATCTCACAAAATATTTCGCCTCAAGGGCAAAGGCATACCCCGACTCAACAGCTATGGCAAGGGCGATCAGCTGGTCCGCGTCTATGCGTGGGTTCCCGACAAGCTTACCGACGGCGAGAAGCAGTTGCTCAAAGAACTCGACAAGACGTTCGGCAAGAAATTGCCGCCGCCCGCTTAGTCGCACGCGAGTTGTGCCACCATGCGTCTGGACGACTCCCATCATTACGTGTTTTATTCGGCCGACCTGGTTAATGATTCACCCTACATCGATCTCGCTGCAGAAGAGCACCATCACCTGAGTCGGGTGCTACGAATGCGGCCCGGTGATACCGTCTATGTGTCGAGTGGGCGAGGGGTCATCGTGCGCGGCGTGGTGGATTCGATAAACGATGGGTACTCGCGTTTGCGAGTCGAGGAGACTGTCGAGAACATGAGCCAAGGCGAGCCGGTGATTCTGGCCCTAGCTTGTCTGAAGAAGGACGCCTACGAGTTAGCGGTAAAGCATTGTACCGAGCTTGGGGTCACCCACTTTTTGCCTTTTGCCTGCGCAAGGGCACACATCACAGAGTACTCACAGGCGTTTGTCGACCGTCTAAGACGCATCGCCTTATCGTCTATGAAGCAGTCATTCCGGGCCGTACTGCCGACCATCGATCCGCCGGTTGCTTACGAGGCAATGGTCGCGAAGGCCGCGGCTTGCGCGTCGGTGGTGGTGGCTGATGGGGATGCGGCTCCCCTTACGATACACGGGCGAAACGCACCGCTCATGATGGTTGTCGGTCCCGAGGGAGGTCTTATCGCCGCCGAACTCGACAAGCTGGAGGCCACGGGGGCCGAGGTTGCATCGGTTTCCATCCATCGTCTTCGCTCGGAGACGGCGGCTGCCGCCCTGACCAGTTTGATCGGGCTCTGCACACACAGCCGCCCGTGACCGTGCATCCAACTCGATTGACAGCCTGCGGGCTTTTGATCTACCATCGACCATTCAATACAAAAGACACGCGCGAAGATCAAGACACTGGTTGCTTTGGTGCGCTTGTGCGGACGGCTTCTCATTCCTCACGAGTATAGACAGACATGGACTGGGTTTTGCGAACGGGGAGGCCATGACCATATCGGATAAGCTGGCTGCGGACATGAAGGCCGCCATGAAGTCTGGAGACAAAGCGAAGCTGAGCGTGATTCGCATGCTTCGTGCCGATCTCAAGAATGCCGAGATCGCCGCCGGCGAGCCGCTGACAGAAGAGCAGGAGCAGAAGGTGCTGGCCGCCTACGCCAAGAAGCGTCGTGAAGCCAGGGAGCACTGTGTCCAGTTGGGAAGGCAGGATCTGGCGGACAAGGAAGAGTTCGAAAACTCGGTAACCATGTCGTATCTGCCATCCCAGTTGGGCGAGGCCGAACTGACCACCCTTATAAAGGAGAAAATGGCAGAGACGGGTGCCGAGGGTACCAAGGATTTTGGAGCCGTGATGAAGGCGGTGATGCAGGTGGTCGGGAGCCGGGCCGAGGGTTCAACGGTGTCCGCTCTTGTCAGAAAGATACTCAGCGGGTAGGCGCAAGACCGATGGATAATAGTTCGATCATTAATCTGGCACTTTTTGGCGTGCTCTTTATCGCCACCTTTGTGGGATTTGCGAAAGGATTCCTCGAGCAGGCGATCGAGCTGTTGGGCATTATCGGTGCGTTCATCCTGGCCGTCATCCTGTCGGGTTCGCTCGCGTCGTTCTTGGAAGCCCGTCTGCAGACGTCGTATTCACTCGCCCTCGTCGTGTCCTTTGTTGCGCTGGTGCTGGTGGGGATCCTGCTGTCGCGGTGGATGGCCGTTGCGGTGGGAAGGGTCGTCAAGATGACCATCCTCAGGATCATCGATCGGTTTACCGGGGCCGTCCTGGGCCTGCTGATGGGGATGATCATTGCCAGCCTGTTGATCACGCTAACGTTGGAATTGCCGCTGTCGTTGCAGTTTCGAAAAGATGTGGCCAGATCCTCCATGGCGCTTTTCCTTAGACCCATCGCGGGACAGGTATTCAATTGGGTGGTGGCCCACGGCTCCAAAAGCAAGCATTTCGAAGATTTCTTCAAACGCGGCAAGACGGTATAATCCGCGTCACCTCTCGTCGTCATTCGTTGCCATCGTTTCCATCCCCCCGGCGGGTTCAAGACCGATGAAAAGAGAATGCCTCACAAACAACTCTTCCTCCGAGTCCTACGCGCACGCCGTCGAGGCACTCGAGCTGCGCTCGGTGCTCGAGCACATCGCGTCCAAGTGCGTAAACGACGGAGCCAAGAACCTGATCTCGAGCCTTCGCCCCACCACCGAGCGGACACGAATCGAGGAGAGTCTGGCGGAGATCGAGGAGTTGTGCGGTTATCGGGCCGCTGCCGGCAACCTCCCCATCGTCGATACCACGCCACAAAGGTGGATTCGTGGCGCCCGCGAGAGGAGCGATGCCATCCCCGCCGAGGGACTTCTCGCTATCGCCGCCATCGAGCGCTCGGTGCACGAGCTGCAACGCCGCGTTGGGCGAGATGAGCCACTCTACCCCAGGCTCGCCGGTATCGTCTCACAGATGGCTCCGGCCCAGTCGCTGGTCGATGACATCGAGCGATGCATCGACAGCGATGGCACGCTAAAAGACAGGGCGAGCCCCAAGCTGCACTCACTGCGCCGCAGCGCCCGACGGGCCAGAGACGACATAAGAAGTCACAGCGACCGGTTGGCCAAATCGCTGGGGTCGGCCGACTACGCTACCTTTAGCGGCACCCGCTATTTGCTTCTCGTCCCTCGCGACAAGTGTCGACGCAGGGAGGGTATCGTCCATGCGACATCGCACTCGGGGGGGTCGCTCTATTTTGAACCCTTCTCGTTGGTCGAGAAGAACAACTCGCTCGAGACCCTCCTTCTGGATGAGCGTGCCGAGCAGACGCGCATCCTGACCGAACTCACGACACGGGTGGTGGAGATCTCCGAAGGGCTGCTCGAGAACATCCGCGTGTGGGAACGGCTCGATGCCTTGAACGCAACGGCCATGTTCGCGGTCGAACTTGGCTGCCGGTCACCGGTGGTGAGCGAGGACGGTCTGCTGCGACTGGCAAAAGCCAGACATCCTCTGTTGGAGCTGTCGTTGCGCGAGAAGCAAAGTGCCCACAGCCTGGTGCCGCTCGATCTGCACCTCGACCGCACGTCGCGGGTTCTCGTTATCACGGGACCCAACGCGGGGGGCAAAACCGTGACGCTCAAAACGGTGGGTCTGCTGTCGCTCATGCTGCAATGTGGGCTGCCCATCCCTTGCGACGAAGGCACCGCGCTTATCATATTTGATACGGTTTTCGCAGACATCGGGGACGAGCAGTCGATCGAGTCGTCGCTCAGCACCTTTACTTCGCACCTGCGCCATCTAGACCTCATGTGCAGGACTGCCGGGCAACGGACGCTGTGTCTGGTCGACGAGATCGGTGATGGCACCGATCCCGAGGAGGGGTCGGCGCTCGCCATCGCCACACTCGAACGCCTGGTGTCGCTGGAAGCGGTTGTGGTGGCGACGACACACTACGGCAAGGTTAAGTCGTTTGCGTTGGATACCGAAGGGGTGAGCAACGCATCGATGTTATTCGACGATCAAAACGATCGGCCGCTCTATCGGTTGCTGCAGGGGATGGCGGGAAGGAGCCGGGGGATCGAGACGGCTCGACGTATGAGCTTTTTTGAGCCGGTGATCAAACGCGCACAGTCAATGCTGGGCAAGGACACATTTCGATTAGAAACGCTGCTCAGCGAACTCGAATCGAGCAAGCTCGCGCTCGAGCGTGAGCGACAGGACATGGGTGAGCGCTCGGTCGAGCTGCGGCGTCTCGTCGAATCCTATGGATCGAAAGAACGCGAACTGAGAGAACACAAGGCGCTGCACCAAAAAAGGGCCAGGCAAGAGACGGAGGAGATGCTTTTTCGGGCGCGCAAGGAGATCGAGGCGATCGTAAAAGACATCCGCGAATCGGCGGCCGCAAAATCCAGCATACGTAGTGGACACGCTCGCTTGCAGAAGCTTCTCGACGAGGTGCGCCCTCGCGAGCCGTTGCACAGAGCAGGGGATGTGACGGTGGGAGAGCGGGTATCGCTCAGCCCGTCGGGTGATCCCGCCGGCCGCGTCATCGCCGTAAAGAAAGACCTGGTGACCGTCGATATCAAGGGTAAAAAGCTCAACGTCAAGAAAGCGAGCCTGTTCAGAGTGGAGGAGGAGACCAGTGACGCCGAGACCCAGGTCGATGTGAATGTCCATGTCGAACCGCTCCGCGTCACCACCATAGACGTTCGTGGCAAAGACCGTGAAGAGGCCTTATCCGAGGTTGATCTCTTTGTCGATCGCGCGGTTCTAAACGGTGTCCACGAGGTGACGATCATACACGGTGTCGGGGAGGAGATCCTGCTCGGCGCCATCCAGGCACAGCTCCAGGACGATTCTCGCGTCAAATCTTTTCGAACCGGTCGAACCGGTGAGGGTGGGCGCGGGGTGTCCATCGTCGAGTTGAACTAGGGAGTCCGAGTCCGTGCAGATACCACAGGACACCATAAACGAGATTCGTGAGCGAGCCGATATCGTCGAGATCGTGTCGCGTTTTGTCGATCTCAAGCGAGCGGGGGTAAACTACAAGGCGCTGTGCCCGTTTCACGAAGAGAAGACGCCGAGTTTTGTGGTGAGCCCCGACAAACAAATCTTTCACTGCTTTGGCTGTGGGCGTGGCGGCAACATCTTCTCGTTTCTCATGGAGATCGAAGGGGTGTCCTTCCCCGAGGCGGTGCGTGAGCTGGGCAAGCACTACGGGATCGAGGTGCCCAGCCGGCCCCAGCCGACCGATGGGTCGTCACAAAACGAATCCCTCTACCGCGTCTGCGATTTCGCTGCTCGCTGGTACCACCGACAACTGGTGGACAAGACAACGGGCGGGCCAACCCAACGGTACCTTCTCGACAGGGGCATCCCCGAGGAGGCGTGGGCGACATTCCAACTGGGCTACGCCGGGGAGGGGTGGGACCAGTTCTGGCAGGCTGCTCGCCGCCGCGATGTTCCCATCGACGTTATGACGCGCGTCAAGCTCGTAGTATCCAGCGACAAGTCAACGGGTTACTACGACTACTTCAGGCAACGCCTGATGTTTCCGATTGCGCTGCTTTCCGGTCGGGTGGTGGCGTTTGGCGCCCGAACCCTCGACGATGGCGGGCAGCCCAAATACCTCAACTCGCCCGAAAGCCCGATCTACGCCAAGAGAAGAATCCTCTACGGGCTGCATGTGGCGCGCCCCGCGATACGCAGTGAGAGACGCGCGATTCTCGTAGAGGGTTACACCGACTGTATTGCGCTGCACCTGGGTGGTTTTCAGAATACGGTGGCGAGTTGTGGCACGGCGATCACGGCCGAGCACGCCGGCCTCCTGCGGCGGCTGACGCGGGAAGTCATTCTCATGCCCGACGCGGACCCAGCGGGGATGGATTCGGCGCTTTCCTCGGGTTCGATATTTCTGGCGGCCGGGCTCGATGTCCGGGTCGTGGTTCTGAAAGCAGGGCTCGATCCCGACTCGGCGATCCGTCTGGACCGCGACAAATTTGCCAAAAATGTCGGTGGGGCATTGGAATATTTTGCCTACCTTAGCTATATTATGAAGGATAGAGCAATGTCACCCCGGGACAAGGAAACCCTGATCCAACGGGTGATCACCGGTCTGGGATCTTCAGGCGACAAGCTAAGATACGAGGTCCTGGCTCAAGAGGCCTCTAAGGTCTTGGGAATCGACCCCGAGAGCCTGCCGAAATGGCGCGGCCCCAGGGGAATCCAGGACGCTGGGAGGACCGATGAGGTCCGGCGGGCGGAGGTGCCCAAACGGACTCGCCTCGAAAAGATGTTGTTACGCCTGATACTTGAGAGCGCCCCCGAGGCTGCGGCGGCACTCGACAAGTTGGACCCGGACGATTTTTCGCAAGATGATTGTCGTGAGTTTTACAAACTGCTTGACTCCGCTTGGGAAAATCATATTGATATAAGGAGCAAAACCTTTCAGCAGAAGGCGGAATCCGCGGGATTAGAAGGGCTTGCGGCAGAAATCTCACTCATTCCGATTCCTCCTGGTAACCCGGGCATACTTCTCAAAGATACCGTGCGGAGAGTCAAAGAACTCCAAATCCGTGACGAACTCAATATGTTGAGCGAGAAGTTGAGGATATTGCCGGAGGATAGCGATGAGGCGATTGCGGTCGCAAAGCAATTTGAAATGCTCAAGCAAGCGCTAATGGAGCTCTAATGGACAAATTTGAAGACGTCTTGGAAGACATTCGCCGAGTGGCGGAAGACAAAGGGTTCATACTGAATCACGAAATCGATGCCCTGGTCGGCAACGATTTTACCCCCGAGGATATCGTGATCCTCTACGATCGGCTCAGCGAGGAGAAGATCGATTTCTTCGATTCTCCCGAGAAGGCGCGGCTGAAGATCGAGGCCAAAAAGCGCCGCGAGGAGAAAGAGGAGACGAAGAACGAAGAGGCGTTGAAGACGGTCATCCGCTATGACGACCCCGTGCGTATGTACCTGCGTGAAATGGGCAAAGTGCCCTTGCTCAACCGTGAGGGCGAGGTCGAGCTCGCCAAACGGATCGAAGAGGGCCAGTTGATGATCGCCAAGGCCGTGTTCTCTCTGGATAGCCCGATCCGTGAACTGCAACGGATGGCCAAGCTGGTCGAAAAGGGGGAACTTCGTCTCGACGAAGTGATCCAGGTCGAAACCGGGGGGTTGCATCCGCACTACACCGGCAAAAAGGAGCTGCAGACGCGTTTTCGACCGATCCGCCGCGTCACTCAGTTGCGCAGGGAGATCGTTGATCTCCAGAGAAAAGCCAGACTCAAGAAAAACGCCTCCAAGCTTGCCAACCTCGAGCGCTCCATCGACCTTCGTCAGGGCAAGCTCTTTGGCGAATATCTAAAACTCCAGCTCAACCCGAAACAGCTCGAACGGATCGTGGACCTGATTCGTGAGACCCGGGAGGAGATCCACGAGCGCGACGCCAAGTTCAGGGAGTACGAACAGTTTATCGGGCTGTCGTTTACCGACATCCACAAGACCATCGACAAGCTCAAGGGCTACAAGCGCCGTCGCAGCATCCGTATAAATGGCAAGGGCCCGTGGTCGCAGGATGTTCTCGAGGACTTCCAAAAGAAGATGCGCCTTCTGAGGAAGGAGATACAGAAAGTCGAAAAATCCGAGAACGTGACCAGCGACGAACTCAAACGGCTGGCGCGTGGCATTGATCGCGGCGAGTACCAGGTCGATAAGGCCAAGAGGGAAATGATCGAGGCCAACGTCCGACTGGTGATCGCCATCGCCAAACGGTATACAAACCGAGGGCTCGAGTTCCTCGATCTAATACAGGAGGGGAACAGCGGTCTAATGCGCGCGGTAGACAAGTTTGACTACCGCAAGGGTTACAAGTTTAGCACCTATGCCACGTGGTGGATCCGTCAGGCAATCACACGAGCCATCGCGGATCAGGCGCGCACGATTCGTGTGCCGGTTCACATGATCGAAGCGATCAACAAGGTCTCACGGACGGCTCGGAAACTGGTGCAGGAAAACGGTCGCGACCCGACACCCGAAGAGGTGGCGAAGCGACTCAGCTACCCGGTCGATAAGGTCAAGAGTGTCATGAAGGCGAGCATGGAGCCGATTTCGCTGGACAGACCCATCGGTGAGGACGAAGATAGCAACCTGTCCGACTTTATCGAAGACACCGGCGCGGCTTCACCGG
>JAOTUR010000100.1 GCA_029863805.1 Candidatus Krumholzibacteriia bacterium | reverse complement strand
TCCCAGGATCACTCCGATACTGGCCATCAGTGCGCCGTAGATCAGCATGACGACCACCACCATCGGCAGGTCGGGGCCCCAGTCCATCTTAAAGAGCAGCGTACCGGCCAACATCGCGAAGGTGATTTGAACGATACCGACGAGCCACTTACCACCCCACTTTCCCAGCACCACGCCGAGTCGATCGATGGGTGTGTAGGCGAGCCGCTTGAGGAGTCCTTGTTTGCGCTCGAGCACCAACAGGATGGCTCCGCTGGTTCCCATCACCAGTAGGGTGAACATCACCATGATGCCTGGGATCGCCTGCTCGAATCCACTTGGGATACGCTGACGTTCACCGGCTGGCGTGACCGTCAGTTGCAGAGCCCTGGGCGTCTCACGCAAGCGGTCGAAGCCGGCGGGAGTCGCTTTGCCCTCGGTCTCTTTGACAACCACAAAATCCGCCAGCAGGGTATAAACGGCGCGCTGTGTGCGAATGGTGTGGTAATCCTTGTTCAACCCGCGTGTATCGTTTGTGAATTCTAACGCGACGGCTTTGCCCGCCAGCACCGAGTCGGTGAACGAGGCCGGCACGGTCAATCTTCTGGCATAGGCGGCGAACTGAGAGATGCTATCGGGGAGAACCACTTGGTAGTTCCTCTCCTCCAGCTGGTGAATGAGTTGGTCTGCCAAGAAACCCGAGGACGTATCAGCCATCACGGCCATCTTGTCGGTGCCGCGGGGCCTCGACCCCATGCCCCCTGTAACCGTGCCGATAAAATAGAAGAACACGATCGGCATGACGAACACCCAAAGAGCGGACTCCCTGGCGCGCAGTGTATATTTGACGTCTTTTCTGGCGATAAAAGCAGCATCTCTGAGCATGATTTCATCCCTGTGCAAAATTACTTCTCAGGCGAAGCGCACCGAAGAAAAACAGCACCGACGCCACCACGATCAGCGCCACCAGGGCGATGGAAAATGGACCCGCTTCCACACTTTCCAGCAGTATCGCCTTGAGCTGTTCCAGCGCCCAGCCGTTGGGTGTACGTTTGCCAATAGCGGCCATCCAAGCGGGCATGGCTTCGAAAGGGAAGAAACTTCCCCCCGCCATCATGAGAGGAAACATCACCACCATGGTAAGGATGCCGCCGGCGTGCTGACTGGACGCATACAGCTGAAGCAACCACATAATAGTCATCAACAATGCGCCCGATAACAACGTCCACACTACCGCGAGCGGGAGTGTCGCAAATGCCAACCCAAAGTACAAGTAACCGGCGGTAAGAGCGACCAGGCAAACCACGAACATCAGGCCCAGCCCTGAAAGCAGCTTTCCAAACAAAAACAAGAGCACGTGTTGCGGGGAAACCACGACACGCCGTAGTGTCTTTTGATCGCGCTCTTTCCACAGATCGATGCTTAGCCCCTGCGCCATAAAAAGTAGTGCCATAAAGAGAATGCCCGGCAGGAAAAGCAGGGCGACGCTCACCGTATCTGCGTCGTCCGCTTCCACCGTTTCCTCGGCACCACGTTCCAGCTGGACAATCGGTGGAAAGAGGTAACCGCTCAGGCGCACGAGCAGCTGGTTGATCCTGACACTAATCCCGGCGAAGCGCATATCTGAAAAAACACTCGTGCTGCCCGCAGGACCCGCTGCGAATTCGCGCAGGTCGTCACCGATCAGCCGGTGGAGGTAAAAGGCCGCATCGACAAGAATGCTCAGACTCTCTTCGACGATTGCCGGGAGAATCGTCTGCGATGGATTGGTAACCAGCTCGAGCGTGCTCGGTTGTTCCATGAGCACAGCCTGTGCAAACCCCCTTGGGATAACGAGCATCGCGGTCGCTTCGCCCTTTGCCATCCTCGCTCGACCTTCATCTTGATCAACCTGTTCCGCCTGGATGAGCCCACCCATGGCGTCCTGACTCATAGCGCCGACCAAGAGCCCACTAAGGAAGCTATTGTCCTCATCAGCAACGAGAACGTGGGCTTGCGGTGCGGGGCCGCTTCGTCCTCCGCTAGCCATCGAGATCAGCCCTCCGACGAAAACAGGAATGCCAAGCCACAATACGAGCGCCACGGGGTCACGCCTGTGGCGTCGCCAGTCCTTGAGTGCTGTGCTCCACACAAACCCCACGCTTACTCCCTCAACTCTTTGCCGGTTAGTTTGATAAACAAGCTTTCGAGGCTCGGTTGCGTGAGCGTGGTCTCGCGCACCTCAGCTCCCGCCGTAGCTAGTGCCTGGAAGATGTCCGACAGCCTTCCCGACGCGTTGGCAACCGCCAGTGTTAGCATGTCTTGCTCTGCCTGGACCAGCTCGATGCCATCGATACGAGACAACGGCTCCGCCACCGTGGTCGGGTCGAAGAGCCCCGTAAGCCGCAGCACATCCCGTTCGCCCAGAATCGCCCTTAGCTCAGCAAGGGTGCCGGTGGCGATGATCTTGCCGTGATCGATAATGGCCAGTCGATCGCACAGATTCTCGGCTTCCTCCATGTAATGCGTGGTGTAGATGACGCACGTGCCTTGCTTGGTCTGTTCACGGACCAGATCGAGCAGCCGCACGCGGCTTTGAGGATCTACACCTACCGTGGGCTCATCGAGCAGCAGCGCTTTGGGCCCGTGGACAATACCGCAGGCAAAATTCAAACGACGCTTCATGCCGCCACTAAACTTCTTGACGGGCTCGTTCGCCCTGTCTAGCAGGCCGGAGAGCTCGAGGACCATCTGCACGCGCTTATTTAGAGGTTCACCGCGCATCGAATAGGCCGACCCCCAGTAAAGAAGGTTCTCGCGTGCGGAGAGATCTTCGTAAAGCGCCAGCTCCTGGGGGACCACGCCAAGCTGCCTACGCGAAGCCGGGCCGTCGGTGGCGACGTCGTGCCCCAGCAGGCTGATGCGCCCGGCGGTGGGTTTCAGAAGCCCCGAGATACAACCGATAGTCGTGGTCTTGCCCGCACCGTTGGGACCGAGCAATCCAAATATCGCGCCCGGCTGTGCCGTGAAACTCACGTCATCGACCGCCAACAAATCGCCGTACTGTTTGCGAAGGCCTTGGACATCGATCAATGCGTCTCCTCCTTCCAATCACGAACCGGGGTGTGGGCCGTGTCGACGATTCTTGCAAAACCGACCGGCGCGCGACAAACAGCAGCCGAGACACGGTTGCGTCGACTTCATGTCAACGGATGTACAAGTTGTCCTTTTCGAGAACCACAGTCACGCTCGCCACCAGTGCATACAAGAATAATCCGAGCCTCTCGACAAACGCCGACGTATGCGGCGCATACTCTCGCCGCAACGGCGATCCCAGAATCGATCTCAGTTTGTTGGTGTAGAAACCGCCGGTGTATCTGAACGAACAACGCATGCGATGCCTTTTTGCCAGCTCGTACAATTGGCGCATCGACAGATAATTGGTTTCGTAGGTCATGTAATCGGCGTGTTTCGCTGCATACTCGTCAAGTGTCAGGGTGTTGCCCGACCGCAACCGATGGCTCTTGAAATTACCCAACCCGATCCTGCTGCACCCTTTGATGTACGATACCAGCAGATCGCTGTTGGATATCCAGTGAACACATGGGAGATTGAGATGGGTTTCGTATAACACGTACTTGAGAGGGAATAGATGGACCGAGATGCCACTGTCTTTTAACACTCGCCGGATTTGTGCGAATGCCAGATCGTGATCCCGGACATGCTCCATCACCTGATTGGATACGACAAAGTCAAAAAACCCATCAGGGTATGGCCACTCGTCGCTCGTTTTCAACGTGGCCAGCCTTGTGCTCCAGTCGATACTCGAAAATTCGCCCGCCAAGAATCGCAGGGTTTCAGCAAAGAATGCGGGATCTTGTACCGCGGAATCGTCCACATCAAATCCGTACATTTCAGGCTCGATTCCTGTCCTCTCCCGCGACAACTCGCGTTGCAGATATGCAATGAGATATCCATTGCCACATCCCATATCCAGAATCCTAAGCGGAGAACCTAGCGAACGCTTGGTGATCTCGGTGTTGAGCACAGCACCGATATGCCGATGAGTCATGCTGGTTTTCATTCGTGTCGCAATAGCCGATGGGGTGGTGCCGGGTGTCGCCTGTCTTGAAACGGACATGGTCAACTATTCTCAAGCCGTTGAGTCGCAGGATTATGACAGATGGATCGCAAGATGTTAAGTGGCCGTTTTGTCCGTCAGGCCGCTTTGGTGGTGTGTGGATCGGTCCGGGCCGGATAGAGAGTTTTGGTCAAGCCTCCCGCCCGTGGTCGACCCGCACCAACGACGAAGCCGCGACCACCAATCCACCCGCCAACCCAAAGAATGGAGTATACCTGGCAAACTCGGGCAACGCATCCACGCCCCCTGCAAGATGGATAAGACCCGTGGCAGCCACACCGGCGATGCCACCCAGGAGCCAGCGATTCATCCGGCCTCGGCCAGCCAGGCCGAGCACACCGGCGGCCAAAAGCCCTCCGGCAACGAAAAGCGCGGCGGGCAACCCGGAGTCTGCCAAGAAAGGGATTAGCCGGCCTTCGGCTTCCAGGTTTCGGCGTCCAACCAGCCGCCCGTTCGTATACACACGAGACACCCTGCCATCGTAAATAGCCGCGACAAAGAAGTCTCTATTCTCATCGATGAACTCGGTGGTGATCGTCTGTGGGAAAAGACCGGTCTCACCGGTTATCGGCGTGCGCAGTCTAAAATTGAGCCGGCGGCGTTCTTGCCCCAGCATAAAGTTGCAGGCAAACGGGTCTTGCGAAAAAGTCGCGATCCGTGCGGGGCCAATCTGCCCGGCATCGTGCGTACGAAACCACACCAGCAGACTCAGGGTACCGCTGGCGACGATGGCCCGGCACAAATCGCTTGCAGAAGACTCGTCCATGAGCGGCCGTCCCCACAGGGAGTCGTCCGGACTCATTTGGTAGGGGATACCGAAAAGAGGTCCCTCTCCGATTTGATTCCGGCGCGAGTGGAGCAATCCCGGACCCGCCGCCGACAGCCGGCGAATCATTCGGCGATCGACGGGCTTGTCAAGAATCATCATCTCCAGGATGTCACCACGCCACGACCGGTCGTCTGTGGGCTCGTTGCCAACGGCAAGATGGAATCGCGGATCCCAGTTCGACAAATCCGCCGTCGTGGTGGAGCGTGACAAAGCCACGATGAACAGCAAAAAAACCGCAGTGGCGAGAGCACCGGCGAGGTGCCCCACGCGAATGATCTTCAGGTTCCAGCCTCTGCGTTGGTACAACCATCGAGAGGTCCAGGCACCCAATATGGCGCCGCCGGTGTTGGATAGTAGATCAGTGGGGGAGGGGATACGTTCGGGATAGAAGAGTTGCAGTGCTTCAGCCGATATCGACATGGCCGCCGCCACCAGCGCACACTTGAGCACGCTCCTGCGCAGCGCGATCCCGAGCGGTAGATAAAGAAGTATGTTGTAAAGAATGTCTAGCTTTTGCACCCGGGCGAACGTGACCCGATCAAGAAAAGGTGGAGACACTTCAACCGAGACCGCCGTAACCACGGCGATCATCGCCACGGCTATCGGGAGGAGGCGTATACGCACAGTCCGGTCACTTCTTTTTTGACTCCCCTGGACGCACGGGCGGATGGGGCTCCCGAATGACCGAGAACTTGAAGACATCTGGGCGGGCGTAGTGACCCGCAACGTCGAAGATCCATTTCGAGGCCGGTATCAGACCGAGATCGACTTCTGCATAAAGGATCTCCTCCTTGGTCGCTACAGGCCCCGCGATGAACTGTCCCTTGGGATTGACGATGCAACTGTTCCCGGCGTTGATCCATTCCTTGCCCTGCGCATAAAGTGTCTTGAATTCGTAACGGTCGGGGATGTCGTCCATGCGCATCGCCGCACAGCAGCCGATGACGAAGGTACCACCCTCGTTGGCAATGTGTCTTAGCGCCGTCAGCCACGGCTCGCTCGAATCCCACGTAGGCGCCACATAGACTTGCGTCCCCGAGGAGTACAATGCGCTGCGGGCGAGCGGCATGTAGTTCTCCCAGCAGATCAACCCACTGACTTTGCCCATGGGCGTATCATATACCTCGAGAGTGCTACCATCACCCCTGGCCCACACCAGCCGTTCCGCACCGGTGGGCACCAGCTTGCGGTGCTTGCCCATGATTTGCCCGTTGGCGTCTATATAGAGGAGCGTGTTGTAGAGGCTCGCGTTACTGGCTTCGGCATTTCTTTCGTGCATTCCCATAACCACATAGATCCCAGCTTTCTTGGCCTCGCGGCAGAGCTTATCCGTCGCCTGGTCGGGGATGGTCACCGCGTTGGTGAGCAATTCGGTGTATAGCTCGGTGTGCAGGTCCTTTCTCGCCCCGGGCACGACCCATAGCCAGTCGGGGTAGCCGGCAATAAACACTTCGGGAAAGACAATCAGACTTGCACCCTCATGCGCCGCCCGTTTGATGAGTTGGCACGCCTTGTCGACCGTCGATTTCTTGTCCAAAAAAACGGGCGCAGCCTGGGCGGCGGCGGCGACAAAACGGTTGCCGGTCATGAGACAGCCTCCGCGGATTCAAGGTTGTTGTAAACGGTACGCGAGCCATGCAAAAACGCACACTGTACACGACCTGGTGCCCGGCGTGCGATCATTCGTGAGAGTCTATGACAAACCCCGGCGGGTTGCAAGTGACTGCTCGTCGAAAAGGTGGGGAAACCGGATACGTTTCTTATGGGCGAAAGGCGCTCGCCACTGCCACCCGGTCCTCCGGTTTGAGTCTTTTGAGGTGTATTCTCTGTCCGGCCAACACGTCTTCCATGTCGGACTTGAACTTCCTGAGATCCTTCTTCTTGTTCAAGTCCTTACCGTTCTTGCCGGCGTAGCCACAATAGTAATGGCCGTCAACGCCGCCCAAACGCCAGCCGTAGTGGGGATCAACACCAAGAATGACGGTCTGACCTTTTTGATAGAGATACTGATCGCCCTTCTTGATGGAGTCGAAGAATAACTGCTCGGCTTCCGTACCGACCGCGCGCAGCACGTATTTCGCCAAACCCGCAAACCGCGACATGTCGCGGAAGCCTGCCAGATTGTCGATCAGAAACAGCGTAAAATCGTGTTGCGTGACTGCTCTGGGGATGACAACGAGGGCCATGGACGCATTTGCGGAATACAGGTCACGATACTCCCTGCGCTTTATGAGAATACCAATCTTACGGATAATCACAGGCAGTTGATCGAGTGTCTCCGTCAATGCGCGACAGAATGCGCCGTCGGTCCGCGTTGCCATTTTTGCTTCCTGGAACAAAATTCGACGCGCTCTTCTGCGACCAAAGAACCACCGAGCGGTGGTTTCTTTGAACGCCTTGTCGAGGACGGTCTTACCGTCTTTCTTTATCCACTCATTAAAGATGTCTTTTGTGAGCGGTTGTTTGACAACCGTAAACTCGGAGCGTTTCCACTTGAGAGCGCCCATAAGCTGCTTTCTCCTTTGATGTGGACTCAAATTATCGGTCGACCTCTGGCGGAATTTCCGACGGGGCATTCCTCCGGCAAACATTGACCGGATCGGTGTGATGCAAACTCCGCACCGTCACTGATCTTTAGCGGCCAATTGCCGCGCGCACAACTACCGCGCCCGCTTGGCCGTTGCCAGGGCGGCGGAATCGCAGGCGGTGAATATGCAATATGCCGGGCGTAAAACGATACGCACCATGCACCTATGCCGTATCGCTTTGGCCGGTCATGGGTGGAAACGCGCCTACTTAATGTCTTGTCATTTAACACTATACCTCTCGGCGGCTGCGTCGACCCATATTCTAGCCTTCGACCTACGACGTGGTATGTGCCTTGCATCGTCATGTCGGTGATGAAAAGCGTGTTGCAGATCGCAAGAAATAAGGGCTTTACCCTCGCCGAACTGATGGTCGTGATAGGGATTTTTGGAATCGTCATGGTCTTGTCGGTTCCGGCGATCGGTCGCTTTTTGCAGAGCTGGAAGCTGGGAGGCGACACCGAAGAGCTGGCGAACTTGCTGCGAAAAGCACGCAGCGCCGCCGTCATGAAAAACATCGATGCGGTTCTCCAATTCAACACCGGTAACGGCGAGTATTTCTATTTTGAGGATAACGATGGCGATGGAAGCAAGGACAGCGACGAGTACCAGAGCGAGACCATCACGTTTTCAGCCGGTATCCGGTTTAATGGGCACACCCTGCCGGATACCAAAGTCACATTCAAGCCCCAGGGCAATGCCATGGAAAGCGGCACGATTACCGTAGCAAACGTCCACGGCAGGACCCGAACCATCAGTCTCTACGGCGGGACTGGCAACGTGAGTGTTAACTGAGCCGACGAGGTAACAAGCGATGAACTCCCAAAAAGGGTTTGGTTTAATCGAGATACTGATCGCGATGGTGTTGTTCGGGATAGGGATTAGCCTGGCGATGCGCACCCTGCCGGAGAGCAACGTGGCCACGACACGCGGTCGCAATATCACCAAGGCCACGAATCTCGCGCAGCAAAAGATCGAGGAATTATTGAGTGTGCCCTACAGCGATGCCGATCTCAACGCCGGCACCCACAATGATCCGGAAAACCCCATTGATCTTAGCTTTACACGCAGCTGGGTGGTTGCCGACAACGTGCCAGTCAACGGTATGAAGCAAATTGACGTTACAGTCATATGGGAAACAGCCAGCAAAGACAGTACTGTAACGCTGCAAACCTACCTTACCTCGAGGCGGTGATCCTAGATGTCACGAAAAAATACGCACAGCCACGGATTCACCCTGGTAGAAATCATGTTCAGCATGGTTATGCTTGGTATCGTCCTCATATCGTTTATGGGGATTTTTGCCCTGTTTCAAAAGAGTTCGGGGCAGACCCGTCAGTTCGCGGATACCCAGCAGAACGCACGGGTCGCGATCGACTACATCACCGAACATCTTCGCCAGGCGGGCTCGGCGACCGACTACGTTCGCGGTCAGCGATTCATCGTTCACGCGGCGCCTTATCAAGTCGCATTCAATGCGGACATCGATAACGGTCAGACCATCGGGGGTGATGCACCGCTCAGCACCATCAACCGCGCGTTCAGCCCATTCACGGTGCCGGCGTCCGGGACGACTATCTACACGCCGCCGCGCGATTTCCAGTCGGAGGCGGAGACCGTGGTGTTTACGCTTGATTCGAACAGCGACGGGGTCATCAACTCCACCGACCAGGGCGATGACATGGAGGAAGGTGGGGCCAATCCGAACGTTTATATTCTAAGAAGAGCCGTTTATGGCTTTGACGGCGCGAATTCGAACCTCGCGCGATCGACCAACCTCGCGTTGCTGCGAGGTCCCGGTGCCTCCCCTAACGGATCGCATCCTCAGCCACTCTTTCAGTACTTTTATGACCATGATGACGACGAGACCACTCCGGCCAAGCTGTGGGGAGACGACAGCCCCGAAGACGGCAAGCTCAGCGGCGCCGAAATTCCCGCCCTGACACCCATGCCGGCCAATCAACTGCCATCCATTCGCAAGGTGAGGGTTACGGTGGTTGGCGAGTCGGACAAATACAATCACAAGTTCAAGGACAATGGCGGCTTTGTCACGGTCGAGATGAAATCCGAGGTTTACCTGCGTAACGCCGGCAGGACCGGTTCGACCATCTTCGGCATGGTGTACAACGACGCCGATGGCAACGGGGCCCTCGATGCTGGTGAGACGGGTTTGCCGAATGTTGAATTGCGCCTGGTGGGGCTCAATCGCACCGTTTTTACCAACGGCGCAGGGGTCTACTTTTTCCCCATAAGCGCGGGGGACTTCAGCGTACGCGAGTTTGACCCGCCCGGATATACATCCACAACGGCCAACATCGTACCCATCACCGTTGCCTCTGGAGAAGCGGTTCGCGTCGACTTTGGGGACGAATCGGGAACCCCCGTGGGTTTTATCCGTGGTAAGGTCTTTGAAGACTTGGACATGGATGGTCTTCTTACCGGCGGCGAGCCGGGGATCCAGGATGTACTGATATCCCTGGATAGCGGAGAGCAGATTACCACCGATGTAAACGGGGATTATATGTTCACGGTTCCTATCGGTTCCTACAACATCGTCGAGACCGATCCAACCGGTTTTGGATCGACAACACCCAACGCAGCTACCGCGAACGTGGCGGCTGCCGGTGATACGGCGGTTGTCAACTTCGGAGACACACAGAATCCCAACTACGGACGAATCGAGGGTTATGTATTCCTGGACGATGACCAGGACGGACTCCGCGACCCGGCCGAGGACGGCATCGCCAACGTGACGCTCACGTTGTCCACCGGTGACAGCACCCTGACCAATACACAGGGCTTTTATGAATTTTCGATTCCGCCGGCCGTCTATGACATCACCGAGCGCGACTCGGAGGGGTACACTTCGACAACGGTCAACACGTACACGGGTATCGTTATAGCGCCGGACACGGTGGTCACGATCGACTTCGGGGATATCCTGCTGCAACAGGATGACTTTATCGAGGTCGTCATCGCCAATACGGCCCGTGCCCTGAGCGTCGACGCGGCGGACCTTGAGGAAGACAACAAAAACGACGTGGACATCGTCATTGGAACGCCCTTCTCCAGCGGCAGCGGCAACATGCTGGTGTTTCTCAACGACAGGAAGAACAACACGACGGCGTTGTCTGCGCTCTTCAACAATGCGCCGGACTATCAGAGAAACTCGGGCAACAACATCAACACGCTATCGGTTTACGACTTCTCGGGGGACGGAAGGCCCGACGTTCTTGCCGGTCTCCAGTTCAATACAGGGAATAACATCCAGCTGTGGTACAACGGCGGTGGGGGTGTTCTGGGGGCCGCACCCAGTGTAGGCTACGCCGCCAGCGCCTCCAACTATGTCCTGGAAAGCGAGCTTGCGGACCTGAACAACGATGGTCACATCGACATCATCGTCGGTTTGGCAACCGGTCTGGGCACCTACAGTGGAGGCTTCGAGATTTTTCAGGGTTCGGGTGGGGGGTCCTTCTCCTCGTCGGCCTATGTCTATACGGCGGGTCAGACCGGGGCGCTGAGACTGGGAGAGGTATGGGCGCTCGACACCGGCGATGTCGATGGTGACGGCGACAGCGACTTGGTGGTGGGTACGCGGGTGAACGCGTACGCGGGTTACGTGGATGTTTACCTAAACAGCGGTAATGCCAGCGGTAACATGACGTGGGACGCGCGTTACGCAATGTCGGGAGCCGTCAACGCGGTTCGCATCGTCGATATGGCGGAGGACAACCTGGGAGACCAGGACCTGCTCGTTGGTTTGTCGAGTACTGCCAACGCCGGGGCCTTGTTCTTGTGGTTCAACGACAACGGTGTGTTTGGCGCAGATGATAATA
>JAOTUR010000099.1 GCA_029863805.1 Candidatus Krumholzibacteriia bacterium | reverse complement strand
TGTCGTTTACCGGCGTCACCGTCACTACCAGCGTATCATCCACCGTAAGCGCACCCAAGTCCGTGGCCCGGATGACAAGCTCGGCACTGCCGCTTTGTAGCGGTGCGAAGCTCAGATCCAGCGCGCTGTCCGCATCAATCACAGCCGTGACCAGCGTCGGATTCGAGTTACTCGCCACGGCGAAACCCAACGCCTGACCGTCTTCGACATCCGTGAATACGTCGTTCAAGTCGCGGTAGTTTTCAATGGGATCACTGTTCTCCGTAACGGTTGTATCCGGCATCGCGGTCGACACCACTGGCGCATCGTTCACGGGTGTTACCGTCACCAAGAACGTATCGTTCACCGTAAGGGCGCCCGAGTCGGTGGCCCGTATGACGATCGTCGCCGACCCGTTCTGATCAGCACCAAAACTAAGGTCCAAGGTACTGTCCGCCACATCTATAGCCGCCGTAACCACAGAGGGATTGGTGTTACTAACAACCACAAACGCCAGCGAATCACCGTCTTCAAAATCCGCAAAGACGTCGTTTAGGTCCCTGTACGGCGCGACAGGCGCGCTATCTTCGTTGACCGTGGTGTCTGGTATCGCGCTCGCTACAGTCGGTGCAAAGTTTGGCGGCGGCGGAGTACACACTCCAATGAACGACATGTCCAAAAGCAAGTTGGGCGTGACACCCTGGCTAAAGCTATGCAGATTGATTCTCCCGGCTGTGGCGTTTCCGGTTAGTGCACTGGCCACCTGCGAAGGCAGCGCGCTGGGGTTGGCGCACAGATAGAGCGCCGCTGCACCGGCGACATGGGGTGACGCCGCTGACGTGCCGCTGCTGTTCTGCGTTGCACTGTTGCCCGTATACCACGTCGAGAGAATATTAACCCCAGGCGCGAGCATGTCGACACATGTCCCGTAGTTGGAGAATGTGGCCTCATCATCGTCGATCTCGGTTGCACCCACAGTCAACGCGCCGGCGACGTTCGCCGGCGTTATTATGCAGGCGTCCCCGGGAACAATCTGGTTACCTGCCGCCACCACATACGTAAAGCCCAAGGCGATCGACGTCTCCACACCGTCGTGTAGAGACTGCGCGTTCAGGTAACCCAAACTCATGTTGACCACGCCGGGCCGCAGCCCGTTGCCGGTGATCCAGTCCACCGCGGCCAACGCCATCGAGGCATCCCCGTTGCCCGCACAGTCCGTCACACGAGCCGCCCAAATCGTCGCACTCTTGGCCACCCCGTAGGAGGCGCTGGCTGCGACTCCCGCCACGTGCGTTCCGTGTCCGAAGCAGTCTTCTGCGCTGCCGTGCCCGTCACCCACAAAGTTGCCGCTGCTGTCACTGGGCACGTACTCGACACGTCCCCCAAAGTCATTGTGAGCTTTGCGGATACCGGAATCAATGATGTATACATTGACCCCGGATGCGTCGTTGCCATAGGTGAACGAATTGTCCAAGGGAAGATCTGTCTGATCGATCCGGTCCAATCCCCAGTTGGGGGGGTTGGGTTGCACATCGAAGAGCTGCACCGGTGCATCGGGCTCGACGTAGGCCACATTCGGGTTCTGGCTCAGGGCGTGGGCAGCCTGCGGTGGGAGTGTTACAGCGAAACCCTTGATGGCGTGTTGGTAGACAAAGCGTGGCGACGCGCCGTGCTGCCGCGTAAGGTCATTGGCCATGCGTGCGGGATCCGCCACGCGGTCTTCGAACACGACGATGTACTTTTCACCAACGATCTGCCGGGACGCTTCTTGACCATAGCCGGGGACTGTTTGAGCAACCAAGCCCCCACTACTGGCGGTGACACCGGAGATCGTTACTATCAGAGCTAGTGTAAGGATTCGGGACACGCGCTGACTCCCCCCGGCAGCCTCATACGGCCTTCGGGGAATCCTTCCCCACGATACGGCAGAGACGCTGTTACAATTGGAATGACAGGGGTTAGATGCTCGATCGAAATCGCACGGATCGCGTTGTGAGTACCCTTAAGAATATAAAAACGCACCGACGTCAACATGACGGTGCACTTACCGTTATCGCTCGACACTTCGTAGGCCCCCCCGCACATGTCGGTGAAATTCTGGTTGTGTAGTGATTCTATTACGTTTCTTGCTTCAAGAAGCGTGCCACTCTACCAGAAAACACCCGTTGGTGTCAACGTGGAAGCGCCTCCATCCACTTCCCTAGCAAGGGGTGGACATGGTTTAGAGAACGCCACGACGCTACCGGTCGAACGGGCCGATCTACAACCGAAAAAGATACTGCACCTTTACGAAATACTGGCGGCTAGTCAATGTCCATCCCTCGCGTCCGTCATCGGCGAGGTTCAAGTCGCGGTAATCGTGGGTCGAACCAATATAGAAGATGGAAAAAGGATTGATGCGGTAAGTGAGCAAAGGATCGACATCCCAGCGCTCGTGGCGGTTGTTGTACTGCAGCACGATGCGTGTCGAAAGCTCGCGAGAGAGCTGCAGCGACAAGCGAGTCCGGGAGACCGATTGAGAGAACAACCTGACACCGGTATCCAGATTGTCGCTACGCACATGATCGTAAGAGGCGGAGATCAAGAGGCGGTCGATGGGTTTAATGTCTGCCCACAGCCCGTTACTCATCTCCTTGCCCATAACCAGGTCTCTACGGGCAATGCGATGACCATAATTCATGTATCCACCACATCTGAGAGCACCGCTGGGCTGAGCGGATAGACATGTGTGGGCCTGCCAGATGTCGTTGAACTGGATACCGCCAAACAACTCGTTACTTCGCATATAATTGGGATGTATCGAGCTCTGGGCAGTACGGAATTTTACCTGGAAGCTGGAACTGACCCACTCGTCCTTTTTGATCCCGTCAAAATTCCACTCCCGGCCCGCCTCGACGCTGCCGTTGACGTTTTCCAAAACCTTGCTGTCATCGAACCGTTTGATGCCCCCTAGCCATGTGTAACCCATGCGCACGTTGTTCGAAGGCTCGAACCCGTTATCTGCGCGGAACGTCGGACCGCGTTCCCAATATTCAGCGCCCAACCAGTAATTGCGTGTATCACGGGTGAGGCTGGCGAACACGCCGTGACCCCAGAAGGTCTCGCCGTCCAGTCGTGCCGTATATTTATCATCATCAAACCGTGTCGTATTGAAGGTGCTATCGGTCAGGGCGACGTTGTTGACCTCTTGGGTATGCGCGCCCGCTAACTGGAACCGTAACGCATCGCTTGGTGAGAGTCTTATGCGACCGTCGACGGCGAACAGCGAGCCCGAGCCTCCGTCGTCGAAACGTCGGTCTGTAGCGACAACGCCCAAGTGGGATTGTTCGCCGAGGTCATGCCTGGCCCGCAGGACATTGGAGTAGCTTTTGCCGTTCTCGACGAACCGGCTGTTCTCCTCGAAGGGCAAGATGATCACCGAATGCTCGTCTCGTGCAGATAGGAAGGCCACGCTGTTCACTCCTTTGCGCCAGGTCATCTTGCCGGCAACAAGCGGATCGTTGACAGAGCGTGTGTATACGGCGTTGAAATAGGTGTCGAAAAGGTCGCTGCCCTCTTGGAAGAAGGGACGACGTTCGGGGTAGAATAAGGCGAACGTTGTGTTGACGTCGATCTGCGCGGCGTCGGACTCGACCTGACTGAAATCTGGATTGATGGTCGCCTCGGCCGTTAGCTCGGAGGAAATGTCGTAGGCGATACCCAGACCTGCATCTCCTTTGATGGCGTCGTTGTCAAAACTGCCCTCATCGCGTAAAACACCAGATTGGTTAGCCAGTATCGCCGGCAGTAATTCGAAACCGGCCCCGGGCTTGACACCCCAAATACCAGGGACCGTTCCCCATTGACAGGGCCAGCAAGTCTCGTCGCGGTTGTAAGCGGCCCAGGAATACTGGTAGCGGGATTCGCGCGGGCGGTTGCGCCAAAAGTCGACGCGCCATGCCTGCTCCTCAACGTCCGGAAAACGCATACTGGCGAATGGTACCGCCATCTCTGCTACCCAGCCAAGATCGGTGACGCGACCGGCGGCCTCGAAGATCATGTCGTAATTCACATCTTCGCCGTTGGCCGAAGAAAAGAGCAAATCGCCGGGAATTCCGTAGGGGTTGACTGAGATCTCGTAGGCCAGCGTAGCTTCGCCGAAGGTGTCCAGACACAAGATCACATAATCGTCGGAGTAGATCTCGTCGCGTTCGCAGAAAGAGGCGCGTACCTGCGCAGGATCGTCGTAGCATAGCCAGGCGACGTACAGGTTGGCGTCGTCGTAAGTGATCCAAACCTCGGTGTCGACGTCTGGCTTGGTCTGATCCCCGGGGTTGTGCTCGGCAAAATTGCCGGCCTTGGCAGCCCCTCGCCAGCCGGGATCCTTCAACCTCGCGTCGACTTTGATCGCACCGGCGGCCCGAGAAATGGCAAGCTTGGGCTTGTAAACGGGCTCGTAGTCGCCAGCCGCCAGCGCTGATGGCGAGGCGGCAATGAGCCAACTCACCAGATATAAAGGTCGCACGATCCGCCCACCGACTGCTAGTCCGACCCCCCCAATTGACAAACGTGGACGGCAGCATCTTGATGCTGCTGCCCACCCAAATGGATTAAACGTTTATAGGTTAGGACGCTTGGGCACTAAAAGACATGGGTGAGGGTCCGTGAATTTCACAGACCGGGTGCCCTTTTTTATACGCAGTATGTCGCGACGAGTTGCGCGCGAATAACGGTTTTGCGGCGGGCGCCAACGAACACTGAAGAATCACGCCAATCCAAAAACAGTCTTCTTAGCCCCAAGGCGTCCTGGGATCACTTGAGAAGGACCATCTTACGGGTCTGTTGCAAATCGCCCGCAGCGAGTTGGTAGTAGTACACACCGCTGGCGACCTTGGCCCCCGAGCCGTTTGTTCCATCCCATGTGACTTGGTTTGGTCCCGGCGCCCCCGTCCTGTCTACAAGTCGCTTTACCAGCTTGCCACGGGCGTCATAGATCCACAGCTGAACGCGTTGGGCTGACGGCAATGTGAAAGCGATCGACGTGACCGGATTGAATGGATTTGGATAATTCTGCGCCAACGAGAAATCCACACCCGCGGCCACTACCGCGGTTGCGCTCGCCTTCAGACGGAACTTACCCAGTTTGGTACACCATCGCCCGAGCCCCGTGCCGCCTGGTGTTCCCTGTTCGCATGCATACTCGTTGTATACCCAAAACGTCGCCTCATCGACTGGGCAAAGCGCAAGCCCGCTATAGTCGCCCCAACGATTGCGTGTGTCGGGTGGAAATACGCGTTGGTAAAAATCGGTGCCCGCTTGCAGCGTCCCTGTCGCCCGCACCGTTCCCGGCGCCTCAACAATTGTGTGCACGGCATAATACGCACCACAGAAGATACTCGAGTTGGATGCGGAAAACCCCATCGCCATATTGTCGAGGCAGTCCACCATCACCGTAGGGAAGAAGGTATACGTCCCCACACCGAGATCTTCGGCCCCGACGTCACCTTGATCGATCAGCACCAGATTCGGTGGGTTGTTGGTCGTGTCGATCTGCCACCAGTGAGCTGTCGTTTGACCAAGGTCAGGCCCGCTATTCGGATTGATCGTGGAGCTTGCCCAAAGTGTGTTGTTCCGCCACACGGCGTTTAGCGCCCTCCGGTCGTTGACCTCAATGAGCGCCGCTCCTCCGGACTGGGGTGCATCGGGCAACACCGGAAAACCAAAGACGCCGCCGACATCTTCGATGTCGCCAACAAAAACAAATTGAACCGTGAAGTTGGGCGTTCCCAGCGGGTCGGTCACCTCGATGACTTGCATGGCTTCGAGTCCCCCAGGACCCCCTTGCGTAAGCGCACTATAGCCAACCAAGTAAGTTCCCAACGGCTGTCCACCCGAGCCGAGTGGCAAGGCCCCGAACATGTGGGCGGGCTGCATGGTCATCTCAAAACCGCCGACCGGGGTAATAGGATCTTGGACCGTAAACGCGATCGAATTGTCCGGCCCACTGTATGTCGGGGTCTTGTTGACAATCCACATTCTGGTGCCGGTACGAACGCCACCGAATGTAAAAAACGAAAACATGTTGTTAGTAATGTAGACGGCCTTGTCATCGACCGCCAGGCCGGGGTAATCGCCCCACGATGGGACGCCAATCGTTATTTTTGAGTCAATCGCATGAAACCACCATCCACCATTCGGGTCACTCGTCTTGGAAACAGCCACAAGAATGCGCGACTGGTCAGATGGATCCCCGGCCAAAACGTCCGTCTGTTCAAGCGTAATCGCAACGAATCGTCCCGAATACTGGTCGTATATGACCTTGGGGTCGAAGGTGAAAGTGCCCAGAGGTAACGGCACCCCTGTGGTCAACACCGAAAAGAAGCTCTGCAGACTCTCTCGATGTTCTAGAGAATCCGGATTGTTCTTGGTCCGCCATTCTATTATCACATTGCCAATGTTAACGACGTGATCGGCTCCGACGGCGACATGCGGATCGGGCGGGATAAAAAGAAACCCGCCGGTCAGCGGTATGCTGCTGTCGAAATCAAAACCGTCAACGGGAGGTGCCAACAGCAACGGGTCGAGCTGAATCTCGGGCAGCTCCGGCCCTTTTCGGCTGTACTCAACGACGTGCCCGGGCTCAACCGCCATTCTCGGATGCACAGAGGGTAGCGTTGATTCGTGTGTGAGATCTTGTGTCTGGGCAACGGTAAGCGAGGCGACGAGGCAAATAACGACGTTCGAGAGCAGGAAATACCATCTATAGCTGCTTCTCATGGCGATCCTCCGGGTCAGGGGTGTCACGCCGACTAAACCATCGGCACCGCCAACAATCTCTTAGACATGAGTTTGTTGGTGCTTCTCGGAAGTCTTACAATCGAAAGCAACGGGGCAGAGATAGGGTGCTTATTTTACCTCGCATGAGGCCGCCAGTCAACCCCGAGGTGTATCGGCGCCCGGGCTAAACCCGCTTTCCGGATAGCCGAAGCCACCCGGCATCGAGCGCGCCATCAATTGACGCAAGGCCACTGTCGATCCGCGGATGAAAAGGACGACGTGATCTGCGGCCACGTCAACGGATCTCTATTTGATGAGCACCATCTTGCGCGTCTCGGAGAAGCCCTTCGCGTTCAGCTGATAGAAATATACCCCGGTGGAAACGGTTTGGCCACCATCGTCCTTCCCATCCCATGTGGTGGTCCTATGGCCGCCCGTCTCGTACCCATCGACCAGGGTGCGCACGAGTCGCCCCGTCACATCGTAAATCTGTAGTGTGACATTTCGGCCACTCATGGCAACCTCGTAGTGGATAACCGTGGAGGGGTTGAATGGGTTCGGGTAATTCTGACCCAGAAACACATCGCGCGGCACACCGGCCCCTTCGTCAACCACTCCCGTCGGGTTGCTGGCAAACTGATATATCAGACCGTCAAACGCGCAAATGAAGAGCTCGTTGTCTTCAGCAACTCCAAACGATGCGATGAGGAGCGAAGTGTCGATCAAGTCGATGTTGACCGGCGCACTCAGGCCATCGTATGCCAACGCCCAAATCTTGCCGGTCGAAAAATCTCCGTAAACATACTTCTCATAAAGGCTCGGCAGCCTCGAACCGGTGTAAACGTACCCTCCGGTTATCGATCCGCCAACCGTATGATCGTACTCCCACACCGGCAGCTCCAGTCCCGTCGTATCACAGCCTGACGGGGGGTTGAAGCAGTCAGGTCCCTCCATGATATTCCAGCCGTAGTTCCCGCCGCTTTCGATTATGTCTATCTCTTCGTAGTCGGCCTGCCCCACATCGGCCAACCACAGACGCCCGGTGAGCGGATCGAAACTAAACCGCCACGGGTTACGAAGACCATACGCATAGATCTCCTCTTTGTAGCCCTGCATGTTACCCGCAAAGGGATTGTCGACCGGTATTCCATAGTTACCCACGACTGTTGTCGTGTCGACATCGATGCGAAGCAGGGCCCCCAGCCACGTCTGCAAATTCTGGCCGTTCCCCAGCGGGTCTCCCCCCGATCCTCCATCTCCCAGCCCGATGTAAAGAAATCCGTCGGGACCAAAAGCGATCTGGCCGCCGTTGTGGTTGCCAAAAGGCTGGGGCACCTCTACTAGGACCAGCTCGCTATCGTAATCCGCGGAGTCGGGGTCCGTAGCGGTGACGCTATAACGAGCGATTACGGTGCGCAGCGGACTCGCCGCCGTGTAATTGACATAAAAATAGCCACTGTCCGCGTAGTGGGGGTGAAACGCAAGACCCAGCAAACCCGCCTCGTTCACCAGGTCATAGATGCGATCTTGAATGTCCAAAAACGTTCGAGTTTCAGTCGCTGCAGCGCTGTTGTCGAAGACCCGAATGACACCCCTCTGTTCGACGACGAAGATCCTATTTGTGCCATCGCGTGATGTCTGCAGATCGACGGGACGCAAAAAGGACAGGTTTGGAAACGCCACTTCCAGCTGCGCTACCCCGTGCAGTAACGTTGCGTGCATACAAAGCAACATGGCGAAAAGAAATAATCGAATTCTCATGGAGCCCCCCCCCGCGATATAATTTCTTTGACAACATATCACCATCATGGCAGCACGCTTGCCGAGCGCGACGAGCCCTCTAGCCACCAAAGGCGATGCCAAACGATATGCCAAACTCGGGACTGCTGTAGTTCTTCTCTGACCCAATGCGACTATCAAAATCGGAAACTACATGATACCCAAACCCAACACCGAGTGTAAACAGCCTACCGAGTAATATATCCACGCCTATCCCAAGTCGTGACCCAAGCGCGGTCTCTGACAAGGATTGCGTTGAAATCGTTGTGCCGACTCGAACATTTGAAGCTGATCCAAAGTATGGTCCTACAGACGCGGATACATAAGGCCGGGCCGCATCACCGAGGGCGAACCGCGACGGCTGGTACTTGACTCCGAACAGCAAGTGAACAACCGACGCCGATTCGGTAAGAACTCCCGATCCACTTACCGACGTTGTCGCTTCGAAGCTTAGGCCGCCCAAACTCAACCCGACCGCAACGTCGTTTTCAACATGATACGCATAGGCGATTTTCCAAATCACACCCTGGACATCGCTGCTTGTGGTTATGCCACCGACTTCTACTTCGCTTGCGGTTCTGACTGCACTGAGAAGTCCGATGCCGAGTTCGATACGGTGTTTGCCACGCAGTGAGCGCGGCTTCTCGTCAGAGGTCGAGCTGCGGGCGGCGCCCGAGCTCAGGACCGTCAACGATAAACATACAATTCCCACATTTACTGCACGCATAACGCATCCCCCCCTTTGTTCTCTGTAAACCTTGCAACACGTTGCAGCCCGTACGAACACTTCGATTTGACACCTCTACGATCGCGTGACAGTTACTGACTCACGCCAGCCGTCCGCGTATGCAAGACCGTACCATTGAGGCCAACGATCCTGGCGTTGTTCGCATCGGCGAAGAATATACCGCGGTTTCCGCGTTCTCGTCAGCAAAGAATACGCGCTGTAAATAGTCAGTCGTCCTGCTGGCAACCTCTATCCAGTTCTTGCCACCGTCAGTCGTTCGTAGGATTGTTCCATCCGTCGTTCGCAGAATGGTACCGCCAGCGCCAACGGCGACACCCGTGCCGGCATCGACAAAAGAGACGGCGGCCAAATCGTTGCCTTGTGGTAGTGGATTCTGCCAAACCCAGCCAGACGGTGTGGTGCTCTCCACTGGGATCATCGGTGTATCGGAGTCATCGCCGCAGGATGACAAGATCAGCGAAGCAGTAAGAAGGACAAGAGAGTTTCGTAACAGAACCGCCAGCACGCAAACCCCTTGATTAGAAGCGACCCGTCACATCGCACATTACGGTATCCACGTCACTTCGTCGATTTACCTGCGTCCATTGTAACAGATCCTCGTCACTCCCGCACCTACCGACTGACGTCAAGCCTCCTTTTCGTTCCGACCGATGTATAGCGGTTGTTACCGACCCCGTGTAGGAATGGACACCACCGTGGCGGCCGGTCAGAGATCGCGCCGACCACAACAATATTGCAATGGCACACTCCATGCCTCGCTTCAACTTCACTCGGACATTATGTGGGCGATTCATGTAGAACCCAATGCCTGGTTGGATCCACTAGAAGGGCTCGGGTACGCCGTGGCATTGGAGGGTCGTTCTGGACCGTATTCTTAGTTAGAGAAGTCACCCGTGCCATTCGCGATTATTCTCTTGATAAACCCTATCCGTATCCTTTTGCAAACTCATCGCCAAAGAAGTACTCTGTCTGGGAGTCCCTCGACAAACACTGTGACTTTCCAAAGAGACGCGCCCGAGCGCGCCCCACACATCCGCGGGAGCACTGACATGAGGAACCTGGCGCACATCCTGATCACCGCTTTTCTTCTGGCTACCTTGTCCACTGGATGTACGTCGGATGAGCCCGCGCCTAGCGCACCGTCCGGCAACAAAGTCCCGACGGCGAACGCGGGGCCGGACCAAGCGGTGGTCGACACCGACGAGAGCGGGGACGAGAGCGTAACCCTGGATGGCTCCCTGAGTACGGACTCCGACGGGACCATCGCGAGTTACGTTTGGACCGAGGGAGCCACAGAACTTGCCACGGGAGCGAAACCCACATTCCCGTTCCCGACCGGTGACCACACTATCACGCTGACCGTCACCGATAATGAGGGGGCAACAGACACCGACAACGTGTCTGTCACGGTCTCGGCCCCCGGACAGGATCTGTGGCCGCCGACGAACTTCAAAGTGGCTTTCACGGGTGACACAGACCATGGCAGCAATGCGCAAAAGGTCTTCGAACTGGTTAGGGACGAAGGTGCCGACATGATGCTTGTCGCCGGAGACTTGTCGTACGGCAGCGTTTCAGAGTGGACAAGTCTCGTCACAAATGTTCTGGGTCCAGATTTTCCTGTTTTCGCGGCTGTAGGCAATCATGATGTCGGAGACTGGAGTCAGTATCAGAACTTTCTACAGGCGCGCGCCGATCACGTTGGCGCCACGTGGTACGGTGACTACGGAGTAGAGTCTACGGTTATCTACAAGAACATGGTGTTCGTGATTTTGGGCGCGGGAACGAGAGGCTCTACTTCAAACCAAGAAGGTTTTCTAACTGATGAGCTCCTACGCTACGACAATCTCTGGGAAATTGCATGCTGGCACAAGAACATGAATGCTATGCAAGTCGGTTCGAAAGGCAATGAAACTGGCTGGGGCGTCTATGAGAATGCCCGAGCTGGCGGCGCTCTGATCATGACCGGGCACGAGCACAGCTATGAGCGAACCCATGTTCTAAGTGACATGAGCAGTCAAACTGTAGCCGACAATACGTCTCCCTACCTCGTTAAACCTGGTCAGACATTCGCCACGGTGTCAGGCCTGGG
>JAOTUR010000098.1 GCA_029863805.1 Candidatus Krumholzibacteriia bacterium | reverse complement strand
AAGCCGACTCTACCTCTCCGATTACCACCACTTTCATTTCGCCGATTCAGGGATCCCCGGGGAGGCAGTTTCCATACCCGGCAAGTATTATGCGGTGAGCCCCTATGCACGGCGGGCGTTGGTGCCTTTCTATACCGAGAATCACCGCATGGTGACGACCTTTGACTCCGACCATTTTGGTCGCATGATCCTCGTCGAGATCGGCGCGTTCACCGTGGGATCCATCCAACAGCACTATCAGCCGGGTATGCGTGTGGCCAAGGGGGCGCGAAAAGGGGTCTTCGAGCTGGGTGGCTCCACGGTTGTTTTGCTCTTTCCGCCGGGTGCCATCACCTTTGACGGGGACCTCCTCGCTCACACAAAAGACGAGATCGAGACGTACGTCCAATTGGGTGATTCGATCGGGCGGACGCCGGGGTAACCCGCCATCAATCGAGCCCGAACCCAAACCCAACGCCGACCGCCATGTCGAACCCGCCCAGTGACACGTCCTGGTCGGCCCGGAAACCGGGGCCCCGGATCTCCCCTTCTCCGGTTACAAACCGTTGCCGGGCGGAGACAAACCCAAAGATGTCTTCAGAGATGGGCAGCCCCAGCCCAAGGCCGTAGACAAAACCGAGGGACGCTCCAAAGTCGGTCTCAAAGATATCGATGTCACCTGGGTCGGTGCGCGTATCGGTGACATCGGCGCTCGCCACCGTCAGCCCTCCACCGAGGTAGATAAAGCCACCATCGGAAAAAACCTTGTAGACTCCGACCAGCCCATCGAAGAAAACCATCTGCACCTCGACTTCCTGCGCCCCGCCACCCGCCACCAACCCATCGTAGGTGTGGGGCAGTCCGATGGACACGTCTGCCGCCAGCAGAAACCAGTCGGACGGGCCAAAGAGCGCCTCGCCACGAAATGTGAAGAGTTGGCTCGGTCCATTCTCATCGCCCACGGGCGTCCCCACGGCGCTCACCGCACCGATTCCAATACCCAGAATACCGCGGGTCTCGGCGTTTGCCGGATTGGCGACCATGGAGGCAAAAAGACAAGCTACTATGAGCGCAAGTGCGACGTTGCGTGACATGTCCGGTCCTTTCCTGTTTGAGGTCGTAACGTGCAACCCACAAAGAGCACAACAAAACTCTCCGAATTCGGAAAGGGAATTCATAGACCGAATCGCCTCGTATGTCAAGTACCGTGGAATTGGATCGATGCAACGTCAATCGTCACGCGGTCGTGGCGCATCCACAGAAGGGGCCACTCACCACTGAGTGGCCCCTCGCAATGATCAGTTTATTTTAAATGTGCCGGGAGCGGTCAGCGGCATCCCTGTGTCTGGATCCCACGTGATATAACCACTCGCGTGCGCTTGTCGACCAATCAAATGCGACCACTCCGGCGCCGCGTCTGTCACCAAACCGTTCATCCGATAGTCGCTGTTGGGACTGACCACACCTTCGTCAGTGCCGGTCAGAATCATCTTCTTGCCTTTCTTGTCCGAACTGATCAACCATACTTCCGCGAAGGGGAGCGTCATTCCCGGCTCTTGGTCCCCACGCTTTCCTGTCCCTATATTGGTGAAGAATATGTATCCGGAGATATCTCCAGTAACCGTTCCTCTCCATATAGGATTATCCTCATAGAAGTTCACCTCCATTGGACATGTTAGAGGCGGTCCCGATGCCGCCAGTACCAACGTCACAACGCAAAGCATTACGATCACGACTGACAACTTTTTCATGGTTGTCCTCCTCTATTAGGGGCTTCCCAGATCGACCGACCTGACAGGAATCGATTGCCGGCAAACCAATGGCTACCCCCAACTCGTCTTTGGGTGATGAGTGACTTGACTGTGACTTTCTGATGAAGAACTCGTGGATGTGTTAAAAAAGAAGTGGCTCGTGCTACAGCGGAGACCCTACTCCTGTGACCCAACGGTGTCTATAGTTCGATGGCATCATTCTTGTAGCTGATAACTAAACAGTGACTTGTATGGATACAGACAGGCGAGCCCGAATTAGCAGACGAAAAATAACGACTCGGGCTTGCGGCTCAACGACTCGGCAGGCTGTACTCGTGAGTAAGTGGGCAAAGAAAAAACCGCAGCCAAGAGGGATCTGCGGTTTTTTCATGATCGCACGTCGGTCCGTTGTGACGTGCCGGATGTGAGATGGCGCTAGATGTTGTCCGCAACCAGGGTCCGGAGCTTTTCTAGCTGCGTTTTGCTGTGGTCGCTTTCGGGATTCATTTTGACCGCGATCTCGTAGTTCTCGATCGCTTTTTCATACTTCTTTGCGACCATGTAGGCCTCGCCCAGACTGTCATAGACGTTCCATGACTTGGAGTATTCCTTGACGTTGAGTTGGAATACCGCAATGGCTTCGTCAAACTTCTCGACATATAGGAATGCATAGCCCAGGGAGTTGAACTGCTTCTCCTCGAAGACGTATTTGCCCTCCTCGGTCTCTTTCAACTTGGCGAACTTGGCGAGTGCGGCATCGACGCCGTTCTTCTTTATCTTCGTTCCGACGATGCAGGCGGCGGAGTTTTCGGTGGAGCAAACTTTCTCCCACATGGCGGCCGACTTCTCCTCGCCACTCATCGCGTCCCACTGGGCCTTCTTTTCGGCCTTGCGGGCTTTCTTTTCCTCGTCGGTCATCGCATCCCACTCGGCCTTTTTCTTATCATGATCGGCCTTCTTCTCCTGCGATTTGTCGGTCGTCTGGGACGACGCCGTGTTCCAGAAGCTCGAGGTGGAGATCGGGAGCACGAGTGACAAAGCGAGGATACCGGTCAAGATCGCCGAGCGGCGACTACCGCTCTTCCTGTTGACTCGCTGGTTCAGGATATCCATTAGCCTGTCCTTTACGTTTGAACTTTGGGAAATCGTCGACAGCTGCCACACGGGCTTGGTCGACGCGCTCAAGTCTGCCGCTATGTTCATCAGAAGCTCCGCATAATCGGACGGTTTGACACCGGTCTGCAGGACCGCGTTGTCGCAATCCGTTTCCCTCTCGATCCGCATCCGCCTGACCGCAAACCAGACGAGAGGGTTGAACCAGTAGACAATGGTCGCGAAAAGCGCGAAGGTCTCGGTCAGCGTATCCCACCGCTTGACGTGCGCCAACTCGTGCGACAAGACCAGCCGGCGGCGGCTCGCCGGCCATTCGTCGCAATCGGACGGAAGCACGATGACGGGATCGAGGATCCCGGCGGTGATCGCTGCCTTGAGACTGCCTGATTCCAAAAGCCTGACGTTGCGGCGAACATCCAACTCGTTCGATACGCCGTCAAGCAAACGCGTCCATCTGTCGTCGGCCGGCCGTGCCTGACGGACGATGGATCGGACACCCGCGTGTGAGACGAGATACCAAGCAAGATAGAAAACCCCGCCTGCTATCCACACAAGGATGCCCCAGGCGTACCACGGAATCCCGACGGGCGTGGTACGTTCCACACCACCAGCAGCCTTCGGTGCGTCCACCGTGGCGGTAGGCGGTGTAACCGGTGCGTCCTGCTCCGGTTTTTCCATCCCCGGGTTGTACGACCCGGCGCCCCATGAGGCGAGGTCGGGGATGATCGGCAGGTTCCACACAGGAGACTGGAGAGAGAAGGCCGGTAGCAGGAGCAGCCCGACCAGTGCGCATACCCAGACGGTGCTGCGCGAAAAGGCGGATGACCGTCGCAACAGTAGGCTCGCGATTGCAGCCACGGCACAGATGATCGTGCCTTTGAGCGTGAGGTCGATGAGTAGTGTGAGCATTCTCATCCACGGCACATCCGCCCACCATGATTCGAGACCAGCAATCATCGCTACCTCCCCTCCTTTCTTGACTTGTTGATGAGATCGATAATCAACTCGGCATCTTCATCGGTGAGCGTTGCGTCTGATTGCTTGAGAATCGAGATGACGGCCCTCGCCTCAGCGCCATCGAAGAACGTATCGAGGACTTGATTCAGGGCGGTTCGGCGGGCCTGATGGAGCGGTATCGTCGGATGGTAGATGTACTTGCCCTTCACCGTCTCGTGACGCAGAAAGCCTTTGTCCTCCAGGACACCGAGAAGCGTCCGGATTGTGGCGTTGTTGGGCTTGCCTGGAAGATGGTCGACCACCTCGGCGGCGGAGGCCTTGCCAAACCGATAGATGGCCTCCATGATTTGCCGCTCCCTCCGCGTCAGCTCGGTAAGCTTCGGTTCCTTTGCCATTTATCCCCTCCGTGGGCATCATGTAAACTTATTGTTATTAATAGACTTATCATAACACAAGTTCAGGAATTAGCATGTGTAACGACTCACATGTGTAAAAATTAACATTATGCCGGTTGTTTGTCAAATGGAATTCTTGGCGGTGGGGCAGGATTCTTCAAAAAAAATACGTCCGATGACGCGGGGCCGGTGTCAAGACCTCGACACCACACTCCCGCAGCGGGAGTAATTCGCTTTTTCACAAGCTAATTACAATGTGATGCCCTACGTGTCTTGGTGACACCCCAAAGGCGGGACCTCCCATTGTGCACCGCCGCGTCGACGGGTCACTTGCGCGCGCGATCTTACAATTTCTCGAGCGCCTCTTTGGCATCCTTCAAGTCCGGATCCAGATCGAGTGCGGCCTGGTATTCTTTTTTGGCCATCTCTACGTTGCCCATCTTCTCGTACACCATGCCGAGGCGCCAATGCGCGTGCGCCCACGTGGGCTGACCGGCTTGTGGTTTGCTGTTCAAATAAATCTTCAAACACTCGATACCGCGATCGTAGTTATCCTCTGCAAAAATAGCGGTGCGGCCCATTTGATACATCGCGCTCATATACATGGGATCGATCTCGATGGCTTTCTCGAGGGCAGCGAATGCCGCCGGGTAGTCCTTCTTGGTCTGATAAAGCATCCCCATTTGATAGTGAACGTCGGTGTCTGTCGGATCGAGCGCGAGTGCGGCCTTCATTTCTTTTTCCGCTTTGTCGTGTTCTTTCGCCGCCATGTGGATCTGCGCCGTGAACAGATGCCCCTGCTTCGGATCGAGCTTCTTTATGGCCTCGACTTGCTCCATCGCCTTCTCTTTGCTGCCACCCGCGATCGGTGGCGCATTGAGGTAATACTGCGCAAGCCCCATCCTTGCCTGGACGTTTGCGGGGTCGGTCTCGACGGCCTTTTCAAACTCGCCCTTGAGCTTGGGCGCCAGCTGGCCTTTTTCAAAAAAGCTCACCTTCTGAATCTTCTGCGCGTAGGCCACACCGAGATAGAAGTGATAGTCCGACTGGGCCTCATCCAGGGTGACTGCCTTTTCCAGCCGCTCGACCGCCTGGTCAATGTCGCCCGCCTCGAGAGCGATTCGTCCCAGGTAATAGACGGCCTGGGGATTTTCTGGCTCGGTCGTAAGCGCCGTTTCAAAATGCGTCTTGGCGCCTTCGTAGTCCTGGGCTTCGAAGCTCTGCATCCCCATCTCCATAGGACCCGTCTTCTTCGAGGCACACGCGGCACCCAAGAATACGACAATAGATACCATAAGATAGAAACCCATGCGTTGACGTATCATGTCCCTGACCTCCTTCTCACCCTACGGGTGACAATAACGTTACGACCCGGGCCCGGACGATAGCACGGGCAGGATGATGCGCGATGGATAGTGTTGATCGTGGTAGATCGTCTGAGTCGCCTTCTTGTACACGACCGCTTCCCACGGATGCTCACCGGTGTTGGGATTGCGGTCGTACTTGGGAAAGTTGCTGCTCGAGATTTCGAGTCGCAACCGGTGACCTGCTTTTATCATAATGGCCGTCATGCCCAGATCGATCGTGAGCTCGTAGATCTTACCGGGCTCGAGAAGTTCCCCCTTATCCAGCGAGTTTCTAAAGCTCGCTCGTATAATCCCCTCGACGATGTTTCTGGCATAGCCGTCGCTGCGTAGGCCAGTGTTTCTCGTTCGTGATCCTCTCTTGAGCCCGGCCATAACGCATCACGCATGCGCACCCATTCTGCTCTATCTTCCGCTTGAATCTCTCTAATGTTCATCGTGCACCGTCCTCATGAGTCAGCTGGTAAGAGAGCATGGGCCAGCTCTCGCACCACTTCAACGAAGAAGTCGACATCCTTTTCCCGCGTACGCCAGTTCACGATCGCGGGTCTCAAGGCGATCTTGCCGCGGTACGATGTGGTGCCCGCAAATACCCGACCATCACTCAGGATCGATTCTCCCAAACGACGATTCAGGTCATCGAGCTCGGATTCCGGTACGTGGCCGGGATTGAATCGGAAGCAGACGATATTCAGTTGGACATCGGCCAAACGCTCGAGGTCCGGTGCCTCGTCAATGAGATCCGCCATACGCTGAGCCAGGGAGAGGTGATTCTCGATGAGTTCCTGGTAGCCCTTGCGCCCGTACGCACGAAGCGTCGCCCACACCGCCAAGGCTCGCGCCCGACGAGAACTCTCGGGACCGATGGCACCCAATGTGGGATGCGGATCGTCTGGGCTGGGAAGATAGGCGGCAGTATATGCAAATGCTCTGCCCATGAGCCCGACGTCGTGCACAAATGCGAACCCGCAATCATAGGGAACGTTTAGCCACTTGTGCCCGTCGACAATGACAGAGTGTGCTCGTTCCACGCCTTTGGCCAAGTGCTTCTTGCCTTCGGTAACGCGAGCGAACAGACCAAAGGCACCATCCACGTGCAACCAGGCGTTATACTTCTCCGCCAGGTTGGCCATGTCTTCGATGGGGTCGAATTCACCCGCGTTGACCTCGCCGGCATTGCCGATAAGAATCGCTGGGGCTCCATCGAGATCGATGAGTGCCTTCTCCATGGCCCGTAGATCCAGGCCGCCGGTCGTACCGAGCGCCAGTCGCTTGACGCTCGATCGCCCGATCCCCAGCATGGCGAGAACCTTGACCGCGCTGGCGTGGATGTGGCCGCTCGAAAATACCGGCACCCCCGGCAGCCCCGCAAAACCATTCTCGGATATGTCCACGCCGTGGCGCTCTGCCCACCATTGCCGCGCTGCGGCCAGACCGACAAAATTCGCCATCGTCGCCCCTGTGGTGAACACACCCGACCAGTAGTCCGGCAGGTCAAAGAGGTCCTTTAGCCACGATAGACTCACCAGCTCTAGTTGCACGCCGAGTGGAGAAGAAATCCACGTGTAGGCCGGTTGGTCCAGCAGTGATGCCAGCCAGTCGGCGCCAAGCGCCGCCGGAGTGACACCGCCAATGACAAAGTGAAAACACCGTGGGCCCGACGTGGCGGCGGCGGCGTCCCAGCCGTCGTCGATGAGTTGGCGAAGTGCAGCCGTGGCCCCTCCACCGGTGTCGGGAAGCGGTGCCTGGAAAGAGGCGGCCGACTCTTCCACCCGCTGGCTAAGCACGGGTCGCTGGTCCAGGCCTTCGAGGTATCCGCGAGCCTCGTTTACAACGAGATCCAATACCTGTGGAAGCTCGTTTCGATCCGGAAATGAGTGTCGTCGGCTCGTCATTGTTTGTTTCGTATGTCGTCGGCCAGCTCAACCTGTCCCCGGTCGAGCGCCAGTTCGGCAGCGGTCTTGTCGTAAAATCCGGGGGCGCCCGTTCCACGCACGTGTAAATCGGCGCCCGCTTCGACTAGAAGCGTCGCAATATCGACGTGGTCGTTTATGATCGCCAGCATCAGTGCGCTCAGGTTGTATTTGGCCGTGACATTCAAGTTCGCTCCATGCTCGATCAAGCGGCGAACAACCCCGGTGTGCCCATACACCGCCGCCCGCATCAGTGCGGTCTGCGAGTGCGCGTCCAGCGAGTTGATGTCCACGCCGGTCCCGATGAGCTCATCGATTCGCTCGAGATCTCCGCGACGAACGGCGTCTTCCCATGCTGGAACCATGATCGTATTGTTTCAACCCGCGTCAAATTCAATGACGCATTCTCCTGGGCCCCGCTTAGCGGGCACCCGCCTGCAACGTCTTCTTCGTCCACTCATAGTCATACGTCGTGACTTCCAAACGATGACCATACGGATCGCAAAAGTAGATGGAGAACGCTTTTTGGTGATCAACCACCGATGCCGCCGTTACCGGCTCGCCTTTATGGTCCTTTAACGGAATCTTGACCGCGCTTTCGACAAAGTGCACAAAACCCGCTCCGTCTACCCGGAAAGCGACGAGATGAAATCCGGACGTCGGCCGCGAGCCTTGCGACTCACCCTCGAACAAGGCCAGTTTTGTGCTGCCGCTGTCCGGTGAAATCATAAGCGGCCCTCGCCGATCTTGCGCCCATGCTTCGTACTCCGCAACCACTTCGCATCCAAGCACCTGCCGGTACCACTCGGCGGCCTGGTATCGGTCAGGAACAAAGAGTTCGACATGATCGATTTGATCAACCATCCATCTACTCCGCATAATCCAGCCGGATGTTGCACGTAACACTGACCATGTACGCCACGGTCGGCTGAATTATGTCGACGATGCCCCAGTGAGAGGTCCGGAATTGAATCGAAGAATGGCCTTTGTCCGCCACCCACTTGAGTTGTGGCAGTTCTTTGCCATGGCCGACACCTGCGACCGCGCTGGCGACAAGCATCAATAGAAATATGGCTCGCACACTAACTCCCTGTTTTTGGGTACTACCGAACGGTACGCCGTTCTAATTTCCCCCGGCGCCTCCCGCCGTTCTGCCGCGGACCCGACCGCGTGCGTTTGCGTCCCGGTCAGCAAATCCGATCATCGCTTTTTTGAGACTCAATAATCATCTTCTCTACCAGGTCGAAATCTATCTTCTCGGGCCGCGGGTATCTGATGCAACCTTTGCCGATGTAAGATTTCGGAAAATGCTCCCTGAACTTGTCCAATACGGATTTCTTTAGAACATAAAGAGCAATGTTGTTCCTCTGACTGGCAAACGCTATTTCGACTTCACCGCCCCTGACATAACTCGGCATTCCGTACTCGATGCGCTCTGAACAGTCGGTCAGATGTTGCTGGCATAGTGACCTGATTCTCTTCAGGGCCGCCTTTCTGTCCTCAGGAGCCCCTTCGATATACTCGTCAACGCCCACCTGGCACCTCCTTCCGTTAAAACCAAAACCTGGTGGGAGAGGGGATCCCGCCCGGTCCATTCACTCCCGCTACGGGAGTGCCAGGATGTCTGCGTGACGATCCGCCGACTCGCCTCATGCCCGTTCGGGGGCTCGTGCAGGCGGTTTTGTCGTTCGATGTGCTCTTGCCCATCACCCTCCGCACCTCGCAGCTTTGCCAGGTTATCCAACAGCTCCTTGATAGTTTACAACATACGGGGCCTGGCCGAAAGAACGGTCACCGCCCTCGCCTGATGCCGCCACCCGGGTCCCGTGGTCGGGCATTGTAACCGTGTCCACGCGCGCCTTTTCAAGTGACACCTCCAACGTTTCATCTGTTTCATACATAACGCGATACTTGCACCATGAAACGAAACATATAACGCATCGTAGTGAAACACTAAGCACCTCACCAAAAAACTAATTCGTATGAGGCTGGGATCGATCGGTCTGGCCGCTGACCCGGTAGTCGTGCTAGAATAGGATTAGCCGGCACAGTCCAAACACGCTTAGTGTTCGTTAATAGGTATTGAGTGAGAAGGAGGAGGAGCGATGGGTGCCACGATCCGAAGCGTCGAATACTATCTGACGACTGTACATGACCGGCCCGGTGGAGCGTACGAGCTGCTGTCGTCGCTCGCCACGGAGGAGGTCAATCTGCTCGCCTTCAGCGCCGTTCCCATCGGCCCGGAGAATACCCAACTGATCCTGTTTCCACAACGACCACAGACTCTGGTGCGCGCGGCCGGCAAGACGGGCATGGTGCTGACCGGACCGCAACACGCATTTCTTATACAGGGTGACGATCGGCTGGGAGCGCTCGTCGACATCCACAGGAAACTCTGCGACGCCCGCATCAATATATATGCCTCTAGCGGTGTGACCGATGGCAAGGGTGGTTACGGGTATGTCATATACGTGCGGGGGGATGACCACGAACAGGCGAAGCGCGTTCTCGACGTGTAGCGCCGGCAGGCTGGGTGACGCCTCACTTTGTGCTGCTCATTCTACTTGAGTAAAACCAACTTCTTGGTCGCGCGGAAGTCACGCGTCACCAGTCTGTAGAAATACACTCCGCTGGCGACGGTATTACCTCCGTCGTCTCGGCCGTCCCATTCGATCTCGTGTCGGGCTTGCGGCAGCTCGCTGTTGACAATGGTTCTCACCAAGCGGCCATTCGCATCGTAGATCCGGAGCACCACTTTCCCCGTCCTTGCAACGTCGAAACCGATTGTCGTAGTGGGATTGAATGGGTTGGGTAGGTTCTGGTATAGGGCAGACCGTTTCGGTGTCGCGAGCTCCGGCAAACCCGTGATTGTGGCAGGCGGAAGCACCGCAACAGCCGTCACCGTTACCACAAAAGTATCCTCCGTCCACAGCGCGCCCGAGTCAGTGGCACGGATGACAATTGTGGCATCGCCGTTCTGGTCCGGCGTGAAGCTCAAATCCAACGCACTATCGGCATCGATCACGGTAGTCACCAGGGCCGGGTTCGTGTTGCTCTCGATCGAAAACGCCAGCGCACCACCGTCCTCTGTATCGACAAACACATCGTTCAAATCACGATAGTTATCGATCGGAGGGTCACCCTCGGTAACCGTTGTGTCCTGTATCGCGCTCGCTACCGTTGGCGGATCATTCACCGCTATCACCGTCACCACAACCGTATCGCACACCGTGAGCGCTCCCGAGTCACTGGCACGAATAACGATGGTGGCACGGCCGGTTTTTCTCTTCGCCCGAAGAACCAGTTCATTGCGGCCTTTGATCGAGCCCCTGACGGATTCCGGATTGCTATTGCTTTCAACCGAAAACACCAGCGCCCCCTCGTCCTCGGCGTCACCAAAGACAGCATGCAAATCACGGTAGCTATCGATCGCGGCACCTATGGTGATCGTCGTATCTGGTATCGCGTTGGTCACCGTCGGCGGATTATTCGCCGGTGGCGTGATCGAGGTCACCGTCACCACGAACGTGTCGTCCACAGACAGCCCACCCGAGTCCGTGGCGCGGACGACGAGCGTGGCGTCGCCGCTCTGATTCGGTGTGAAGCTTAAATCCAAGGCGCTATCGGCATCGATCACAACGGACACCAGTCCAGGATTGCTATTGCTATCAATGGCAAACATGAGCACGCCGCCCTCTTCTGCGTCGGTGAAGACCGTGTTCAAGTCACGGTAGTTGTCGATGGGAGCGCTACCCGCGGTAACCGAGGTATCAGGTACCGCATTAGCCACCACTGGGGGATCGTTCACCGGCGGAACAATCGGGGTCACCGTCACCACCACCGTATCGTCCACAGACAGCCCACCCGAGTCGGTGGCGCGGACGACAAGAGTGGCGTCGCCGCTCTGGTCCGGTATG
>JAOTUR010000390.1 GCA_029863805.1 Candidatus Krumholzibacteriia bacterium | reverse complement strand
GAGTACGAGCTCGCGACCGCGGGCCACCACAGAAGTCCGAAGCCGTGGATGGCCACAATCGCAGCCGCAAGGACTGAGCGTAGCCTTCGTGACATGGGCACACACCTTCTTGGTATTCAAATGCAGCGCGTGTCGCAGCGGCGTTCTACAGGAGCCTCCTTGCGCCTGCAGCGAGTATTCTCACGTGCCGCCGTATCTGTCAATATGGGAATCGGTTTCGCTTTCAGGGCTTCACAAAACGGGACCGCGCCCTCCTATTGACAGATAACGCGACCGTGGTTCATAATGACTGGAATCCGCAAGTCTTAGCTATTGGGCCCGCAGTTCTCCCGCGCGATCTGCGAGTTTCTGAGCTGTACCCCGACGATTTGGCCAAGTATTTGCCCGTATCACAACCGTCCGAGAAAAGCTCAGATAATCCAACAGTCGCACAGACAACATGTTACAGTGAACATCCACAGGTAGCGACGAGGGAGTTCTTGTGAATCGACTGCAGACGTTCCAGGAGTTTCTGGCCACCACTAGCGTTCAGGTTCCGGTCTTATCATTCGTCTTCAATCTTCTGTTGGCGGCTTTACTGTCATTTCTGCTGAGCCGAATCTACGTCCGATTCGGCACCTCCTTATCAAACCGCAAATTGCTGGCTGGAAACTTCTTGCTAATCACCACGACCACCATGCTAATTATTTCAATCGTGAAGTCTTCGCTGGCATTGTCACTGGGGCTGGTGGGAGCGCTGTCCATCGTTCGCTTTCGCGCGGCCATAAAGGAACCTGAAGAACTGGCTTACTTGTTCCTAGCCATCGCCGTCGGTCTCGGGCTGGGCGCGGATCAGACGCGCATCACACTCGTGGCGTTTGCCGTTATCGCGGTTCTTCTGATGATGAGGTCACTTTTGATTCGCAGGGCCAAAGCGGGTCCCAACCTGCATTTGATAATTAATAGCCACAACCCGCAAAAGGTGCAATTGGAGCAAATCACTGAGACCTTGAAAAGACATTGTCTGGCGGTGAACCTACAGCGCTTTGACGAGACCAAAGAGGCTCTTGAGGCTTCTTTCCTCGTGGAGCTAGAAGACTTCGAGCAGCTAAGTGAGGCCAAGGCTGCCCTGCGAGCTCTGAGCGATTCTGTGAGCATCACCTTCTTAGATAACAGAGGTATCGGTTAAGTCATGCAGATTGAAAGAACAAGCCGCCGCAGCACCATTCTAAGCAGCGTAGCTGCCACGTCAATCGCCACAAAGAAGCTGGTGCTGATTTTGCTCCTCTACACCGTGGTACTCGCGGGTGCCGGTGCGGTTCTCGTCAAGTCGGGAATGATCGGTCGTGTGATAAAACCGGCGTTATTCGAGGGCCCCGTCATCGCCTACAACTACCTCCGGGGACAAACCACACAACCCGAGCGGATGGTGATCGATGTCAAACACAAGCACTTCCAAAAACTCGCGTACAACAGAGAAATCGCTGTGCAAAGGATGCACCTTTTCCCCGACTACCGAGACGAAGTGCCGGCCGTCGTGCGTTATGGAGACACACAAACACGTGTCAAGATGAGGCTAAAGGGGGGCGGACGCGACCATTTCCTGCACAAGTACAAATGGTCGTTCAGGATACAAACTCGGGGCGAACAAACCCTCTTTGGCATGAAGCGGTTCTCCATCCAGCAACCCAAGAGTAGAAACTATGTCTATGAATGGTTATTTCACGAAGTCGCCAAGAGGGAGGGGTTGCTGGCGCTACGCTACTATTTCATCGAAGTAGTACTCAACGGAAAGAACTTGGGTGTTTACGCGCTGGAAGAACACTTCGACAAAAGGTTGTTGGAGCACAACGGGCGCCGCGAAGGGCCGATCATCAAATTTGATGAGACAAACTGGCAGATGGAAAGGATGCACTTTGACTATGCCAACTGGCGCGAGTTGCCCGAATCGGGCAATTATTATTCGCTGCCCATAGACATGTTTATGACCAACACCATCCTCGCGGATTCTACCTTGTCAGCCGAGTTCGGAGTCGCCTTGAATCTTCTCGAGCGATTTCGCCTTCGCGAGCTCCGCACGAGTCAGATTTTCGACGTTGACAGGCTGGCCAAGTACCTTGCACTGTGCGACCTTTTTGGCACGCATCATCCTCTTCACACCAATCAGTTGCGGTTTTATTACAATCCGATCACATCGAGGTTGGAGCCCATATGTTTTGACACCAATTCCGGCAACCCTGCAAAGAAGTTGTCGTTTAGTATAAAAGAGATCGATGACACGGCTTTTGACGGTGGCGGACGAGCGTTTGTTTTGCCCAACATGTTTGAGGATCCTGAGTTCTTTGAGGCGTATGTGAAGGCGTTGGAAAGATTCTCGGAGAGGACCTATCTGGATACCCTACTCCATGACTTTGGCGACGAATTACAACACAACGTTAGAGTAATTCATCGGGAATTCCCCCGGTACCGTTTTTCGCCGAAGGTTTTGTATCACAACCAAGAATATATCAAAACCTTCCTGAGCCCATCCAAGGGCCTGCATGCCCACTTTGCGGGAAGCGATCAGGAGAGCATCAAGCTCGAAGTGGCGAATATCCAACAGATACC
>JAOTUR010000097.1 GCA_029863805.1 Candidatus Krumholzibacteriia bacterium | reverse complement strand
AATTAGAAAACGCAGCATGTGAAGCACGCTGGCCCCTTTTGTGTACACGTTGGCGCTGTTCCGGCTGTCCTTACGGTTGTAAAAGTCGACCACGACGGGACGGGCGTCGCGTTCATCATTGGTGATGACGGCTTTATGGCGCTGGTCGATCTGATAACGAAAAGCGTCGTCACCATCGTGGTGCTCCCGGAAAAGCGATTGGAAGTAAGTCGCGAATCCTTCGTTGAGCCAGATGTGTGACCACTCGTTGCACGTGACCATGTCGCCCCACCATTGATGAGCCAGTTCATGGGCGACCAGACCCTGCTGAGTCTGCGTCACCGCCATGTGCTCGTCGTAGAGCGTCCGCGCATTCATAACGGTGGCGGTGGTGTTCTCCATGCCGCCGTAAATAAAGTTCTGAACAACAACTTGACCGTATTTTTTGAACGGGTAGTCGATCCCTATGTACTCCGAAAAGAACTCCATCATCTTGGGTGTGAGACCAAAACCGCGCAGCACGGTGGCTCGGTCGGTCCCCGGTGGAACGACGTACAGGAGAGGTACATCGCGCCACTTGTCCTCGACTACCTCGTAATTGGCCGCGGCAACCGTGATCAAGTAAGACACCTGGGGGGTATCGAGCTTCCAGTGATACTGCGTCTGGTTACCTAGATCCCTCTTGTCGACCAACACCCCGTTTGACAACACGTAGTAGCCTTTGTCGACCCTAAAGATCCCCTCAAAGGTGGACTTGTCGTTTGGGTAGTCGTAGCAGGGTATCCAGTACCGATTGTCCTCCCCCTCCCCCTGTGCCCACACTTCGTACCGCTTGTCGCTTATCCCTTTCTCCGGCGCCACAAAATACAGCCCCTCGGAAGGCGACCCCCGGTAGCGAATCGTCACCTCGAAATCACGGTCTTCGGGCAAAGGCGAGCCGCTATGGATGACCAGTTGGTCACCGGCTTCCTTGGTGTCGGCCACCTCGATCCACGACGTGGCCAACTCGCCGGCGACCGGATACTCGAAATCCGCCCGCTGGCCATTGACGTGGACGTCCTCGATGGTTAGCCCGACACAGTTCAACCGGATGGACGTGACTTGCGGCCGCAGCGCACGCATGGTGTGGGTGACCGAACCGGAGATGGATTGTTGCTTCAAATCGAGGTCGAGATCCAACCGCGTGTGAATGGTGTGGAAGTTGCGGCTGGGGGCGACGTAGGACAGGGGGTCGGGCTGATACGGTCGGTCAACCCGACTCGCGTGAGAGCCAGCAGGCATTGCAATGACACAAGCCATTGTTGCTAGAACAGTTAATCTCACTTTACGCATTTGCAACGGGGGACCTCCTCGTCGAATAAACTGTGTGGGTGATGTGTAACTTCTCTTGGAATTCCATCGTAATTCATATCGTCCCCAACGATGAGGTGGGTGATCGTGACATGGAGCTGCTCGTCGCTTTAGCGGTGATTGCCTTACTGGGTATTTTCTTCGTCGCGTTGCTCAAGATATTGTTCTGGTGTGTGTTGTTGCCCTTCAAACTGGCGCTGTGCCTGGTAAAAGGTGTATTGGGATTGATATTCCTGATCCCCGTGGTCGCGCTCATGTTGGGGCTGGCATCGGTTGTCCTGCCGTTTGTCTTTACGATTCTCGTCGTGCCGGTCGCCTTTGTTGTTTTGGGCGTCATCGGCCTGCTAAAGACGATCTTCTAGCGCCCGATCTTCTTGGACAGATAACGCCCCAGTGCGTCCTTCCAGTGCGACATCGCGTCGATGCCGGCTCGTTTTAGCGCCTTATTTTCGAGCACCGAGTATGCCGGACGCCTGGCCGGGGCATTCCACTGCGAGGCCGTCGTTTCTTCGACGGCGACCTCAATCGCCGCAATGCGGAAGATCTCTTTGGCAAAATCGAACCACGAACATGCGCCGTCGTTAGTTGCGTGATAGATGCCGTGGGGTGGTTTAGACTCGACCAGCACATCGATCTGCCGCGCCAGGTCCTCGGTAAACGTGGGTGTCAACACTTCGTCGCTCACGATACGCAGGCTCTCCTTTTCCTTGGCGAGCTTCAGCATGGTCTCTACAAAATTCTGGCCCTTGCCCCTGCATTTGTGGGTACCGTAGAGACCGCTGGTGCGAATGATATAGTAAACGGGGCAGGTGTTGCGGACATAGAATTCACCTGCGAGCTTGGAGATTCCGTAGACATTTAACGGATGTGTGGCATCCCCTTCCATGTAGGGCGTCTTCTTCTCACCATCAAACACGTAATCGGTGCTTATATGGATCAAGGCGGCACCGACTTGCCGGCTCGCCTCAGCCACGTGACGGGCACCCAAGGCGTTGATCTCGAACGCCCTCATATGCTGCCCCTCGCAGTCATCGACGTGAGTCATGGCGGCGGTGTTGATCACCCAGTCGGGGTGAATGGCTGCGATGGCCGCGACGACCTTCGCGGCATCGGTGATGTCGACCTCGCCGTGGGCGATGGGCCTCGTGTCGTGCGCCTTTAGCGCCAGCTGCACATCTTTGCCCAGCTGACCATCGGCGCCGATGATGGCGATTGTCATGGTTGGTCTCCGCCCGACCCGGATGCATTCTCGACATCCGTCACGTTTCTTATTCTGCCACGTAGAACCAGAGCAACAATTCTCACCACGTCAAAAGCAAAGAACAGAGGTATGGTGAGCCAGTGATGTAGTGAAGAGTAACGTGCGAAAAATCGAAGCGTGCTCTTAAATTTTTGGGACATTTTGCGCCAGCTCAACTGGCCGCCGACGCTGGATGACACTCTGTGCCAGACTTTCGCGGCGGGTACATAGCGGATCTCGAAACCGTGCCTTCTCGCTCGCATGCAAAAGTCCGTGTCCTCGAAGTAAGCCCGGTACGATGGATCAAGAAGACCGATCGTCTGGAAAACCTCGCGTTTTGCGATCAGCGCGCAACCACTGACGTAGTCCACTTCACGCATCGAGTCGAATTGTCCGACGTCCCGATGGCGGATGCCGATATGCCGAGCCGTGCCTTTGGCAAGCGAAACCTCTCCCCCCGCAAACCAAATCTGATCGGGTGGCGAAGCGAAGTAAATCTTCGGCCCAGCTATGCCCGTCCGTGCATGGGTTGCGAAAGCGTATAGCAGATTGTCTACGAGCGCACGGTCCACGATGGTGTCGTTATTGAGTAGCAATATGTATCCTGCGCCGGTATCGAGCGCGTGAGTAATGCCGACGTTGTTGCCTTGCGAGTACCCCAGGTTTTGTTCGTTGACGATCACTGTGATGCGATCGCCGTAACGCTGTTCGATCGCCTGCGGGGTGCCGTCTGCGGAGGCGTTGTCGACGACGATGATGTCCGTGTTCATATGGTCGAGGGCGACAAGCGATTCGAGACAGTCGAGCGTCAGCGCCTTGCCGTTCCACGTCAGCACGATAATAGCCACTCGTAGCGTATGGGCAGGATCAGCGGTGGAAGACGTTGTTTGGCTCGAGGCTATCATGGTGGGGCACCGGACGCCGGGCGATCGATAAGGCCACATTATATCTTAGGTCCCGGCGGCATGACTAGCGTAAAAACAAACGGTTTCGCCCAGGCACCGGGCTGCAACCCGCTTGACCCCGACTCGCAAAGTGGCTACTTTGGAAATCGACGCATTACGCTGCGGCGACTCGAAGATCCCGTCTTTTCAGGCTCACCGACTTCGATCTGCGCAGCCGTCACCGAGGATAACTGCCATGAAAAAATACCTCCTACCCGCGCTGGGTGTAGCAGTCATCGCCGTGGTGCTGGGGAGCACTATTAAGCGCGTCCCCAACGGTCACCAGGCAATCCTTATCGGCAAGAAGGGGATGTCTGCGGGCTATGGTGCCGGCACGCATTTTGTACGTCCTTTTGCGGGACCGTTTATCATCTACCCGGTCGGAGAGGTGGAGTACCGGTATCCTGACCAGGGAGCCTATCCGGTTCTGTCGGGCGACGGAGTGGATGTCTCGGTCGCTGTCAGCCTGCGCCTGGAGGTGCCGCCGGGAACGGCGCAAACCATCTACAGCACGCTGGGTGAAGATTTTTACAGCGGCTCGGAGCGAATTGTAAAAGAGACCGTCGAGATCGAGACGGCGAACTTTTCTGTGACGAGTACGGGAGCGATGCCCGATGGCTTTGCGGAAGCCATCGTCACCGGTATAGCGGGAGAGGTAACAAACGCCGGCTTCTCTGTCATGTCATGCCGAGTGGACGAGTGGCAGGTCAGCGGTGATGTTTTGCCCCTTTCTGTAGATCCCCGGCCGCTTCGCAAAGTCGTTTTCGTCGGCGTCGACGGTGCAGACTGGCACATCATCGACGAACTCATTGCCCAGAATCGCTTGCCCAACTTCAAGAAATTGGTTCGCGAGGGCGCCAGCGGCCCGCTCACCTCGATCGAGCCTTTGCTCTCACCGCTGATTTGGACAACGATGGCGACCGGAAGACTGCCCGAAGAGCACGGCATCCTGAATTTCACCGTGGCGGATCCCGAGACGGGAAAGAAATTACCGATAAGCCGGCTGTATCGCAAGGTGGATGCATTCTGGAATATCCTCAGCGACTACCACCGGTCGGTCGACGTGATCGGATGGCTGGCGACGTTTCCGGCGGAACCGATAAGTGGCGTTATGGTGACGGATCGTTTTGGCTATCTGGCCTACGCGGATGCCGGGGAGGCGACGGCAGGCACTGTCTCGCCCGTCGAGCGAATGGACGAGCTAAGGGGTCTGGTGACGCCGAGCACCTCAGTGAGTTACGAGGAGTTTTATCCGTTCGTACATCTGGATCGGGCGGCGTTCATACAGAACCGATCGAGCGCGTTCGATCCCAAGAATCCGATCAGCAGCATGCTCATGCTGTATGCCTCCGCCAAAACCTATCGCCGCATTACCAATCACCTTTTTGCCGGTGATCAGCCCGATTTCTTGGCGACTTATTTTGAGTTGGTGGATGCGACAAAGCACCTCTTCATGCACTATGCGCCACCCCGTCGACCTCACGTCGATGAATCGGGATACGAGATAAACAAGGATGCGGTCACCGCCGCCTACGTTATGCAGGATAGCATCATCGGTGAGTTCATCGACAAGTGCGATGACAACACGGTTCTCATCGTAGCCTCAGACCATGGCTTCAAAAGCGGTGAGTCGCGACCCCAGCAGCGTCCCGAGATTTGGGCGGGCAAAGCGGCCTTTTGGCATCGCCTCGATGGGATCATCTGTCTCTATGGCAACGGCATTCGCACAGGGTTCGCGATCGAGGGCGCCTCTATCCTGGATATTGCCCCAACCTTCCTCGCCTTGCAGGGATTACCAAAGCCGCAGGATATGCCGGGCAAGATTCTCGAGAGCGCTTTTGCAGATGTTCTCGCATCGCGTGTGAACCGGAGCGTGGTGTCCTCGCTCGATCGGGAGCGCGAGGTTGACGACCTGGCGCTCACCAGCGGTGGAGCGGCCACCGATGAGGCGCTAAAAAAGCTCGAGGCCCTCGGCTATATCACTCCCGACAATCCGGACGCCTACAACAACCTGGGACAACGATACCAGGAACAAGGCAGGTACAGTGAGGCGATAGCCGAGTTCGAAAAGGCATTGGCGATCAATCCGAATTTTCCCGGTGCGCTCAATAATCTCGGGGTTTGTTATGGCAAGCTGAAGCAGTACGACAAGGCGGAGGCATCGCTAAAAAAGGCCATCCAGCTAAACCCCGAAGATGTTTACGCCATGAACAATCTGGCGGTGATGTTCATGTCACTCAAACAGCTCGATCGGGCTCGCCGCTACAGCGAAGAATCGGTGGCGATCGAACCCAAATATGCCAACGGTCATCTCACGCTGGGATCTATTTATGCTACGATGGGGTTGTTGGACCTTGCCGAGACAGAGTTCGAGAAGGCGCTTGTGATCGATCCGGCGAATCGTAGCGCGCAGGTGAACCTGGACAAAGTTCGGTCTCAACTGAAAGCAAACTGAGAGATTTTGTTGCTGGGGGCGGACGTTGAAAAGACGCGTTGTCTTTATTGTCATGGACGGCTGGGGTCTGCGCGAAGACGCTCGTGCAAACGCGGTAAAGATGGCCAGGACGCCGGTGGTCGACAGAATCTGTAAGGACTACCCGTATACGACGCTCAACACATCCGGCGCTCACGTGGGGCTGCCCGATGGACAGATGGGAAACAGCGAGGTCGGCCACCTCAACCTGGGTGCTGGACGCGTGGTTTATCAGGACATAGCGAGGATCTCAAAGTCTATCCAAGCCGGCGATTTCTTCGAGAACGAGGCGCTGCTGAGCGCGGTTCGCGCGGTGCAGCCCAAAGGCAGGCTTCATCTGATGGGGCTGCTCTCGTCGGGTGGTGTGCACAGTTCTCTGGATCATCTCCACGCGCTTCTGGAAATGGCCAAGCGCAACAAAGTGGGGACAGTTTTTGTCCATCCCATCATGGATGGACGCGATACCTCCCCCACCGGTGGCAAAAGATTTCTCACCGAGCTCGAGCAGATCTTTACAGACAAAGCGATCGGAAGCGTCGCCACGGTGGTCGGCCGCTATTTTTGTATGGATCGGGACAAACGGTGGGATCGCGTAAAGAAGGCCTACGATGCCTACACGGTGGGAAAGGGAAACCAAACCAGGGATTGTCGCGTCGCGCTGCAAGGTTCATACGATGAAGGGGTCACCGACGAATTCATCGAGCCTATTGTTGTAGTAGACGACCGAGGTGAGCCGGTTGGCAACGTCATCGATGGCGATGCGATTGTGTTTTTCAATTTTCGGGCCGATCGGGCCCGGCAGATTACCAGCGCCTTCAACGATCGAGATTTCGAGGGATTTGTGCGCGATCGGTGTCCAAAGGTCAAGTTCGTGTGCATGACCGAGTACGACCGTCGTTTTGCACTGCCCGTTGCCTTTCCGCCAATTCACATCAAGAACATCCTCGCCGAGGTTACGGCTAATGCCGGGTGCACGAGCCTGCGTATTGCGGAAACGGAAAAGTATGCCCATGTGACCTACTTTTTTAATGGCGGCGAGGAGGCGAGCTTCCGGGGAGAGGATCGCATCCTGATCCCTTCTCCCAAAGTGGCCACATACGATATGAAGCCCGAGATGAGCGCCTATGAGCTGACCGACACTCTGGTTAAGACCCTGGGCGAAAGACGACATGATTACATTATCTGCAATTATGCCAACCCGGATATGGTGGGCCACACCGGTGTGCTGGAGGCGGCAATCAGGGCCGTCGAGACCGTGGACACCTGCGTCGGTCGTGTACTCGATGCGATGGATCTCGAGACGGATGCCGCCATCGTCAGCGCCGATCACGGCAACGCCGAGATGATGGTCGACCCGGCAACCGGTGGGCCGCATACGGCGCACACCACCTTGCCGGTGCCTTGCGTCCTGGTCGATCAACACTACCGAGGAAAGTTGATTCGGGATGGGGCTCTCAAGGAAATCGCTCCGACCATCTGCAACTATCTGGGCATCGACCCACCGCCGGAGATGACGGGCGTGGACATCCGTGCCGACCACTGATGCATAGCGCGGATCTTGTTATCAGAAAAACGATGTGAGGCTCAGCAAGTAGCGATACTTGGTTTCGTCTTTCTCGCCGTTGATCTCTGGGTGGTTTACGTAGAAGGGAACATCGAAACGAAGATCCACGTTGTAGACCCCAAGGTGCCGCTTTAACCGCAACCCGACCCCAGCGTCAAAAAGACCCTTGTCCAAAATCCCTTCGTCGACCAGCTGCTGGATGCGAGTACTGCTCGTTACGGGGTTATCGCGATCGAAGACAGTTCCCGCGTCGGCAAAAGCCACGAGCTTTGCGGTTCCCAGCCAGCGGTCCGGCGCTTTGGAGAGCCAGGGGATGGCTTTGCCGAGTTCAAGATTCACTGCCAGCAGCCGGTTCACACCAAAAGCCCCGTCCGCGTATCCCCGCAGGTTGCCGTCCCCCGGCATGTGATAATTCACATCGGGCCAGATTGCCCCATCGCTCCTCAAGAAAAACAACTTCTCTTGCCCTAGCGGTCCCGCACCCGCCAGACTGAATTTCTCCTGCAGCGGCATGCTGCCACCGACGATTCCCAGAAAGAGCCGAAGACCGGCATCAAAGGGCACCAGCTGTGGCCGGGTCCTGACGGCAGCCGAACTGGTGAAGCTGCTGTATTTGTAATCGCCCCCAAACCACCGTCTGCCGAAGCGAAGTCCCAGGCGGAGTTCTGTCTGGAGGATGTCGAGCTGTGGATCGATGCTGTATCCGAGTTGTAGGGGAATAACCACAGCACCGGTTTGATAGGTTTCTGTCGCGTTGGCCACATAGCGGCGATCGGTCAGTTCGTGATAGTTGACTCCGATGCTCAGCCGCTGCGTGGGGGGGCGGATCAGCTCGTTTCTCTTCTTGAGATCGAGGGTTAACGCAAAATCCTGTCTGCCTTCCAGCTTGTAACCCGAAGTCTTCAAAGTCCCATTGTTACCAAAAATCCTGACCGGTTTGGTATACGACGCCAGAAAGTCCAAACGCTCACTGTTGGTGCCGTAATAGACACCAAGCCTCACACGGCGATGCCAGTCGAAGTAGCTGCCCTTCAAGTGCAGCCCCAGCCTCAAATGATCGACGTCGTTGTACCAAACAAACGGGCTATAACGGATTTGATAAGCGTCCTCGGGATAATACTCGTTATTGGGCCAGTCGATTTGCAGCGCCCGCCTGCGAGGTAGAAAGTTGTTGGACATATTGATGTCGATAATCTCATTTCCCGGATTCAGCGCAACCGCCTTGGGTTTCTCGGGGAATGCATACGATTGCTTTATGGTTCGCGGGCGGCCGTCCAACCGTGCCGTCTCTTTGCCGCCGCCGGCGAAAGTGAATTCTAGTTTCAGAGGCATGATGATCTCGCCCAGACGCTCGATCTTGATGTCTACAGCATACGCGTCGCCTGATTCGCTCGGTGCAGTCTTTGCCTCGGCCAGGCGATAATCGCAAATCTTTTTTGTATGCAGCCACTCCTCAAAAAACCACGATAGATCCATGCCGCTTACTTCTTCGCAAGCCGTCTGAAAACGTCTCTCGTTTACGTGTTTTAACTTCCACTTGTCGTAGTATTGTTTGAGAATGCGATCGAAGTTCTCCTCGCCCACGACATAGCGCAGGCTGAAAAGCACCAGCGCCGCCTTGCGGTACACCATCTCTCCATAACTGTTTTTGAAATCCTCGGCCCGTGTGGAGATGCGTTCGCCGTAGCCCGGGCGCACGACTCTGAAAAGCCATCGCCGCGCGTTTCCCAGCACCGTGTACTGGGGAGTGATCTTCTGGTACCAATTCCAGTCGCGGGTTATTCCATGCTCACCGTAACGTTCCAGTTGATACCAGGCGGACTGAAATGTGGCAAAGCCCTCGTCCAGCCAGGCCTCCTCTCGCTCGTCGTTTGCGAGAATGCCGTAGTGGTAAATGTGGGCGATCTCGTGCAACACCAGGCCCTCGCTAACCCGGCCGTCCATCACCAGCATGGGGTACTCCATACCACCCCTAAGCAACGCTTCGACCACGCTCACCTGTGGGTAGGGATAGGGTCCGACACGTTCAGACAGCCACTGTATCGCCCGCACGGCGTGAACCAACGTCGTGTCTTTCCAAGCCCGATTATGCTTGCGGAAAAAGCTCTTGATGTGAATGTCGTTCCACGTTGTATCCTGGACGACAAACGCCGGATTGGCGTTCCACGCAAAGTCATGTACATCTTCGGCGTGGAAGTGCACGGTCTTGTAAGCGGTTTCGCCCTTCTTCCTCGCTGCACTCTTCTTGTCCACGGCGTTGAGGGTCCAGCCGGGATCACCGTCCTTCAGCACCCCAGTCGCAGCCACCACGTAGTGCTCCGGGACTTCGAGGTGCACATCGAACGTGCCAAATTCGCCGTAGAACTCACCCCGGCGAAACTTGTCGGGGTGAAACCCGTCCTCATCGTAGACCACGACCTTGGGATACCACTGCGCAAAATCGTATTGCTCTCCCCTGTACCCCGCGCGACCAATGTGCCGCCGGATCTTTTGGTCGAACTCGAGGAATACCTCCAGACTGTCGCCCGGCAAGAGCGGCGCGGCCAGATCGAACATGGCGATGGTGTCGTCGATCTTTGCATTCACATCCCGGCCGTTTACCGTTACGCCCGAGATGTTCAGATAGCTCCTGTGCTTTTTGGGGAGATCGATCCACGAATAATTGAACGAGCGCCGGATATCCTTGATCAACGCGGTATTCTTTGATTTGTACGCATTGGGATAGAGATGTAGATAAAACGTCTTGAGGGTGTCGGACGAGTTGTTCCTGTAGACGATCGTCTCTTTGCCAGTGAGTCTGTGGTTCTTGCTGTCAAGTCGCGCGCGAATCGTATAGTGTACAAACTGTTGAAAATACTCCTCCTGCGCACGAAGGGGAAGTGCGGTGGTGTGCATCAAGATGACGACACCAAATAAGAAAACACGGTCGATTTTGTATCGGCTCATTGCCGGACCCTATCGGTTCAAGGCGGGTGATGGCGTGATCGAGCAGTCTTCGATCGTCACTCACGACTTGTTTAAGATCGAGGAGCCTAAAATAACACGAAAACGAATCGCCCGCCAGGTTTTCCGGCGACCTCGCCGGCCCCAAAAGAACCATCTAACTGATGCAACCGGTCAGAGTTTGACCTATAATTGACCGGCCCGGCCGGTGATTCAGGCCGGTCGCAAAAACCCGTGTCAAGAAAGGAGTCCAATGATGACAACCGTCCGGCAGCTCCTGGAAAAGAAGAGGAACGACGTGTGGTCAGTCGCTCCCGAAACCTCCGTGTATGATGCCATCGCGCTGATGGCGGACAAGAGCGTGGGGGCGCTGCTAGTCATGGAAGGGAGCGAATTGGTGGGAATCGTTTCCGAGCGGGATTACGCGAGAAAGGTGATCCTCAAGGGACGTTCGTCCAAGCAAACACCGGTAAGGGACATCATGACTACGAAGGTTCTATACGTCACACCCACGCATTCGCTCGAGGAGTGTATGGCGATCATGACTGAAAAGCGTATCCGTCATCTGCCGGTTCTCGAGGAGGGGCGGCTTTTGGGCGTCTTTTCGTCGGGTGACGTGATCAAGGCCACTATTTCAGAGCAGGAGTTCATGATCGAGCAGCTGGAAAACTACATCAAAGGGAGATAGCCGGCGTGGTCATCGTTGCGGTGGTTGAGAGGGTACGCCGTCGTCCCCCTCTGATCTGAGGTACACGGTACGTGACGGGAAGGCGACCTCCATGTCCAGGCTTTCCAGCAGCCCCATGATCCGCAAATTGATGTCTTGACGCACGCGCAAGTACTCGGCCCAGTTCGTCGTCTTTGTGAAATAGTAGACAAAGATATCGAGAGAGCTCTGCCCAAAATCGGTAAAGTAGACGAGATAGAAATCTTGATAAACCCCTTCGTGGTCTTTCAGTATGACGCGGATTCCA
>JAOTUR010000389.1 GCA_029863805.1 Candidatus Krumholzibacteriia bacterium | reverse complement strand
AGTGCGGGCAAGTAGTCCACCCCAGCAGCGCACTCTGCTGGACGGTCGCATGCATCTGATCATTGAGATAGACCATTCTACACTCCACCACCCCCGAGATCTATGCCGTTATGGCAGTTCGTGTACAATTCTTCACTTGAAATGGTAAAGGGGGGGGCAATACACAATAAAGACGCGGCGGCCCGAAGGGTGGAGCCTGCGAAGTACTGCTGGCGAGTCTTGGAGATGCGGCCAAGCGCCAAGCGAAAAGGATTAGTCGGGGGATGACTGGCAACGTTTTTGTCGTGACCACGATCGTACGAACCACGCCAGCAGGGCAAAATCGAGTTTTTATAATTAATCCTTGTCCTTTACGGACGTAATCCGTATCGTTCTCACACTCTGCTGGCAAGCCCCATGGTTAACCCGATCAATTGATCAAAGGAGAGGCGATGGCTGCAAAACCCAGGATCTTGGCGTTCGCGGGTAGCGCGCGGACGGGATCATACAATAAGCTGCTGGTTAGGATAGCTGCCGCGGGGGCCAGAGCCGCGGGAGCCGAGACAACCTACGTGGACATGAGGGATTTTCCAATGCCCCTCTATGACGCCGATCTCGAGAAAGAGCAAGGCATGCCCGAAAACGCCCGCAAATTCAAGGAACTCATGATCGCGCACGATGGTCTTCTCATATCCTCTCCCGAGAACAACAGCACCATTTCCGCTCTTCTAAAGAACGTCATCGACTGGGCGTCAAGACCGGCCGAAGGCGAACCACCGCTGGCCGCTTTTGATGGAAAGGTCGCCGCTATCATGAGCGCTTCGCCCGGGACACTTGGCGGTCTTAGAGGATTGGCTCACGTCCGGGCGATTCTAGAGAGTATCCGCGTAATGGTTCTGCCCGATCAAAAAGCCATTTCGGGTGCTTCTTCGGCGTTCGACGCGCAGGGCCATCTCGTCGACCGAAAATCTCAAGAAGCGATCACGAACATCGGTGCCGGCCTGGCGAGAACTCTTGCCAAGCTGAACGCCTGACTGTGGGCTAGCGAAAATCTTGTGTCGGTTGCGGCTTGTTGTCGAGTATCGCTTCGATTCGAATCATCACATCAGGATCCAGTTTCCCAACCGCATCGATCGCCTTCATGTTGTCGAGCACCTGATCGACTTTTGACGCACCCGTTATAACACTGCTTACGTTGGGATTTTTCAGGCACCAGGCCAGTGCCAACTGCGCAAGCGTGAGGTCGAGCTGACGCGCCACGCTCCGGAGAGATTTTACTTTGGTCAACATTTCGTCGGCGCCCTCACCCAGCACGGCCTCCCGCAACCAGTCCAAACTTGACAGAGCCAAACGCGCCCCTTCGGGCATGCCGTCGTTGTACTTGCCGGTCAACAAACCACTCGCCAGCGGGCTCCAAACCGTCGTTCCCAAGCCCATGCCCGCGTAGAGCCTTGCATACTCGACTTCCACACGTTCACGGTGAAACATGTTGTATTGCGGCTGCTCCATCTGAGGGGCGATCAGATGCTCACGGCGGGCCACAGCGACCGCTTCGGTGATGTCGCCCGCGCTCCATTCGCTGGTGCCCCAGTAGAACGCCTTGCCGCGGGCGATGACCGAGTTCATGGCTCTCACCGTTTCTTCGATCGGTGTATGGATGTCCGGCCGATGACAAAAGATCAGATCGACGTAATCCATCTGCAATCTGGCCAGCGAGGCGTCCAACCCCTCAACGATATGCTTCCAAGACAATCCGCGGTCGTTGGGGCCCTCTCCACCCCAGAACACCTTTGTCGAGACCACCAGATCAGATCGCTTCCAACCGAGCTTTCTGATGACATTTCCCATTACCACCTCGGCTTTGCCGTCGGCATACGCCTCGGCGTTGTCAAAGAAATTGACTCCCGCCTCACGCGCCGCTTGCATGCAATCGGCGGCAACCTCATCTGATACCTGACTCCCAAATGTGACCCATGCACCCAAGGATAAGGCAGACACTTGCAGCCCCGATGAACCCAGATAACGATATTCCATATGATACTCCTCGTGCAAAACACGGGTGATTGCGACAGCGCTTTCTCAGGTTTCCAACGCGGGCGTGCTGTGAGCGGCGCGAGCAATCACCCCGATCAACCCGCACCACCACCGCCACCGCCGCTACCACCACCTCCTCCCGAGCTGGCACCTCCTCCGGTGCCCGAGGCCGAGCTCATGGTCGTCGACACCGAGGTGACCATTGTGGTCAGACCATCGGCAAGTGATGCGAGACCACTATCCCCATCTATTGCCGCCCCGTAATAACAGACTGGAGCGACCGTTCTCCCCTTGTCGTCGGCGAGACGCAAACGGGGAATCAACGCCTTGTGCATTCCGAACACGACGGCCACACCTAGATATCGCGACCACTCTCGCGAGTCGAGCGTCACGGGCCCCATGGCCTTCGAGATGCTCTTAAGGTGGCCTCGAAAGCCGCGCCAGGCCAATAACAGACGTCTTCCCTCCACGGTGCGTCGGTTGAGTACAGCGGTGAGAATCGCGCTCAGGAACCCGCCCACAATCGCCGGCATCCCAACCGGTGATTTGGAATGAACGCAAAAGAAGATGCCAAGAGCGATAACCACGCC
>JAOTUR010000388.1 GCA_029863805.1 Candidatus Krumholzibacteriia bacterium | reverse complement strand
TATCGCTGGGGCCGTTGTCGGTGCGCTCATCGGCGGGATACTGGCGATAAAGATACGCATGACGGCGATGCCCCAGCTGGTCGCGCTTTTCAACGGCTTTGGGGGTGGTGCGTCGGTTCTGGTTGCAGGGGCCGCGCTTATCGAGTCTGGTTTGTTGCAGACCACTACGTCCATGACACAGCTCACGGTGGCAACGGTCGCTTCCGGTTTGATCGGAGCAGTGACATTCTGGGGAAGTCTTGTCGCTTATGGCAAGCTCCAGGAGGTCATTTCGGGAAACGCGGTGCACTTTTTTGGACAGCAAGCTCTGAATATTATACTGGCAGCGACCTGTGTCGTCTTGGGTGCTCTGATTATTCGTGATCCATCTGCGACTATGTACTACTGGTTACTCGTCGGTGTAGCATCAATTTTGGGTGTGACGCTGGTGATTCCTATCGGCGGAGCGGACATGCCGGTCGTCATCGCGCTATTGAACTCGTATTCGGGGCTGGCGGCAGCGGCGACGGGGTTCGTCTTGTCGAACAACGTCTTGATCATCGCGGGGTCACTGGTTGGAGCTTCGGGCCTGATTTTGACAAGCATCATGTGCAAAGCGATGAACCGATCGCTTACCAATGTGCTCTTTGGGACCTTCGCTCCTGCGGAGGGCTCGGCGAGCGCCGACGAGGTATACGCTGGCAAGGTGAAGGCGACATCACCCGAAGAAGCCGCGATGCTGTTCGACGGTGCGCAACGTGTCGTTGTGGTGCCGGGCTACGGGATGGCGGTGGCACAGGCACAGCATGCGGTGAGAGATCTCGCCAACTATCTGGAGTCGAAGGGCACCGTCGTCGAGTTTGCCGTGCACCCGGTTGCTGGGCGTATGCCGGGCCATATGAATGTTCTCCTTGCCGAGGCGAACGTCGATTACGACAAACTAAAAGAAATGGATGAGGTCAACCCCACCATGAATCAGGTCGACGTCGCCATAGTCATTGGCGCCAACGATGTGGTCAACCCCGTCGCGAAAACGGATCCAAAGAGCCCCATCGCGGGCATGCCGATCATCGAAGTGGATAGGGCGCGCACCTGCATCGTGATAAAGAGGAGTCTGAGTCCGGGTTTTGCGGGCATCCCCAATCCGCTCTTCGCGGCTGACAATACACTTATGCTCTTCGGTGATGGCAAGAAAGCAGTCCTCGAGTTACTTTCGGCATTGAAGGAATCCTGATCCTAAAGAGCGTGACCGCACCGTGCGAGGAGTTATATGAAAGTCAGGGTCTGCAAGACCAGCGATATCCCCGCAAACTCGATGAAGTCGTTCGATGTTGAAGGTGAGCCGGTTATGGTCGCTAATGTGGACGGCGAGTTCTACTCAATTGCCGATACCTGTTCGCACGCCATGGCCTATTTGTCGGAGGGCGAACTCCTCGACGATTGTCGGGTGCAGTGCCCCGACCACGGGGCAGTTTTTGACCTGCGGACGGGAGAGGCGTTGGCGCTCCCCGCCGTAGCGCCGGTGGAAACCTACAAGGTGACCATCGAAAGTGACGATATCTATATTGAATCGAGAGCGGATTAACCGGCGCTTCTCGATTGATGGTTTGGCGTTGCCGCCGCCCCGCACGGCTCGTTACGTGGTACGTGGGGCCGGCGGCTTATTGTTTTCTTCTTTTATCTCGCGATATGAATATTGGTATTATCGGCCTGCCGCAGACCGGCAAGAAGACACTCTTTCAGCTGCTGGTTGGCACACACGCACTCGATCATCACATCGGCGCCAGGAATACCGCGCGCGGTGTCGCGGATATTCAAGATCCCCGTTTTGACCGTCTGGTCGAGCTTTACGCTGCGAAGAAGCACACGCGAGCGAGAGTCGACGTGTTACTTCCACCGAAGATCGAGGAAAAAGCAGTCTCGCAAGGTGACATTTTTCGTGATCTTGCCGAAGTCGAGGTCTTTTGTCATGTGGTCAGGGCGTTCAAGGATAGTGCGGTTTATCATGTATCCGGTTCGGTGGATCCGGTTCGCGATATTAACTACGTGAACGCCGAGTTCATCCTGCACGATCTACTTTTTGTAGAAAAGCGTCTTGAACGTATCGACAGGGATCTTGGCAAATTGAAGGACGACAGGCTTATCAAGGAAAAACAGATACTTTTAAAATTAAAGGACCCGTTGGAGAACGAGGTCCCGTTACGCGTGGCATCTATCGCACCCGAGGATGACAAAGTCCTGCGTAGCTACCCATTGTTGTCGAGGAGGGCCATGGTGGTTGTGCTCAACGTGTCGGATGAGGATGTCGCTGACACAGTTGTCGTCGATGATATGGCGCGGCGCTATGATACGTGCCAGCTCGTGTGCCTCCAGGTATCTGCCAAGATGGAAGCTGAGATTGCTTCCTTGGATTCGGAAGCGGAACGCGCTGAGTTCATGCAGGAGTTGGGCATCGAAGATACCGCCCTCCACGGCCTTACCGGTAAGTGTATCGAGGCCCTGCAGCTGTTGTCGTTTTTCACCGCTAGTTCCAACGAGGTCCGACAATGGCTGATTCGACGTGGCTCGAGCGCCGTCGAAGCGGCTGCAAAAATTCACACTGATCTCGGTCGGGGTTTCATAAGAGCA
>JAOTUR010000096.1 GCA_029863805.1 Candidatus Krumholzibacteriia bacterium | reverse complement strand
GTATCGTGGGAGAAAATCAGACGACTCGCGGCCGACCCGGATTTTGTCGTCTTATCCCGAACCGCCGCCGCACCCAGAAGAACAAGAAGAGCGCCGGTTGCGCTGGCCGGCCTGCTGCTGATGGTGGGGATGGTTGTAAGCGGTTTTCAGCCGATTCACGTGGCGGCGTTTACCGCAGCCTCGCTGGTCATCCTCTTCGGCGCGCTTAACATGCAAGAGGCTTACCGCGCCATCGAATGGCGAGTCATATTTCTTGTTGCCGCCGTTCTACCGGTGGGCATAGCGATGGAGCGAACGGGAGCGGCTCATCTGCTGGCGGATGGCGTGGCCGGTATAGCTGGGCCATTCGGTTTCTATGCGGTGCTGGCAGCGCTGATCGGCCTCTCGAGCCTCCTAAGCCAAGGGCTCGACGGTGCGCCGGCTGTCGTCCTACTGACACCTGTTGCCATGCAGACCGCTTCCGATCTGGGACTCAGTACTTACACCGTCATGATGGGTGTTAGTCTTGCGGCCTCGGCAGCGTTTATGACGCCGTTTAGTCACAAGGCAAGTCTCCTTGTCATGGGCGCCGGCGGGTACCGCGCGATGGACTACGTCCGGGTGGGAACGCCCCTCACCATTGTAATACTGCTGCTACTGGTCTTTCTAGTGCCGCTCTTCTTTCCATTTAACTAAGCCCGCAAAGAATACGCCGGTCGATTGTCTGCGTTGCTCCCGGCCAGCCCAAATAGGCATTACATTAACGGCAGCAGATATGATACCCTCGACTCAACTCGAAAAAAAGGTGATGTTGCCCGCGCGCGGATCTTGCCCAACGCGGGGATTGTTAGAGGAGGTAGAGTGTTGGCCGATACGCTGACGATAGTAGACAACCGAACCGGGAAGAAATACGAGGTACCAATCAGGTACGGCACCTATCCAAAGTACGGTGCCGCTATACCCACATCGGAACTGCGCAAGATAAAAGTGTCGGATGATGATTTTGGGCTTCTGAGTTACGACCCGGGATACACCAATACGGAATCGTGTAGAAGTGCGATCACGTTCATAGATGGTGAAAAAGGCATCCTTCGCTACCGCGGGTATTCCATCGAGGAACTTGCGGAAAAGAGCAGTTTTCTCGAGGTTGCTTATTTGATACTGAACGGCGAGCTACCCGCGCACTCACAGCTGAATGACTGGAATCACAATATTACTCACCACACGCTGATTCACGAAAACATTAAGAAGTTCATGGAGGGTTTTCATCATGACGCCCATCCGATGGGGATACTCATAAGTACCGTTGCGGCGTTATCGACTTTTTATCCGAAAGCCAGTCAGATCGGCGACGGGGAACTTAGACAAAAACAGATACAGCGGTTGATCGCCAAAATGCCAACCATTGCCGCATTTGCCTATCGTCATCGGTTCGGATTGCCTTACTCGTATCCGGACAATGATCTGAGTTACACCGGTAACTTCCTCAGCATGCTATTCAAGATGACCGAAGTAAAGTACGAGCCGAATCCCATCTTGGAAAGGGCGATGGATGTCCTCTTCATTCTACATGCGGATCACGAACAGAACTGCAGTACCAGCGCCATGCGAGGCGTCGGAAGCTCTTTGCCCGACCCATATGTTTGTGTTGCCGCCGCGGCCGCTGCTCTCTATGGACCTCTGCATGGGGGTGCTAACGAACAGGTGCTGCGCATGCTGCGCGAGATTGGGAGCAAGGACAACGTGCCCGAGTACATTAAGCGTGTAAAAGCAGGAGAGTTTCGGTTGATGGGTTTTGGGCACCGTGTCTATAAGAATTATGATCCTCGTGCCAGGATTCTAAGAGAGATGGCGCCGAAAGTCTTTGAGGTCACGGGCAAGAACCCGTTGCTTGACATAGCCATCGATCTCGAGCGTGTTGCCCTGGAAGACGATTATTTCGTAGAGCGCAAACTCTATCCTAATGTGGACTTCTATTCGGGGATTATCTACCAGGCGATGGGTTTTCCTGTGGAGGTGTTTCCTGTCCTTTTTGCGATTCCCCGGACAGTTGGATGGTTGTCACAATGGCAAGAGTTTCTCGAAGATCCGGACCGAAGAATTGCCCGCCCGAGGCAGTTGTACACAGGATCGGATGCTCGGGGTTATATACCCATCGATAAACGTAAGTGACCTGGGGAGGCGTGCAACGCCTCCAGGCTCTCTCGACACGGGCGTAGCATCATCTCTTTTGTTTTCCGGGCTTACTCGTCTCCGGATATCGGCAGGCTACGGCAGTCTGGAGTCACGCACGGAGATTTGACGAGTTTATGCAGCGCATCCTCGAACCCGAATTGATGGAAGATGACGCTCAGGCTCGTGCGTATGCCGAGGCTGACTTCGAAGTAGCACACGCCAGTTGTATCACTCACTTCCAGCAGAATTTTCAAGAGTCAACATTGGGCAGGTTCGTGCTCGATCTCGGCTGCGGTCCGGGAGACATCTCGGTACGCTTTGCCCGCGCTTACCCAACTTGCATCGTGCACGGGGTAGATGGCTCTAAGGCCATGCTCGGTTATGGCGTCAAGACCTTAGCGGCCGCGAAGGATGTTCGAGAACGGATAAAGCTTATCCACGGGTTTCTCCCCGGCGCCACTCTCCCCAGGTCGAAGTATGACATCATCATTAGCAACAGTCTCCTTCATCATTTGCCCGATCCAGGAGTCCTGTGGCAGACGGTCCGAGAATATGCGCTGCCGGGTTCACCTGTTTTTGTGATGGATGTGTTGCGTCCACGATCGCCCGAGCAGGCGAGGGCACTTGTCGAAACATATGCTGGCGATGAACCGGACATCCTCCAGCGAGATTTCTACAATTCGTTGCTTGCCGGTTTTGAAATCGATGAAATCAGGGGGCAGCTCGCGAGGGCGGGGCTGGAGGGTTTCTCGGTGGAGCAGGTGAGTGATCGTCACGTGATTATCGCAGGTCGCGGACCGTGAAAGGAGCAAGCCTGGCATGTGACACAGCGAGGCCAACGTGAAACGCATACCGCTCATAAAGTCCGTCATGACACCGTTTCCGTATTCGATTGACCTCGATGATACGGTGGACAAAGCATCCGCCATGATGACCGAGCACAACATCCATCATCTACCGGTCACCGACAAGGGGAATCCCGTGGGTGTGATATCCGCCCGAGACATCAAACGTGCCCTCGACCAGAATTTTGTACATGCGGGCGAAAAAGAACACCGTGTCAAACACATCGCGAACCTGGATGCCTACATTGTAGATTTGACCGTTCCCCTGGACAGCGTAGTTCTCGAAATGGCACAACAGCATACGGGCACGGCCCTGGTCGTGAGAAAGGGTCGACTTGTTGGTATATTTACAGCAACCGATGCCTGCCGATATCTGGGCAAACTCTTGCGCGCTTTTTTCCCTCGGGGGAGCGATGACGCCGCCTGATCGCCGTCAAGCGCCAGTGAGCATCGAGCATGCAATCCAGGTGGCCGGAATCCCGGGTCGCGACGTTGCTCGAATGTTGTGCGAGTGTGGCGTAGACTACCTTGGATTTCCTCTGGGATTAACGGTGCACAGAGAAGATGTTAGCAAAGCGGAAGCCGCCCGCATCATTCGCGAACTGGATCCGCCGCCCCACGTCGTTCTGATAACCTACCTGGATACGGCTGCGGAAGTGTCGAGACTATGCCGTTATCTCGGAGTGTCGATCGTTCAGCTACACGGGACCATCTCCGTGGCAGAGTTGGCCGCTTTGCGGGCTCTCGATCCGGCGTTAACCGTGATCAAGAGTGTGATTATCGAAGCGGGGCATCCGCCGACCTATGAGTCCGATATCAACGAGGTAGTCGACTACGTAGATGCGTTTATAACGGACACATTTGACGCAAGAACAGGTGCCTGTGGAGCGACGGGCAAGACACACGACTGGGGTATCAGCCGGCGTATAGTTGAATTCTCGACGCGACCAGTGATTTTGGCCGGGGGTCTCAATCCAGTTAATGTCAAAGATGCAATCTGCGAAGTCCGTCCCGCAGGCGTTGATGTCCATACCGGAGTAGAGGACTCGCGCGGTGTGAAAAAGCGAGAGCTAGTCGAGGCTTTTGTATCAGAGGCACGTGACGCTTTTGACAATCTGTAGTCAAGGTCGACAGTTTGTCGCCGTGCCACTGAATAAACCGAAGGGCAACCCTTATGAAAGCAAGATTGCACGAGATCATATACGAGGCAGATACCAGAGCTGGCAAGCTGTTTGACCTCATGCTGCTTCTGAGCATCTTCTTGAGTGTTGTCGCTGTCATGCTAGACAGCGTTACCTCTATACGGCGCGTACACGGCGAGTTCTTGATTGGGGTGGAATGGTTCTTTACGATTCTTTTTACGATCGAGTATATACTCAGGTTGTATAGCATCGGACGGCCGTTGCGTTACGCGACTAGTTTTTTTGGCCTCGTGGACCTTCTGGCGATTGCTCCCACTTATCTGAGTCTTCTCATTCCGGGCAGCCAGTATTTGATCGTCATTCGTATCCTGCGCGTGCTTCGTATTTTTCGCGTGCTAAAACTCGTGCAGTTTGTAAGTGAAGCCAACTTGCTCATGCGGGCTGTTCGTGCCAGCAGTCGCAAGATGATTGTTTTTCTGTTTACCGTTCTGACGATGGTAGTGATCTTCGGAGCGCTGATGTACCTCATTGAAGGAGAGGAGAACGGTTTTACCAGCATTCCCAGGAGTATTTACTGGGCAATCGTAACATTGACCACAGTTGGGTACGGAGACATATCACCCCAGTCGGCCTTCGGACAGGCCATCGCGGCAGTGGTAATGATTATGGGGTTCAGTATCATAGCCGTTCCGACCGGAATGGTCACGGCCGAGTTGACCAGGGGAATGAATCACAAAATTAGTACGCAGGCGTGTCCTCAATGTAGCGCTGAAGGTCACGAGAGTGGCGCCAAGTACTGCAAAGACTGCGGTGCAAAGCTATGAGCGGAGGTAGCTGTATGCCGAGGCTTTCGTTTTTTCAAAGGAGAGCGTTTTGAAAGCAAGAACCAGACTGGCGATCCTAGGTGCTGGCAATATTGGCTGCTCCATTGCCCGCGGACTGGTTCAATCAGGGACCTTTTCGGTTGGGAACGTCCTGTTGACGAGACGAAAGATGCACTTGCTGCAGAAGCTGGCCGAGGAAGGTTTCGTGGTAGAAAGCGACAACGATAATGCGGTCCGTAGCTCGGACGTTGTTGTTGTCGCGGTTGAGCCACAGCAGGTCAACCGACTACTGAAGGATATTACGCCAGCACTGGATCGCGATAAGCACACGGTGATTTCGGTCGTGTCCGACGTGAGCATACGCCAGATCAGAACAGTCATTGGCAAAAACATGCGCATAGTAAGGGCAATGCCCAACACAGCGATCGCGATTCGCGAGTCGATGACGTGTCTTGCGGCCGACGATAGAAACAGTCCAGAGATAGGTATCGCCGAGGACATTTTCAAGACGGTCGGGAGAATTCTTGTCATAGACGAAGAACAGATGATCGCCGCTACCGCGTTGGGCGCATGTGGTGTTGCCTTTTTCTTACGCGCGATTCGTTCGGCTTCGCAGGGTGGTATCGAGATCGGTTTTCATGCCGATCAGGCACTATTCATCGCAGCTCAAACGGCAAGAGGTGCTGCGTCTTTGCTGTTAAGCATGGAAAACCATCCCGAATACGAGATCGACAAGGTGACTACTCCTCGCGGTTGCACTATCGCCGGGCTCAATCGCATGGAGCATGCGGGGTTTAGTTCCGCGTTGATTAGAGGCATCGTGTCATCTGCCGAAAAGGCGTCGAAGCTATACCGAGCCAACGAGAACGAAACAACGTAAAGGAGGCAGCATTCGATGAAAGCTTCGGATCTGTTTGTGCGCGCTTTGGAGGCCGAAGGAGTTGAGTATGTTTTTGGCATCCCGGGCGAAGAGAACCTCGATTTACTCAACTCGCTACGTGACTCTCAAATAAAGCTCGTGTTGACCCGGCATGAACAGGCTGCTGGGTTTATGGCGGCGACCTATGGACGCATCACCGGTAAGGCCGGGGTGTGTCTAGCCACGCTCGGCCCCGGTGCAACCAATCTTGTAACACCGGCGGCCTACGCCCAGTTGGGCGCGATGCCGATTTTGATGATCACTGGACAAAAGCCGATAAAAACGAGCAAGCAGGGTCAGTTTCAGATTGTCGATGTTGTAAATATGATGAGACCGCTAACAAAATACACAACGCAGATCGTAAGTGGTGACAACATTCCTTCACGGGTCCGTGAGGCGTTTCGCAGGGTCAAGGAGGAGCGACCGGGCGCTGGACATCTGGAGTTTCCGGAGGATATAGCCCGTGAGGAAACCGACGCGCAGGTAATCCCGCAAAGCAGTGTGCGCCGCGCGACTGCGGAGGAAAAATCAATTAAACATGCGGTCGACATGATCGAAGACGCCATCCATCCGCTCCTTCTGATCGGAGCGGGCGCGAATCGCAAACTCACCGCGAAGATGTTGCGCAAGTTCATCGATAAGGCCGGTATACCCTTTGTAAGCACACAGATGGGCAAGGGTGTTGTGGACGAGCGCGATCCGCTTTTTTTGGGCAATGCTGCACTGTCAGAGGGGGATTTCTTGCATCGTGCGATCGAGAAAGCCGACTTGATCATCAATGTGGGACACGATGTAGTGAAGCCGGGGGGTACCAAAGTCATCCATGTGAATTTCTCAACTGCCGTAGTCGACCCGGTGTACTTCCCACAAGTGGAGGTCATCGGAGACATTGCCAATAGCATGTGGCAAATTTGCGAATGCGTCGAAGTTCAGAGATCATGGGATTTCTCATACTTCATGCGCGTTCGCGAGCATGTTGAACGCCACCTATTGCAGGGTGCGGATGATATTAGGTTTCCGATGTATCCGCAACGTCTTGTGGCGGACGTTCGCAAGGTCATGCCCGCCGACGGCATCATCGCCTTGGACAACGGCATGTATAAAATCTGGTTTGCGAGAAACTACAAAGCCCACCAGCCAAATACCGTACTTCTCGATAATGCTCTGGCCACCATGGGGGCGGGTTTGCCGTCGGCGATGGCAGCGCATTTGGTTTGTCCGGGGCGCCCGGTAATGGCTATCTGTGGGGACGGTGGATTCATGATGAACTCCCAAGAGTTGGAGACCGCCGTACGGATGAATATGAATCTGGTCGTGCTCGTTCTTAGAGATGATGCCTACGGCATGATCAAATGGAAGCAAGCGAGCATGGGTTTTCAGAGTTTTGGTCTTGATTATAGTAATCCCGATTTTGTGAAATACGCGCAGAGCTATGGTGCACACGGGCACCGGATTGATGCCGCGGACGGTCTCGTACCACAACTCGCGGAGTGCTTTGACCAGCCGGGTGTACACGTAATCGATCTGCCCGTTGATTATTCGGACAATGATCGGGTGCTCAATCGGGAGCTCAAGGAGAGCAGCAAGCTTTTGTAGGATGGAACGCAAAAGGGAAGGATAGCGATGAGCAATGAGTTTTCGATGATGGTGCCAGGAGCCACGACGGATGACGGTGTCTTGAAGGTGTTCGCGCCATACGATGGCGCCGAAATCGGTGCGGTCAAGGCGGCAGATAGTTCGGCGGTTGAGCAAGCGCTTGATAATGCGTATCGCCTCTTTGGCGATCGCGATCGCTGGCTAAGACCGTACCAACGAATTGCTATTCTGGAGAAGGCAGCGAGGATAATGTCTGAGCAAGCGCGAGAATTGGCCATCGACGCGGCGCGTGAGGGAGGTAAGCCGCTAATCGACTCGCAAGTCGAGGTGGCCAGAGCGATCGACGGTGTCAAAGGCTGCATCGAAGTGCTGCGGACCCAGTCCGGTTCTGAAATCCCCATGGGTTTAACCGCGGCGTCGGTGGAGAGAATCGGTTGTACTCGCAAGGAGCCCATCGGCGTTGTGGTCGCGGTGAGCGCCTTCAACCATCCCCTAAACTTGATTGTTCATCAAATCGGCCCGGCGGTTGCGGCAGGATGCCCCGCAATCGTCAAGCCGGCCGAGGACACGCCCCTCTCGTGCTTCCGCTTCGTAAGTATACTTCACGAAGCCGGGCTGCCGGAAGAGTGGTGCCAAGCGCTGGTCGTGAATGACGTGAGCAATGCCACACGTCTAGTTACAGATAAGCGAGTGGGATTCTTCTCTTTTATAGGAAGTGCCCGCGTGGGATGGATGCTTCGTTCTAGACTGGCGGCGGGGACTCGTTGCGCTCTGGAGCACGGCGGTGCCGCGCCGGTGATCGTGGCGTCTGACGCGGATCAGGATCATGCACTACCACTTTTGGCCAAAGGTGGTTTCTACCATGCCGGACAGGTGTGCGTGTCTGTGCAACGAGTCTTCGCACACCACTCCATCGCACGGGAACTCGCCCATCGTCTGGCTGAAGTCGGCAAGAAGCTTAAGATTGGTGATCCCACCCTGCCGGACACCGAGGTTGGGCCACTGATACGGTCTGCCGAGGTGGATCGCGTGGAAACGTGGGTGAATGAGGCCGTCAATGCCGGGGCCGGGTTGTTGTCGGGTGGAAAGAGGATTTCCGAGTCTTGCTATGAGTGCACGGTCCTCTTTGACCCGCCAGCCAATGCGAAGGTCAGCCACATGGAGATTTTCGGTCCGGTAATCTGTGTATATCCCTATACCGATATTGATCAAGCAATCACGCGTGCCAACGAACTACCTTACGCGTTTCAGGCCGCCGTCTTTACCCATGACATCGATATTGCAATGCGCGCCTACGATCGCCTGGATGCATCGGCGATCATGGTCAACGATCATACTGCTTTCCGTGTGGATTGGATGCCGTTCGCCGGTCTCAAAGAATCTGGGCTGGCGGTTGGGGGAATTCCGTTTACCATGCGCGACATGCAAATCGAAAAGATGTTGGTCATACGTTCCAAACAGCTTTGACCCCATCCGGCAACCTCTGCGGTACGTTGCACTCGACATTCGAATAAGCCAAGCAATTGCCAGCGGTGACTTTCGACTGAAATTGTCCTGGCATTGTATTATTATCATATGATGAATAGTGCCGGTATGGGAGCAGCCTATGACTCAGCGTGATATCAACCAAGGCCCCGATAGCGACAATATTAGAGCGTTTACGAAGGCTTTGCTCGAGGATGTTCAGGCTATCGAGCGGATGATAAAGGACGGCCTGATCGAGTCAGGCGTCCGGCGCATCGGGGCAGAGCAGGAGATGTTTCTCGTTGATCGGGCCATGCTTCCGGCGATGAAGGCGATCGAGTTGATGGGGCGTCTCAAACATCCGCAGTTCACCACCGAGCTTGGATTATTCAACCTGGAAGTCAATTTGAATCCGCAGCCCATGGGCGGCGATTGCCTATGGAGGATGGAGCAGGAGCTCGAGGGTCTCTTGGCGCAAGCGCGTCGTGCGGCCGATGCTGTTGAGAGTCGCGTTCTGTTGACAGGTATTCTGCCCACCATGAAACAGACGGACCTCACGCTCGATGCAATGACTCCCGAACAACGCTATGTTCAGCTCAACCGGACGATGCTGGCTCATCGTGGTGGCGAGTTTACCATGATGATTAAAGGACTCGACGAGCTCACTACGAATCACGATAACTTGATGTTTGAGGCGTGCAACACGAGTTTTCAGATTCATTTCCAAGTCGGCGCGGAAGAGTTTGCCCCACTGTACAATTTGGCCCAGGCGATTGCTGCTCCGGTCCTCTCTGCCGCAGTCAACTCGCCGGTGTTTCTCCAGCATCGTTTGTGGAGTGAAACACGCGTCGCCCTTTTTCAACAATCGATCGATACGCGTTCGGAAGCGCTGCAAGCCAGACGGGCGCGCCCGCGCGTGGTCTTTGGTGATCACTGGGTCAAAGAATCTGTTCTGGAAATTTTTCGCGAGGATATAGCGAGGTTTCGGGTGTTGCTCGCGACCGATCGCGGTGAGTCGCCTCTTCAGACTCTCGATCAGGGAGGCCTACCCCGCCTCCATGCCCTCCAGCTTCACAACGGGACGATCTATCGCTGGAACCGCCCGTGCTACGGTGTCACCGATGACAAGGCCCACCTGCGAATCGAGTTTCGCGCGCTTCCATCGGGTCCCACAGTGATCGACGAAATCGCGAACGCAGCCTTCTTCTTTGGATTAATGACCGCTCTTAGTGAGGAATATCCAGATATCACCGACATGATGACGTTCGACGACGCCAAGAACAATTTCATGGCGGCTTGCCGCTATGGGCTCAAAGCGCGGCTGCAGTGGGTGGGTGGGAAGACCTTCTCTGCGGATGAGCTCATCACAGATCATCTGTTGCCGCTGGCACGAGAAGGATTGAAAGAAAAGAGAGTACGCTCACGTGATATCGATCGGTATCTGGGCGTCCTCGAGGCGCGGGTTGCCACCGGACGAACGGGGAGTCAATGGATCCTTGACTCGTTGGCGGATATGGATGGCAAGAGCCGGGTCGAGGAACGTTATCGTGCGCTCACGGCCGCGATGTACGCGCGCCACGTAGAAGGAACACCGGTCCACGAATGGCCATTGGCTAAAATGGAAGCGGGCGTTGACTGGCGAGACAGCTACCGCAGGGTCAGCCAAGTCATGATCACCGATTTGTTTACTCTTGGCCCGGAAGATCTTGTTGATCTGGCTGCGAACTTGATGGATTGGGAGCATATCCGTCACGTGCCCGTTGAAGACAACCGGGGGAGGCTGGTAGGGCTGTTGTCCCACCGCCAGCTCCTGAGGCTGGTGGCACGTGGAGTCAATTCTGAAGCGGAGCCCGTTGCCATCCGTGAAATCATGACGCGGAAACCGGTTACAGTAACGCCTGATACCGATACGCTTGAAGCCATCGCGATCATGCGCAAGCATGGCGTCGGCTGTCTGCCCGTTGTCGAGGGCGATAACAAACTCGTCGGCATTGTCACTGAAGCCGATTTCATCAACATGGCCGCCAAACTATTTGAAGAAGAGTTACGTGACGAATGATGTCGAACGGAAAACCAGCAGCGCACGAGCGAACCGACGCGGAACGCACGACCGCGAAACCACACCGGATCATCGGGGCGTTGGGATCGGAGCGCGATGGCCCGCTTCTTATCGTCGTCGCCGGTACGCATGGCAACGAGCCGGCGGGTGTGGTCGCATCGCAGCGAATATTCCAGTATCTATCCCATGAAGACGCGTCGATTCGCGGTCGTATCGTCGCCATAACAGGTAACCTAGAGGCACTTGCTAGGGGTGAACGCTATGTTGACCGTGATCTCAATCGCGTTTGGCACCGTGAACAGGTCGAACGGCTCCAAAAGGGTGAGCCCATCGACGATGACGTTGAACAGAGCGAGCAGCGTGCCGTGATCGATGTCGTAGAATCCGAAATCCACAATCGTACGGGGCCGGTAATATTGCTCGATTTACATACCACGTCAGCGGAGGCCGCCCCGTTTTGTATAATGAGTGACACACTGCAGAATCGGCGCATCGCTTTCGCGTGGTCCGTGCCGGTCATTCTCGGTCTCGAGGACCCAATCAG
>JAOTUR010000095.1 GCA_029863805.1 Candidatus Krumholzibacteriia bacterium | reverse complement strand
CTATGCCGCGACCACTAGCGGCTTGGACAACGTATTCGGCGGGGGCATCAACCTATCCTTGCACTACATTCAACGCATCACGCATCCCTTCGCCGCCGACTTCACACTCGGTGCATTTTACCTCGGTAGCACGTCGAGAGACGATATCACAACCCTGCGCTTTGGCCCAACCCTATCCTTTGACAACGTCGCCATGAGGGTGCTCCGATTCACGGCTGCCCCGATGATAGAGTTCGAGTTCGACGAACGGACGGACTTCTTCATATCGGCCGGGGGCGGACTGTACATTCTGAGTCTGCTCATCGATGACGCCTTCCGTGAGGCCGACGTCAATACCACTCATTTCGGTCTGAATGTGGGGGGTGGGGCCATCCGCCAGCTATCCAAGAACTGGTTTGTTGACGTTAGCCTACAGGTTCACAAGTTCTGGACGTCCGATGGCGATCTTTTCTTTGATTATTCGGAAGGTGACGGTGACCCGTTGTTTTATCAAGTCTCCGTCGGTGCGATGCTTCGCCTTTTCTGAGCTGTCTTTGTGATGCCGCAGAACCCTCTCAGGGATCCGCCTGCAGCGTATCGCTTTCCAACGCAAACTTGAGCTTTTGATAAACATCCTGCGCCGCTCGATCATCCGGCTCCAGTGCCAGGTACTTCTGCATCGCCCCCAACGCATCGCGGATTTGGGATGTTGTGACATAGACCATGCCGAGGTTCTTGTATGTGTTCGCATATTGCGGATCCATGTCTATAGCAGCTCTGAGAATCTCGATGGCGCGATCCGTTTCGTCGATCTTGGCGTAGGACGCACCGAGGTTATTGTAGGCCTTCGTGTATTTCGGGTTCATTTCGATCACTTTCGCGAAGTATTTGATCGCATTTTCATAATCGCCCAGCTCGACATAGGTGATTCCAAGGTTGTTGTAAGCCTCCAGCATCCGCGGATTGAGTCGAATAGCCGCGCGGTATGCTTCTACCGCCGGTTCATACATCCGAACCTGACGGAGCGCCTGTCCATAATCGTACTGGACCGTGGCAATATCTGGGTTGATGTCCAACGCCCGGGAAAAACTCTCTATGGCTTTGAACAGATTCCCGCCTTCTTTATAGATTATGGCCCGCTGGATATAGGAATCCGGGTAACCGGGATGAATGTTGATGGCCTGGTCGATGGTTTCGATTGCTTTTACGTGATTGCCCAGCGTGCTCCAGCGCCTGGCTTCATGCGTGAGCTCACGCCATCGAACATCCTCGCCGGGCAGTGCGAACAGTGACGGACGAGTCGCCACGACGATGATGATCACAGCGACCACTGGCAGAAGTTGACGTCTCAGGTTGGCGACCACCGATGGCAATACGCACAATAAGGCGTGAGCGGCAAAGAGGCATAGAACCGGGGCGATCTGAACTCGATAACGGGAGGTGACGAAGAACAAGATAATCGACAACGAGAAGGACAGGATGTATCCGTAGAGCAAGAAGTGCTTCCTCCAGTCTCTTATGAGATACAACATTCCCATCGACCCCAAGACCACGAGCATCCAGAAATTAACGAAGAGCATCCTTAGCGTGCCGAATCGTTCTCTTGCCATCTGGTAGCTCTCGATCTGTGGAACTTCGTAGGCGTTGAAGTACAGCGCCGTCTTCTTGAGCAAAAGGATGAGTGCTTGACGCGGATTGTTTCTTATGAAATCAAACGCCTCCTGGTACCAGTAACGCGACAGTTCGGAGGCGCTAAGCTCTCGGCCTAGCAGCCGCTCGACGTGCTTTTTTACCGCGTCATCGGTGACAAGGTTTATGCCCTTCGGCGGATAAAATATGCCGGTCGCTTCTTCGCTATTGCCGATGTAAAAATTTACTCCCCCGTTCGCAGTGATGGCAACAAGGTCTCTGCTGGCAACATAGTTGTGAACGGTAGCCGGCAGGATTGTCATAACCACCGTCGCCGCCAGCACCGACACGCATCGCCAGCGCTTCTTTTTCTCGTCAATAATGATCCACACGAAAAGCACTACGAGAAACATCAGAATATTGGCTCGGGCCAGAGCGGACAGCCCGAGTAAGATCCCCACCAGCACGTACTTCCTGGGACCTGGTTTGTCCCGCATTCGATAGAGCACATAGAGCATCGTCATGTTTAGCAGCGTTCCCAACCACATCATCAAGAGCTGTCCCTCATAGAATGTAATGGTCCCGTATAGGGCGAGCATCACCGACGCCAGCAGGGCCACCGACGGTCGAAACACTCGCCTACCCATGACGTACGTCAGCACCACGACCAACGATCCACCGAGGATCTGAATGATGCGAAGTATCATGATGCTCTTGCCAAACACTCCAAATACAAGCGCCAGAACATACGGATAAAGTGGTCCCATAAAAAATGCATCTCCGCGGATATACTCGCCCTTGAGGATATCCATCGCCATGTTGTAGTAGTACTCGGAGTCCATTATGGGCACGGTTACATATAAGGCTTCAGAACTCTGAATGACATACACGAGTTTCAAGAGAAAACTGGAGATGAATAGAACCGGCAACCAACGCGAATTCGCCGTGAGAGCCAAATCGAGCTTTTGCAGAAAGGACGCTGCTGAGGATCCCTGGACAGGCATAATCTAAAACCTAATTCACACACGAGACTGTTCGCAAGGAAATCTCTTGACGATCGCACGCCTCCAATCTACGCTCGCCTGGCAACCGTGGGGGTTGATCGTACATGTCGCACCGTGATGATCTTCTCAAAATCCTGGTCCAGAACTCCCTGCAAAAGGGAGACTTCACGCTGGCATCCGGTAAGAAGAGCTCCTACTACATCGATGGCAAACTCACGACGCTTGATTCCAGGGGTGCGTATCTTGTAGCCAGAATCTTTCTCGCCATGTTGGCTGATGATGTACCAGAAGCAATTGGTGGGCTTACGCTTGGGGCAGATCCTATCATTGGCGCCATGCTCGCGCTGGCAGGCATGGAGGATCTCGCGTTGAAGGGTTTGATTATACGCAAGGAAACGAAGCGCCACGGAACTCAGTCGCTGGTCGAGGGCTCTCCCGCGCCGGGCGATCGGGTGGCTATTGTCGAAGATGTCGTGACCACGGCCGGATCATCGATAAAGGCGATTCAAGCGCTCCGGGAGAAGGAGTGCGAGGTCACCCGTGTCCTCGCCATTGTCGACAGGGAACAGGGCGGCAAGGATAACCTGCAAGGGGTCGGTTGCCGCCTGCAATCGATTTTCAGCATACGAGAGTTGCTCGAGACGTGATCAACCGTGTCTGGCGAGATGAGTGAGCTCCTCGCTAAACCGCGATTGCAGCCTGCCCACGACGAGACCACTTGGCAGCAAAACGAACACACCCACCGCAGCCGCCACCATGCGCCCCACGACGGGGATAAAGCCGGACACAAAAGCAGCGATTCCCCAGACGGCAAGAAGAGCAGCGATGATAGCAACTGACGCTACGTACTCCCCCTCCATCTTTATAACCGCAGAAACCACATGGCGCGGATTGGCGACCCTTGCCACATCGAACCCCGAGACCCCCATGAGAACGAACACCGCGGGCATGTAGACCACGGTCAACGTCGACATGGTGACGATCATAAGGGGGCTCTTTTGTATGAGGGCCAACGTTCCCACCTCTACGCCGGATCCCGTCAAGGTCAGGATTTTGGCCAGAATGATAAAAGGCAGATACAATTCGGCCGCCACGATCAAAGCCACCAAAAGCGGCTTGATCAGCCCACTCATGGGATCGGCAAGAACGCCGTGCCACAGGGGCGGCTGGGCCTCTCCGCGGGCTGTTGTAGCGGTCACCTGGGTGAGCCATAGATAGAGCAGGGGGCCGACGACAAAAAGCATTCCCGGTATCCATGTCAGCGCAAAAACCACCGCCGCTGGGATGGCCAGGTAAAGTGGACCGCGGGCAAGCGGGTAGGTCACTAGCACCCCCGCATCATCCCAAACGGGCTCCGGCCGCGAGAAGAAGCGGAGCGTCTTGCGCTCGTCGGATGAAAGATTTCGTTTTGCTTCCCGGACAATCCGGGCCTTAAAGGGACGGATCTCCAGAGCTCGCTGGAAATGCCGAACGGCCGCAGGTCGATCGCCGAGCGCCAGAGCGAGCTCCGCTGCTTGCAGCACCAGTTCCCAATCATCCGGTTCGGCTTCGATTCGCCGCTTTAGCAGGTTGTAGGCGTCGGTTTTTTCGGCAATGACGGCCGGGTCAGGACCCGAATCTTCGACAGCCGGCGCCTGCGACTCCACGAGCGGCGCCAGCTCGGTGTCGATCACTTTCTTCCAGCTGTTCGCCTCCGGATCCCAGATCAGACTTTCGGCAGAAAGCTGGCCCAAACGGCACATCACTTCGATATCCTCCCAGCTCTTGGGCTCCGGTTCCTCCTGGAGGGCACCCTCGTGGAGGATGTAAAACAAATTCTGAGTTTTGTTTGTCATTTCGCTCTCGCCTTTGCCGAGACGCGACATCTCGTTGCAGGCCTCGTGCCAAGCGGGTCGACGCTCGGCCGAAATCATGCACGGTCGTCACACGAAGCGATGGGCGGAGCAGCCAAGGAGAGGGTTGCACCCCAAAGGAGAGCAGCGCCGTGGTGTTGCCGGCAGGGGGACAAAAGGAGGCAGCCCACGGGTCTTCCTGGCTCGACTTTCGCGCTCAATAGACGGCAATACGCATTCGCGCGAAGGAGAGCCAGGAAGACCCGTGGGCTGCCAGTAAAACTGCACACAACGGCTCGAACTAGTTCGCGATGCTCTTCAGCTCCAAATTCATCGCTTGAGCCGGCACCTCTTGTTTGACCAGTATATGCGGCGCATCTTTGCCAAAGTATAGGTACTGATCGCCTTCGGGCCGCTTCACCTTAACTTTATACGTCGAAAATTTTCCGGCCGGCGTCTCGACATCGACGACTTCGAGAATCTCTACATCGACATTATGCAGGCTTCCAGTCTGGCTATCAACCACGGGGAATCTGTAAGTCGTTTTGACTTCGAGCGGCAAGCAAACGATGGCGTACTCCAGAGCTCCGTCGAGGATCGTTCCATCCACCAGCTCAAAGTTGACTTCCTTGGGCTCCGGCGACTCCATGCTTTGAACCACGCCCGAACCGCGGGCTTCGGTAAACGAAAACTCCGCGCCCAGCGTGTTGGGCCCCACCACCATCTTCGCTTTGTAGGATACGGGTGACAAATCCTTTGCGCGGAAGGTCATGTCCTCGTCCATGGTGATCATGCCGGCGATATTGCTCGACACCTGAATCACATTTTCGCCACCCGCTTGTTTTCTCTCCACCGTCACGTTCAACTCACCAATCGCCATCGATTGCACGGTGAGCGCATACGTCGCTTTCCTATCCTCGATCAATGCGGTGTTGTACTGGTAGTCAACCGCTTCAACCGCCATCGATTCGAGCGACATGGGTTCGCCCGCAATGTCAAAAAGAGCAACTTCAGCAACTGGCTCAACCTTCTCACGGATCGCGGTAGCATCTCCGACCAGCACGATATAAGCCCGGTCGCTATGAACGCGCTCCGCCATGACTCGACGGATGTCCTCGACGGTCACCGCATCGATCCGGTCGCGGTACTTTTCCAAATCTTTTTTGTCCAAGCCGAGCAGCGTGTACTGCGCCACCTGGAAAGCGATCTGATCTGGCGTCTCTATAGTGAGCGGAAAATTGCCGACCAGATACGACTTGGCGTTCTCTAGTTCCTCTTGGCTCACAGGCTCAGCGGTGATTCGTTCGATCTCTGTCATGAGCTCGACCAGCGCGCTATCCGTTACTTCGGTTCGTACCGGCGTCCTCGCCACAAACTGTCCGAGGTCCCGCTCGCGGGCAAACCCGGTACGCACGTGATACGTCCAACCCTTGGTCTCGCGGATATTCATAAACAGCCTAGAATCGCTGCCGCCGCCCAGAATACGGTTCCCCACCGTCATCGCGGGCCAGTCTGGATGCTTGGCGTTCGGCGCCAGGTGCCCGATGAAGATTTCGGTCTGAACCGCCCCGGGCTTGTGGTACAGGTAAATCCGTGTCTTATCCGTGTCCGGCGCTCCACTATAGGCCACCTGCTGCGGTGTTCCCGGTTGCCAGTCGCCTAGCTTTGTTTTCAGCGATTTCTTGACGTCCTTCCACTTCACATCACCGACCACCGCCACCATCATATTATTGGGCACAAAGTTCTTCTTGTAAAAGGCAACCATGTCATCGCGCGTTATCGCCTCAACCGACTCCACACTCGGCTGTTTGCCATAAGGGTGATCGCCGTAGACCAGGTCTCTCAGGTGCCGTCGCGCCATGGCTTCGGGACTAGACAGCTCGAACTCGAGGCCCGTCTTGGCTTGTTTTCGCAACAGCTCCAGTTCATCCTCGGGAAAGGCCGGGTTCAAAAGAACATCCTGCAGATACTCATACGCGGTACCGATGTAATCACTGAGGATAGTTACGGCAATCGCAGAGAAGTCCCGTTCGGAAAACGTGTTGACCGAACCTCCCACAGACTCGATCCATTCCGCCAGTTCGAGCGCCGACCGCGTTTTTGTGCCCTTGTTGAGCTGGTCGATGGTAAAGCCCGCGAGCGATTCCTTACCCTGGGGATCAAGAGCACCCCCGGTCTTGAAAACGGCATATATCGACACAATGGGCTGTTCATGGTGTTCGACAACTAGCACTTCCATCCCATTCTCTGTCTCGAACTCCTTGAAATCGGGGAAGGACAGTTTTTTGATCTTCGCCGGTTTTGGACGCGGTTCGGCTGCCTGAGCACCAACGGCAATGGCAATAACAGCCACCGTCAGGGCAACGTGAAAAACCTTCTTGATCTGCCACCTCATCTTGTTTCCTCCTTGAAAACCCTCTGCAACGGGCAATTCATGCCTCCGGAGCACGGTGTGCTTTAGGAATCCGCCCTGGAGGCCGGATTTGCGATCACTACCGTGCGATTCTCCTGGGTAAAATACTTCTTTGCTATCCGAATAATGTCATCTTGCGTAACGGCCATGTACTCGTCGATGTCTTTATTGATTGCGGAGAGATCGTCGTGATAAAAGGCATAGTGCTGAAGAGCCTCCGCCTTGTTCATCACTGTCTCTCTGCTTTGAATAAAATCGGTCCTGAACTGTTTCTTCGCTTTTTCGAGCTCTTCACTTGCGATACCCTCGGTCTTGAGTCGATCCAATTCCTCGTATATCAGAGACTCACAGGTGCCAATATCCACACCCACATTTGAAGCCGCAACAAAACGAAACACGCTTGGGCCTCTCCTGGAATCGGTGCCGCCGAACACGGCAACCGCCGCCTCTTCTTTCTTGACCAGCCGCTGATACAGCCGACTCGATTCACCGTCGGTAAGTATGTTGCTCAAAAGGTCGAGGGCTGGCGTGTCCTCGTGCGCGTGCGGAGGTATCATATAGTTCATAAAAATGGCCGGCACGTTGGCGTTCTTGTCATCGATCACTTTCCTCCGCTCCGCGGCGTGCGGGTTCTCGACGCCTGAGATCGGCGGAACAACTCGACCCGCGGGGATTTCCCCAAAATATTTTTCCACCATCTTCATGGTCTTTTTCATATCGATGTCGCCAACAATGACCAGGACAGCATTGCTGGGACTGTAATAGTTATCAAAAAACCTCTGAACATCCCCCGCCTCGGCGGCGTCCAGATCCACCATCTTGCCGATGACGGTGTGGCTGTACGGCTTAAAATCATACGACAACGTATCCACGGTGAGAAACGCGGCGCCGTACGGTTGGTTGTCGATACGCATAAGTCGTTCTTCCTTGACCGCGTTTCTCTGGTTCTCAAAGTTCTCCGTCGTAATCTTTAGGGATCGCATCCGATCCGCTTCCAGCCACAGCACCAGGTTGAGCTGATTCGCAGGCACTATCTCGAAGTAAAGGGTCCGATCTTGGTTGGTCGTACCATTGTAGTTGCCTCCGGCCCTTTGTATGAGATTGGAGTGTTCACGCTTTTCCACGTTCTCCGACCCCTCGAACATCATGTGTTCGAAGAGGTGGGCAAAGCCACTGCGGCCTTCCTCCTCGTGAGCGCTTCCAACGTGATACCAAATATTGACCGCCGCGATTGGAACCGAACGGTCTTCCGACAGAATGACACGAAGCCCATTGTCCAATTTGTACTCTTTGTAATCGACATGGCCCGGTTTCTTTGCCGCGTACGCGTATGCGGACAGTGCAACCAGGGCCAGCACACCCAACACGATGAACCTTTTCATGGATCCTCCCGAGTTTTACGTGGTCTGTACCAAAGACAGGTTGAACCCCACAGCCTCCCCCAATGACCACCCATAAAGTGGGTTACGATTCTCTGTGAGAAATGTTATAGGGAATTTACTTATAGCGTGATTTGGTCCGCCATGTCAAGGCTCTCCCCCAACGCCTGAACATCGACCGCCTCTCCATGCCTCACCCCAAACCCCTTGAAATGACACGAGTTTTGAATTAAGCTCTGTCCGCGATGAAGCCGAGGAGTGTGAACTTCTTTTTTGAAAACCGCCGCCTGTCGGGGCAAGCGGGTGACTCGATAGCAAAGGCTCTCTTTGACGCCGGGGTCAAGACGCTGTCCTACAGCGTCAAGTACAAGCGTCCTCGCAGCGTACACTGTGCCCGTGGACGCTGCGTGATGTGCCACATGGAAGTCGATGGCGTCCCTGGTGTTCCCACGTGTATAACACCGGTCGAGGACGGCATGCGAGTTCGACGCGAGGACTTCCGCCCCTTTTTCGCGCCATTGCTGATCTTCGCGGTGCGAGCGATCTCTTTTCCGGCCGGATTCTACTACAGGATGTTCACCAAACCGGCTTTCTTGAGAAATCTTTTTCTGGGCAGCCTTCGCCGAATGGCGGGCGTGGGACGGCTAAGGGTTGACCGGGCGGTGACAACGTCCGCCGCCGACAATCCGGTTTCCACCACAACCCTCAAGCCCAGGTACGACATGGTCGTTATCGGTGCGGGACTCGCCGGCATGTCGGCCGCCTACTCGGCGGCGCGTGGTGGCGCGTCGGTACTTCTCGTAGATGAGTACCACACGCCGGGGGGTCACTCCATCGGCTTTCACGGAGAGCATGAGATCGCGTCGATCCGGGACGACCTGGTCGCGAAGACATGGGGCCACTCCTCAATCGACTTTCGTACAAAGACAACGGCACACGCGTTCTATCCACCGCATACCTTGCTGCTGGGCCCGGTCGGGCCCAACGATGGCGAGAGACGTGCGGCATCCCAATCGTTGGGGACGAATCTTCCACGGAGGCCCGAGTCGCTATCTGCCATGCACAGGGTCGAGGCGGCGAACTTCATATTTGCTACCGGGGCGTACGACATCATTCCACTTTTCGACGACAACGACACGCCCGGTATACTTGGAGAGAGGGCGATCCGATTGCTCATCGAACGCGACAAACTGATACCGGGATCTCGCGCCGTTGCCTATGGCACCGGACCTGCCCTTTACGATTTGTCCCGCTTCCTATTGCACCACAACATCGCCATAGCGGCCGTGGTGGATGCCGGGGAGCCCGTTGCGGCTGATGATCGAGAGCTACCGAATGATATACAGCGCATCTACCACTCGAGAGTCTCGCGCGCCGCCGGCCGGGAATGGCTATCTTCGGTGCGCGTTACCCACCGCGACGCAGCCACAGGAAGAGGATCGAGGGATACCACAATTGCCTGCGATCTTCTGTGTATTGCATTTGAGGGGCAAGGGGCCTACGAACTTGCCTACCAGGCTGGTTTCAAATTCGAGTTCTCGCCCCATCCCATACAGGAGAACAACGTCATGCTACCGTCGACCCGGACTTTGCATTCCGAAAACGGCGTTTCGTTCTTCGTGGTGGGCGAGCTCGCCGGGCAGAGGTCGTGGCGTGACAAGGTCACAGCCGGTGAAGAAGCGGCGGCGAAGACACTACAAAGACTCCAGGCATCCGAGAAGGATTGATCGATGGCAAAGAAAATTCTCTGTCATTGTGAAGATGTAGAAACCGAAGAGCTATACTCCGCATTGCGTCAGGGATACGGCGACCTGGAAACACTCAAACGTTACACGGGTATTGGAACGGGAAAGTGCCAGGGAAAATGTTGCTTTATTCAAACCCTGCGGCTACTGCACGATATGGTCACGCGCACTGGAGGTATGGAACGCGAAGCAACCGGGCCCAAAGACTTGATGATCGACCCCGATGATATCCGCGTTCCCACCCTTCGTCCCCCGGTCCTCCCCCTGCGTATCAAAGACATCGTCGAAGGCGAACGGGGCGAGCCATGACCAGAACAGCCGATGTCGTGATTATAGGCGGTGGTGTCAACGGTCTTGCATGCGCTTACAACCTCGCGAAACGTGGCATGCAAAACATCGTCGTACTCGAGAGGGGGTATATCGGCATCGGCGCAACGGGACGTTGCGGAGCAGGAATCCGACAGCAATGGGGATTGGAGGAAAACATCATTCTCGCCCGTGAAAGCGTGAGGATTTTCGAGCAGCTATCCGATGAAATCGGCTTCAACATCTTCTTTCGCCAGGGTGGCTACCTGATTCTGATTTTCGATGAAGAGGAGTACCAACTGGTGAGTAAGACCATTCCCTTGCAAAACGACCTGGGCGTACCAACCAAGATGTTAACGCCTGGGGAGATTGGCGATTTCGTGCCCGGTGTGAACCTGGACGGCCTGCTCGGCGGCGCCTATTGCCCAACCGATGGGACAGCGTACCCTTACGCGGTCCTGTGGGGCTACGGCGAGGCGGCGAAGCGGCGGGGGGTCGATATAAGGGTCAAGACCGAGGTGCTGAGCGTGTCGCATCACCGAGACAGCGGCTACGAAGTGGTCACCGCGGACGACACGTTTCGCACACCGCGGATCGTTAATGTGGCGGGCGCCTACACAAAGAACATCGCCGCGATGTTGGGTATCGACATACCCACGCAACCGCACCGCCATGAGATCGCCGTCACCGAGTCATTGAAGTCCTTTCTCGAGCCGATGATCATATCGATAACCAAGGGGTTCTACTTCTCTCAGAGCCTTCGAGGCGAGATCGTCGGAGGTATCGGTGACGACAACGAAACTCCCTCCTTTAGCACCGATTCGTCGCCCGATTTCCTCTTCCGCTACGCCGCATCGCTACGGCAAACGCTACCCGCACTCGGCAACGTTCGCATCATCAGGCAGTGGGCGGGACTTTACGACATGTCACCCGACGCGCGACCCATTATCGGGACGGTCGATGATATCGAGGGTTACTATCATGCGTGCGGCTTTAGCGGACACGGTTTTATGCTGAGCCCCGTCGTGTCGCAGTTGTTGAGCGAACTCATAACAACTGGCTCGACATCGCTGCCGATCGACAGCCTCAACTTGAGACGATTTTCGCAGGGTGACTTGGTCAAGGATCCTTACGTTGTGGGGTAGGAAGATCGCGTCGCCTACCGGCGCCCGATCGGGCGCACCTCTGCGGGAACGATGACCAGCCCGAGCTTTTGCGTGCGACGAACAACCTCGATGGGGACCTCCACGCCGATTTTTTCTTCGGTTAGCACACGATGCAGGTCGTCGA
>JAOTUR010000387.1 GCA_029863805.1 Candidatus Krumholzibacteriia bacterium | reverse complement strand
GTGGGACTTTCTGACGAACCCAGGGTCGAGGACTACGTGGTCTCGTCGGACGGAAACACGCTTACGCGTTATGACGAGGTCGAGCACGGGGTTTTAGATGTGGCCGTGACCCTGGATATCGACGGAGCCGAGGTAGTCGCTAAATCAGCCTTCACCCTGTTGAGGGAGTCGGCTTCTTCCATGAGCCGCAGTGAGTATGCTGCCATCTGTGGCGTCTCCGTAGGCACCATGGACGCCTTGGCCGCTGAATTCGTGAATCACGGCAAAAAGGCGTCCGCCATCACCTACCGGGGCCCGATCAAGCACACCAACGGTCTATACAACCAATGGGCAATCCAGCACCTGAACACCCTGATTGGGAACTACGACTGGAAGGGCGGCTGTACCGCGGGCGCGGGTGGCTGGGGTCATAAATCCGGCGTGGTGAGCCTGAGCAAAGTCGCCGACGATCCTGGTGCTAAGGGTTTACGGATCGATCGCGCGATGACGTTTTACAACGAGCAGGAAGCCCCGAATCTCTTCACGGGATACCCGGCCAAGCGGCCCTGGTTCCCGTTCGGGACGCACGGCAATTACCAGGAAGTAATCCCGAGCCTGCAGGATGGGTACCCTTACCCGCTCAAGGTGTTGATCACCTACTGGAATGCGTGGCCCTACTCCGTCCCCACCCTGAGAAAGGTGTGGGAGCAGACGGTGAGTGATGAGCGCAAACTCCCCTTACTCGTTGCCATCAGTCCGGTAATGGGGGAGGTCGCCGCGTGGGCGGACTATGTGCTTCCCGATACCGTCTATCTGGAGAAATTCTCGGTCCCGGGCATTCCGTGGCGGGTGAACAAAGGAACGGCCTTCCAGCGGCCGGTCGTCGGGGCATTTGGCGGCACCGCCATTGGTGACAGCGCAGGTTTGGGAAACCGCATCCCGGGTGGCGACTATACGCCGGTGTTGCCCGATACCAAGGCGGTGTTGGATATCCATATCGGTTTGGCGAAGGCGCTCGGACTTCCCGGTGTCGGCAACGATGCGCTTTTGGACGATGCAGGCAAGCCCGTGGGTGACCTTCATAACAGTTGGGATTGGGCCAAGGCCATCCTCGAGAACATCACCGCGAACGCTCAGAGCGATCGTGGTGTCACGATCGACGAGATCGTCGCCAAAGGCGGGGTCTTCGATGATCCGGGGAATGAGTACACCGGAGACCAACTAACCTACCAGTACGGCAACATCATCCGCACCTTTTCAGACCCGGTGGCCCGCACCAAGGATTCGGTGACCGGAGCGTATTATTCGGGGGTGCCGCACTACAAACCGATAGCCCACTCTAACGGTACCGCGGTGACCGACCCCGACTATCCCTATCGGATGATCACGTACAAAACGGTGCACCACGGGCAGGCCCGGACCAATGTCAATCCCTGGCTCATGCTCATGGTGCCAGAGAATTTCGTCGAGATCAGCGCGATGGATGCGGCCGACCTCGAGGTGGAGACTGGCGATCCGGTGCGCGTATCCTCGACCTCGAATCCTACAGGCATTGTGGGCAAGGCCAGGGTCACGCAGGGACTCAAGCCGCGGGTCGTCGCGATCTCGCACCACTACGGCCACTGGGAGCAATCGTCCCGGTCACACACCATAGATGCAGTTAGTGATGGCTTGGGTCACGATCCCAGTCGCGGCAGGGGCATTCAACCGACGCCAATCATGAGGACGGACAACCAGTATCCCAACGTCAGTCTTCAAGAACCGATCGGTGCAAGCTGTTCGTTTTACGATACCTGGGTTCAGGTAACCAAAGTTTAAATGCGGAGGTAACCGACGATGGCACAATTTGGTTGGCTAATCGATCTGGACAAATGCACCGGCTGTGACACCTGCACCATCGCCTGCAAGTCGGAGAATAATACCCGGCCGCTGGGCTCACCCATGCCGTTCAAAAACGGGCGAGGTGTCCTTCCCGACCACGTGAGCTACCGCTGGGTGGTCAAGACGGAGAGCGGGGTGTATCCCACACCCACCATAACCTTTGTCACCAGCGCGTGTAATCATTGTGAACACCCGGCCTGTTGGGCGGCGTGCCCGGTGGCGGATCCCAACGACATCCACAACGAGCAGAACACTGCGATTTTCAAGCGCGAAGAAGACGGCATTGTGCTGATCAACCAGGACGTCTGCATCGGGTGCAAGAGATGTATCCACGCCTGCCCCTACGGGGCACCCCAGTTCAACTCGGTCACCGAAAAGGTCGAGAAATGTACCTTCTGCATCCATCGGCTACAAGCGGGTTTTGATCCGGCCTGCGTGACTAGCTGTGTGGGGAATGCCTTGCATGTCGTTGAAAACTTCGATCTCAACGAGTCGGGAGAGAATGCGCCGGAAGGCTTTGCCGATCCGTCGCTCACCGTGCCCGCAGTGAAGTTTGCAACCGGCTAGATACAAACAAAGCAGAAGTGACCAACAGGCAAGAGACGGTGGCGAGCGAGCATGTACGAACTTCTCGTTCACAAAGGCTACGGCGGTCGTGTGAGAGGCAGATGGTCGCCCATATGAACGACCAAGTGGACCCGACCTCCCAGGAGGCGGAGGGGCGGGGGTCTATGTACCGGTTCCTTGCCACGGTTTATCTTCAACCTCCCAC
>JAOTUR010000094.1 GCA_029863805.1 Candidatus Krumholzibacteriia bacterium | reverse complement strand
CTCTCAGCTCGCGATGAACGGTTTTCACGATGTCGGCGATAGAATTCGATTTGCCGACCAGGTCGGATTCGGCAAGGGCCGTCTGCAATCTCGCTATGTAATCGAGCGCCTCCGGCGACTGAAAGTACTTGCTTTGTGTCTGAGCTTCTTCGACGACCACCAGCGCGTTCTCCCAAACGTACGCCTCCCTGTCGTCCAGCGACTCATCTAACTTGTCGGCGAGGCTTTCAACGAGGGCATCGAGATGCTGTCTCGGTGGTGTCTGGACTACGTTGTCGTGAAGTTTTCTCCACTCGGCTGCTAGGTCGATGCCCTCGTTAATATTCGCCGTCTGCAAGAGTTCTTCGATTCGCTGGGCTGCCTGGTGTGATGTGTCTTTGTTATCATCCTTTTTTAAGACGAGGAACGCGTTGTAGGTGCCGCCGAAATGTTGGTTCAATACACGATCCGCAACCCGGATACGATGGTCGGATCGAAACCAACGAACGGGGTTGTCATTGATTTCGATGCGACCAATCCCAACCGCGCTGATAAGCATAATGACCACTGCTGCAGCGAGGATGAGTTTGGACCGCGCAAGCGTTCGTGTCCCCAAGCCGGCGAGAAATCTCGCCAGAAAGTCTCGGTCGTGTGATGTCGCACGGTGAAGCTTGGCGATTCTAGCGTCGCTGAGTCTCACTATGTACGCAGGGATAAACAGAATTGTCAGATAGAAGGCGATTGTGATGCCTATGGCAACAAACACGCCGAAAACGCGAACCGGTGGGATGGGCGCCAACGCCAGCGAGGCAAAGCCGGCCGCCGACGTCAGCGAGGTGTAGAGCATAGGTTGAAACAAACCATCCATCACCATCCGGATCGTTTTCTTGCGGTCCTTGATCCGCGGATAGAGGTCTGCAAATTCGCTAAGGATGTGCACGGAGTCAACAACCGCAATCGGCATGAGAAAAATAGGGATCATCGAACTCATGATGTGTACGGTGAAACCGAAGCCGATGAGTAATCCCATGGTTATGATGACCGTCGCTATGGCCACGATCATCGGCGATATAATGAGTGCAATGCTCCTGAAAAACAGCAACATCATGAGAAAAATGATCAGGCCTGCCAGCGGTGCGGCGATGCCCATTTGTCTGAACATCTCAACGCCAAAGGTGTCTTCTGCGACGGGCAGGCCTGTAATAAAATAGTCTTCGTCACCCTCGAGGCCCTCGACGATTTTCTCGATATGTGTGGCGATCTGGTGACTCTTGTCCTTGCTGATAATGGGGACGTAAATCCCCGCGGCGCGGCCGTCCTCGCTCACCATGGTTCCCAAGACGGTAGGTAAGCGATAGGCCGCATCACGGATGGCAATGGCGTCCGCGCGAGTCTGGGGTGGCTCCCGCATCATCCACTCAAAACGCACCACGCCTGGACCGCCCTGCGAGATGTTATCGATGTTAGCTAAGGAGAGAAGATCCCGACGCACCACGCCGTCGATTTGCTCTATTTCGCGTGTCAATTCATGCACGCGCGCGAGGGTGGTTGGGTTAAACACACCGTCGGCATCGACGTCGTTGACCACGCCAACCACGATCATGTCGTGGAGCGTAAAATCTTGTTTTACGAGATTGTGAAAAACGCGTGCCGCTTGGTCAGCGGGGAGCATGTTTTCCGGATCGGTGTCGATCCGGACCCGTGGTAGCTGGCTGCCCAGACCCACAACGAGAAGAATGACGACCACGATGATCGTCTTTGGAAACCTCACGGCAAAGTCGATAATTCCACGTCGAAGTCTCATTTGTTAACCTCGGTCGACCCACGTCTGTCGAATCTTGCACAAACGGCAAGCCCAATCGGACGCGGCGCCTTCGTGTTGGTTCTTGGTCGATCGGGCGGCCCCAGATGCGATTTGTGGTTGACAAGCCCGAGTGGTCGCAGGTATTATATTCATAGATCATGATATTGTCAATAACGAATATTTCTATATATTCATATTCGGGTGAATTAGGGGTTCCTAGGCGCATAACTTGTTTTACAGCAATTTTTTTCGAGCGTTAGATCTCGCCACGCGCTCGACTACAGACCCTGCGGCCATGGGGGATACAACATGACACCCACGAAGGACATGAGTGACGGGGCCTTTGAGGCGATCGCACAGCGCTTCCGCGCCCTCAGCGACCCGGTCCGGTTGAAAATCCTCTATCACCTTGGCACCGAAGAGCTAACGGTCAACGAGCTGGTCGAGCGCGCCGGTAGTTCTCAGTCCAACATTTCCAAACACCTCTCTATTCTCTATAGTCACGGCTTGGTCCGTCGTCGCCGCGCGGGCACTTCGGTCTATTACTCGATTGCCGACCTGAGTATCTTCGATCTCTGTGAGCAGGTTTGCGGCGGCATCGATCGCGATCTCGAAACCCGCCGCAAGGCGTTTCACTAGCGTCGGGCAGACGCAAAGCCCTCGCGTGGTTCGACGATCGTAGAGCTACGGATGACAAGAGAGGCAACGACTTCCTCACCGTTGTGGGGCGCGAGTGTGCTACAATAAAGAGACTCCCCACCTACGTCAAAACGGCATTCGCCAAGCGCTCGCTGACTCACAGAGAAGGGTGGATCCTCCATGCTCGCCAATGCTCTCCTGAAATCACTCGCGATCGGTGTGTTTGTTGCAGCGTGGCCGTGCGGCCCCGATACCCTGGCTCGTTCAGACGCCCAGGATGTGAACCAACTCAGATTGCTCAAGCAGCGTGAGGTTCCCGACGATCCTCCGGGCAAGCCGGCGCGACCGCAGGCCGGGGCACCCCGGTCCGCGCCCGTCCAGTTTGGACCCTTCGCCAGCATTCAGGCCAACGTGTCGGACTCCGGCGCCAATATTGTTGGAGACGCCGCGAACGAGCCATCCATCGCGGTGGATCCGGGCGACCCCAACCGGATGGCTATCGGCTGGAGGCAGTTCGACACCATCGCATCCAACTTTCGACAGGCGGGGTGGGCATTCTCGCTAGATGGAGGGCGATCGTGGACATTTCGAGGGGTGCTCGATGAGGGCGTCTTTCGCAGCGACCCTGTCCTCAGTTTCGACGGCGGAGTTTTCTATTACAACAGTCTAAGAGTGGTGAACAACGTGTTCACTTGCGACGTATTCAAATCGGCCAATGCCGGTGTGTGGTGGGGTCCGCCCGTGTTTTCGTACGGCGGTGACAAGCTGTGGATGACGGTCGATCGAACCGCTGGCATAGGAGGCGGTAATATATATTGTGCGTGGAGTATCGCCGCCAATCAGTATGGCAATGACACGTTCACGCGATCGACCGACGCTGCCCAGACGTTTTCCACTCCCAGCGGCATTCCCTCGACGCCAATCTGGGGCACTCTGGATGTGGCATCCGATGGGACCCTGTATGTTGCAGGTATTGACCCGAACAACGCTTCGAACTTTCTCCTGTCTAGATCGACGAACGCCAAGGATCCGCTGGCGGCACCCACGTTCGACTGGACGATCCCCGTAAACATGAATGGCAGCGTCGCATTCTCGATATCGGCAAGTCCAAACCCGGGCGGGCTTCTCGGACAGGTGTGGCTGGCCGTCGACGGTTCTAGCGGTCCGACGGCCGGCAACATATATATGCTTTGCTCGGTCGACCCTGTGGGGTCCGATCCGATGGATGTTCACTTCACGCGGAGCACCAGCGGCGGCAGCACCTGGAATACACCCGTCCGTATCAACGATGATCCTTCCACCAGCGCTTGGCAGTGGTTTGGCACGATGTCCGTCGCGCCCAACGGCAGGATCGACGTGGTGTGGAACGACACTCGCAATGGCGCCACGTTCCGCGATAGCGAGCTGTACTACGCCTACTCCGCCGATGGCGGCACGACTTGGTCGCCAAATCAAAGGCTGAGTCCGCAATGGGACAGTTTCCTGGGTTGGCCAAACCAGAATAAGATTGGGGATTATTACCACATGATTTCGGATGACGTGGGGGCACACCTGGCATGGGCGGCGACATTCAACGGTGAGCAGGATGTCTATTATCTTCGCATTGGTGATTATGACTGCAACGCCAACAGCGTCGCCGACTCGCTCGATATCCTCCTGGGCACGAGCCCCGATGATGACATGAACGGGAGACCCGATGAGTGCGAGGGTCCTGCCGCGGGGATACGCGAAAGCGGCGCACCCTCATACCGGCTCTATCAGAATGCACCCAATCCGTTCAACCCGACGACGACGATACGTTATGAAGTTCCCTCGAACGGCGGCCATGTCAGATTACAGATTTTCGATCTGGCAGGGCACCTGGTGCGGACGCTGGCCGACCGGCGTGAAACCGCGGGAACGAAATCGGTGCTGTGGGATGGAAAGAATAGTTGGGGTAGTCCCGTGGCTTCGGGGTTGTATTTCTACCGACTCGAAGCGACTGGGTTCGTTGAGACACGAAAACTCGTGCTTTTGAAGTAACCCGCGGACTGCAGGCGCGGGGAGCTACGTAGGCAGGTTCGTTCCCGGGGGCATGTGGCGAATGTAAACATCCCGTTTGGGGTAGGGAATTTCGATTCCTTCCGACGCCAGTCGTTTGTAGATGGCGCTGTTTAGGGCGTCGAGGACTTGACCGCGAAGCACGGGCTCATCGATCCAGCACAAGAGTTCGAAATCCAGCGAGGAATCGCCAAATGTACGAAACCTCACCCTCGGCTCCGGATCGTCACAGGTCTGCGGGTGCTCGCGACCGATCTCCGTAAGGACGTCGCGCAGCCGGTCAACATCTGAGCCGTAAGCAACGCTCACTCTTACACGAATTCGTTCCTTGGCCCATGGGCCACCGCTCTCATTTACGATTTTGGCGTTTGCGATGACCGCGTTGGGGATGGTTATTTCCACGTCGTCACGAGTCAGTAGGCGCGTGCTTCGCAGCCCGATATGCCTTACCTCGCCGCGCTCGCCGGTATCCAGGTTGACGAAGTCGCCAACCTTGTAGGGCGCGTCGGCAAGGATAAAGATGCCGGAGAACAAGTTGGCAAGGGTGTCTTTGGCGGCAAACCCCACAGCGATACCAATAATTCCCGCAGACGCCAGCCACGCGGTCACGTCGATGCCCCAAAAGACGAAGATCAAGTATATCGTCGCTGTGAAAAGAAGGATTCGTGCCAGGTTGTCAAACAGGGGACGCGTTCGCGGCTCGACGACGTTGACAGCGGTGGAACGGCTGAGGTTGGCCAGGATGATGCTCACAAAACGAATCGCAAAGACCATCCACACAATGATCACCAGCGTCTTGATCCCAGCGGTGACGATCGTCTCGGGTCTTGGCGGAAGCGCGAGCCTGACCGCTGCAAGCCATAGACCGATAAGAAACACCGTTGTTCTTACCGGTTGGTGCAACAGATCGATGATACGGTCGTCGATGGTCGACGCGGTGCGGCGCGTCAATCTGCGACACAGACGGGCGACGATGAAGTCAACAATTGCCGCCGACACGAATGACAGCGAAATGATGAACGCGGCGCCGATATAGCGATTGTTGATCAACGCCGTCAAAGTCTCGCGAACCTGGTCCATGTTTTTAGCGTCCTTTCACTTCGTGGGCTTCTCGCAACGGGTACGATTGGCCGTGATCAATAAGTTCAATATTCTATTATATGTCCGTGCGAAAGTCCACGGGGCGCGTACGGAAAAATCCTGAGATAACAGCCGATGGGTACTCAGGCATTCTAGCAATTTCAACCGGTTTACATTACGGCACAGACACTGTATCATAAGCTACCACGTGAGGGACCAGGCGGAGCACATTTGACTATTACTGCCCAGGGTGATGGATTGGGAGCGTTGCGCACGGTAGGGTAAAGCGCTGTGCTCTGTCGGCGGTGCGAAACCGCCCGGCGGCACGGAGCAGTCGGACTATTCTTATGAAAGTCAACAGGCATCGTTTTCCGCGCGCGCTGCCCTTTTTACTGGCGGCCCTAACCTGGGCCGAATCGAGCGATGCCGCGATGCGCGACGTCGAAGTGAAGTTGAGACTGACACCACAGGCGGCCTCTTCGTTTGCGCTGCTTGCACTAGAGTGCGTGCAACGGGAGTACCCCAACAAACCCGGGCATGTCATCAACGATGAAAGCGATATTCTTAGCCCGCGCGCCCTTCATCCGGCTTTTTATGGTTGCTACGATTGGCACTCCGCCGTGCACGGCCATTGGATGCTTGTGCGACTGCTGAGGCTCTATCCGGGACTCCCCGAGGGGGACGCGATCCGGCGAGTTCTTGATGAAAACATCACCGCTGACAACATTCGGGCTGAAGTGGCGTACTTCGACCAGCCAAACCGAAAATCATTCGAACGCACCTACGGCTGGGCCTGGCTTCTGAAACTTGCCGCCGAGCTCCACACCTGGGATGACCCGGACGGCGGTCGGTGGTCGGCGAATCTCTCTCCGCTGACGCGAGCGATTGTCGGTCGCTATATGGACTTCCTGCCGAGACAAACATACCCCATTCGCACCGGCGTTCATCCAAACACCGCATTCGGTATCGCTTTTGCGTGGGATTACGCGCATGCGGTCGGCAACGTGGGGTTGCGGGAAATATTGGTCGAGCGTAGCATGGCTTACTACGGTGCGGATGCCACGTATCCCGCTGCTTGGGAACCCGGTGGAGAGGACTTTTTTTCACCAAGCCTTATGGAAGCGGACCTGATGCGGCGTGTGATGAGGCCCGCACAGTTTACGAAATGGTTCGATCGCTTTCTACCGGACTTGGCCAGTGGCGAATCGGAGGGTATACCGGAGCCGGCGATTGTGGCCGACCGCACGGATCCCAAAATTGTCCATCTGGATGGTCTGAACCTGAGTCGTGCCTGGTGCATGATCGGCATCGCGATGTCGTTGCCACAGGATCATGCTTCGCGGGCCATGCTCTTCGATTCAGCGATGCGCCACGCTCAGGCCGCGCTGGCCTATGTATCCAGCGGCCACTACGAGGGCGAGCATTGGTTGGCATCTTTTGCCGTGTACCTGCTTTCGCGGGTCGAGTGATAACCGGATCCCGCATAGGTAAGCGATCTTTGTGTGTCGATAAGCCCACCACATAAGCTGTAGTTTCTCCCAGTAGCTTGGCGACAAAGCGTTACGCCGTGATCCTTGCGCGCAAGGCGTCGGCCATGGCGTCCCATACGGCATGGTGCTTGGCGTGATCTTTGCTCCCCCCTCCTCCTTACCAATTCCAGGAATATGGCCGCCACCGGCAGGCCGGTGACACGGGCGCACAAGCGTCTGAACCCAAGGTCATTGCTTCGTTTAGCAATGGAGGTTGACGATGAGAAGGACTGAGCTTGGATTTCTCCTCGCCATCGTGATCGCGATTAGCATGACGGCCTCCGCCTGCAGTCGCAAAGTCCGCTACACGAGTAGGGGCACACCCGTGGTCGAGCAGAAAGTCGTGGTAAAGCAAGGTGGACCGCCGCCGCACGCACCGGCCCACGGTTACCGCCACAAACATCACAAGGGCGTGACGTTGGTGTACCAATCGAGCCTGGGCGTTTATGTGGTTAGTGGTCGTTCCCACCACTACTACCACAGGGACAGATACTATCGCTCGCATGGTGGCGTGTGGGAAGTGAGCGTCCACATCAATGGTCCTTGGCAATCAGTTTCTCATCACAAGCTACCGCCAGGACTCCAGAAAAAGCATGGCAAGGTAAAGAAAAAGAAATTGAGAAAGAAAATCCTTTTTTGGTAAACCCCAGCATGTGAGTTGCAGTCATGAAAGCTTTGAAGAATACGCTGTTTGTATGCGCGGTAGGATTGGTTGTGGTGACTCTCATTGGTTGTTCAAAGAGGGTTATGGTGCCCCCGCGAATCGACCTGCAAACCTATCGCGCCATCGGCATGATAGAATTTGACTCGAACGCGGAGGACGGTCTCCAGCAATTCGTGAGCCAGAAATTTGTCGAGACTCTGCAATCGTCACAACCCGGTATTCGTATTCTCGACCTGGGCAGCGAGGAGAAGGTGTTGGAAGAGATTCAGCACCAGCGATTCGACTACCAAGCCATAAGAGCCGTCGGTGAGCGCTATGGCGTCGATGCCGTAATCATCGGTAACCTCGAAGTCACCGACATAAAGCCAAAGGTAGACGTGTCGACATTGTTGATGTCCATGAGTGCACGCGCCGATGTTGAGGCGGCGCTTACGGCAAGACTGTTCGATGCGGTAAGCGGTGCCACCATCTGGACCAATTCCGCCCGTGGCAAACAAACCGTGGCTCAGTTGGGCCTTACTTCCAAGGGGCCAATCTACTTCGATGCCAGCGATCCGGATAATGCATACGGCAAACTCATTGGCGGGCTGGTGTATCGAACCACGCACGACTTTCGAGTGCAGTATGTGCGGCAATAGCCTGAGTGGCACGGCGGGGTCGGATGCTGTGTTTATGATCGGTCCGGCCCCTGGAGTTGCCTGCTCACACCGTTGACGCTTGACCACCGTGTTTACTTGATGTAGTGTTTACATACCTCCACGAGTTACACCACGCTTTTCCTCTCATCGGTTCTTCACATTAGAGAGCATGCTGGTTACATGCCCCGCAGAAAGTACGGCATGTCCGGACTGACAGTCGGGTAGCCGGTCCATGAACCGACCATTTAGCATGGCTCCGCCATAAGACGAGGAGGATCCGATGCCTGAGAACCTGCGATCTGTGCCAGAGATCGTGCTGCTACTCGCCGCGGCGGCTTTGATTCCGGTGTCCATCATATGCCCGATGGCAGAGAGCCGTTCCGGTGTCGTCAGCGTCTTGAATCAGCACAACGAGACCAAACCACAAGTTCCCCTGGTTACCATCATGCAGATTCAGGGCACTGCACACGTGTCGCCACTCAGCGGTGCTCGAGTCGCAACTGAAGGAATCGTCACCGTCGTTACACCGAATGGGTTCTTCATGCAGGATAGAACCGGTGACGGGAGTGACAGAACGTCCGACGGGATCTTTGTCTTTACCGAATCCCGCTTGGCCGTCGACATCGGCGACGAGGTTTTGGTAGAAGGTGAGGTTTTCGAGTTTCTTCCCGGCGGTGACGTCGAGAATCTCACGATAACGGAGATCATCGCCCGCGCCGTGGTCGTGTCGACGTCGGGGCTTCGTCTCCCCGAACCGACGGTGATCGGCACCGCGGGTCGGGTGCCACCCGACGAGGTGATCGACAACGACGGCTTGACCGTTTTTGACCCTCTTGAAGATGGCATCGATTTTTGCGAGAGCCTGGAAGGGATGCGCGTGCGCATTCGAGATCCCTTGGCTGTCGCCACCCGCAATCGCTTCGGAGAGTTCTGGGTTGTCAGCGACAGGGGTATGGTGGCGACGGGAATCAACCGGCGGGACGGAATCACAGTTCGCGAACGCGATTTCAATCCCGAACGCATACAGGTCGACGATACGCTTATGCCGGGATCCTCGCCCCTCTTGCAGATTGGAGACAGGCTGGATGACATCACCGGTGTCTTGAGTTACAGCTTCGGAAACTACGAGGTACTGCCGGTCACTACACCGAGTGTTGCCGCATCGGGACTAAGGCTCGAGACAACGCCGCTTTCGGCGAGAGACCATCGCTTGACGGTGGCGAGCTTCAACGTGTCGAACCTCGATGCGAGCCAACAGCTGCGCATCAACCGGCTGGCCACAATCATCGTCTTCAATCTTCATGTACCAGATATCCTTGGCCTGCAGGAAGTAATGGATAACAGCGGCAGGCAGGACGACGGAACGGTCGACGCCAGCGACACGTACGGTGCGCTGATTGCTGCCATCGCCGCCGTCGGCGGCCCCACCTACGATTTTCGTGACATTGTTCCTGGCGACGGCGACGACGGTGGCATTGCCGGTGGCAACATCCGGGTGGGGCTGTTGTATAATCCGCAACGCGTCTTTTTCGTCGACCGCGGCAGCGCCACGGCCGACGACGCGGCACGAGCGGTCGCAGGTACCTCCGGTCCCCAGCTCACTCTAAGCCCAGGACGCGTAGATCCTTTGCATCCGGCGTGGAAAGGCGGCCGCAAACCGCTTGCGGCAGAGATCGAGTTCGCCAGCAGTCGTGTTTTTGTCATCGTCGTCCATCTATCGTCAAAACTTGCCGGGAGCCCACTATTTGGGGCGATCCAACCTCCTGTAAACGGCGGCGTCGCGGAGCGAAACGCACAGGCGCGGGTGATTCACCACTTCGTCGCAGACATTTTGGCAATCGATGGTCAGGCGAAAATAGTCGTAATGGGAGATTTCAATGAGTTTGCTTTCTCATCGCCTCTCGAGATTCTGGAAGGTGGCTCGCCAACCTTACTCAACAACCTCACTCGCACCTTACCGGTTGTCGAGCGTTACACGTTGGTGTTCGAGGGCAACGGCGAGGCTTTCGATCACATATTTGTATCGCAGTCACTGGTAAGGGCTGCCGAATACGACATCGTGCATGTCGCCGCGGAGTTCAAAGACGGGGTGAGCGATCATGACCCCATCGTTGCCAGATTGACAGTCAACGACACGGCCTTGACAAGGGCGTCCGTGGTTCTTGGTCAAAATCGCCCAAACCCCTTCAATGCAGTGACGGCCATTCCCTACCGTGTGGCGTACGATACCCATGTGAGCATTTCGATTTATGACGTTGCCGGACGGCTGGTGCGGACGCTGGCCGATACGTGGCAGGCAAAGAACAACTATGTTGTGGTTTGGGACGGCAAGGACAACAATCGAGCACGAGTTCCCTCGGGCACGTATTTCTGCCGCGCTGCGACCAACCGCCTCGCCGACGCGATGAAGATGACTCTATTAGAATGATCGTGGTCTCAGATCGTGTTTCCCTCCAGGAACACGCTGACCTCCCATGGACCCGTATCCGCATCATGCCGTAGAATATATATGCCCTGGTCACAAGCACGCACCTTGAAGTAGCGGTGGTTCGGGTCCAGCCATCGGTCCAGGATTTCAACCACGTCGCGCTGGTGGTCGTTCCATGTGAATCTCCTTGGCTCCTCCTCGCCGCGAAATCCAGCGTAACATTCGACGAGTACCCTTTGATAGTTATCGGTCATCGCCGTACTCTTCGATTAAGAAGGGACATAACATACGGGGACACTAACCCAGACATGGCGCGGATTCAAGAGAGGCAACACGTTCTCCCGCAACAATCGTGCAAAAGTTGACTAAAATCAAATCGCACAAACGCCGAGTCGTTGCTACATTTATGATGTAAACCGCCGGTGAGCGGGTGAGAGAGAAAGGCGCAATTCCTCCCGCGTGTTACTGCGCTGGCCTCTTCACCGAGGGGAAGCGGACTTTGTTTGTTGTGCATCTTGGCGAAATGACTTTTACGACGAATGTGGAATCGGCATGTGTGAATTCGTGTGGATTAGCGGCCGATATTTGCGAAGTGTGAAAACACCGAAAGACTCTTCGACATCTGATGCAGGAGCAGGAAGGTAATCCGCTTCTGCTTTTTTTGGGGGTGGGATCATGACAACTGTCTCTGGAGGTCGAGCCGACAGAATCAAAAACCTCGGGACCGAAAACGCGTTCAAGATTGGCGACGACATCCGCCGCTGTGAACAGAAGGGGAT
>JAOTUR010000093.1 GCA_029863805.1 Candidatus Krumholzibacteriia bacterium | reverse complement strand
GATGAACACGCGAGCCATCCACTCGATCGGGATGGAAGCGGATGTCCTGATGGCATTTAACCAAGAAGCGGTGGATGTGTGGGGTGACCGGTTGGTGCCCGGCGGACTACTGCTTTACGATCCTAAGTATTGCCAGATTCCTGATGATTATCCCTTCAAGCAGTTTGCGGTTCCCCTCCACGATACCGCGATGGGTGAAACGGGTGCCCGTATTGCCAAAAACGTCGTGGCGCTCGCCGCACTACTGAAGATTTTGGGAATCCCACCCGAGGAGACTCGGGAGCTTATCTCGTCCAGGTTCAAGCACAAGGGCGAGGAAGTCGTCGAAAAAAACTCAAGGGCGTTCGACGCCGGGCTTGCGCTGATGGACGAGGCGCCGAACCTGCAGGTTTATGTCCTCGAAAAACCGGATGCAAGGGCTGAAAACAAAATCATTATCTCAGGAAACCAGGCGCTTAGCATGGGTGCCATCGCTGGAGGGTGCCGTTTTGTCGCGGGCTATCCCATAACGCCAGCGACACCGATACTCGAGTTCATGATGAAATACCTGCCGGGTTTCGGGGGCAATGTGGTTCAGGCAGAAGACGAGATCGCCGCCATCTCCTCCTGCCTAGGTGCGTCATACACCGGGGCCCGAGCGATGACCGCCACTTCCGGCCCCGGTTTGTGCCTGATGAGCGAACTCATCGGTCTGGCGTCGATGTCAGAGATTCCGGTGGTGATTGTGGACGTGCAGCGCAGTGGCCCCGGAACCGGTATGCCAACCAAGACCGAACAGTCCGACTTGATGTACGCGTTGTATGGTACTGCTGGTGAAGCTCCGCGAATCGTTATAGCGCCGACGAGTATTGAGGACTGTTACTATCAGGCCATTCAGGCGTTCAACCTCGCCGAGAGGTATCAGGTGCCGGTGATTGTGTTGAGCGATCAATCGATGGCCTACCGCACGCAGTCGCTCGATATCCCCGACACCGGGGGGTTGACCATTGAGGGGCGTGAGCTGGTTGGAGAGGAAGCGATGGAGACGTATCGTCGTTATCGAAACACGGCGTCAGGCGTCTCGCCCATGACGATCCCCGGCATGCGTAATGGCATGTACGTCGCGACAGGACTCGAACATGACGAGACTGGAGCCCCCAGCTACACAACGGATAATCGCGAGCGAATGATGGCGAAGCGTTATCGCAAACTCGACACTCTAAGCGCCGAGCTTGACGCGAACGGCAATGGTACCTGTGATTCGCCGCAGGGCGCCGAGGTTGGCATCATTGGCTGGGGTTCGACGGAGGGACCGATCCGCGAGGCCATCTCCCGGGCGGAAGCGGACGGAGCACGAATCGCTCATCTTCAGCCCAAGGTGTTGATGCCGCTTGCAAGAAAGAAGATCGAGGGTTTTCTCAAACCGTTAAAAAAGGTCATTGTCTTCGAAGAGAACCACACAAAGCAGTTTTCTAGTTATCTCAAGTCGAACTTCGCCATGGCGCCGATCGAAGTAAACAAATGTACCGGTATGCCATTTAGCGGTGACGAAGTGTTTGCGTCGCTACAGGAACACGTGTAACGGGCGTCCAAAAGCGGAGGAGTAAGCCACATGTCCGTCGAGACCATCCTCAAACCCAAAGACTACAAGAGTGACATCGTCCCCGTTTGGTGCCCCGGCTGCGGCGACTTTGGCGACTTGGCTGCGTTTACCCAGGCGCTTGCCGTTATGAAGGTCGATCCCAAGGATCTTGTGATAGTCTCAGGAATCGGCTGCTCCGGGCGCTTTTCCCATTTCGTCAAGTGTTATGCTTACCATACGGCGCATGGCAGAGCAGTGCCGGCCGCGGTCGGCGTGAAGACCGCCAATCCGGATCTCCATGTCTTTGTGGTCGGTGGGGATGGAGACGGGCTCTCGATCGGTGGCGGACACCTACCTCATGCAGCCCGAAGAAATCCCGATATTACCTATTTGATTCTGGATAACAGCGTCTACGGTCTGACCAAGGGACAGAGTTCCCCAACCAGCCCCGTGGGAATGGTGACGGCAACGGCACCGTTCGGCATGCAGGATCCCCCACTCGATCCGATTCTCATGTTTCTATCGTACGGGTTTTCATTTGTGGCAAGGGCGTTTTCGTCCGACGTCAAGGAGCTGGCCAAGCTGTTGCAGGCGGCTGTGGCGCACAAGGGGTTTTCGATAATCCAGTTGATTTCACCGTGCCCCACTTTCAACCAGGTCATAACTTTTGATTGGATGAAAGAACGTGTGGCCTCGATACCCGTAGATCACGACGCTACGGACATAGATTCCGCTTTCCGGCTGGCCCTGGATCACGAGTTTGTGCACACGGGGATATTCTATCAAGCCCAAAGGCCGACGATGGAAGAAAAAATGGCACATCAACGCCAAGAAACCAAGAAGAAACGGCCGCACAGGCTCGAAGATCTATTTCACGAGTTTGTCTAGCCCTTGTGTGTATGGGCCTCGTGGGAGAGAAGGTCTGCCCACATGAAACCCTCACTAGCGGTTTTCCTCCACAGTCATAGCTACGATCGCCTCTATGAAGCGGCGACCCTATTGCTCACCGCGTCATCTATGGGTTGGCGGTGTCATCTCTTTTTGTTCTATGGTGCTCTGGCGACCTACGTGGAGGGAAAATGGGATGACGTAAACATAGCGTCACTTACCGAGGAACGAAGAGGCACAACGCAAGCGCCACAATGGCCACAGCAGTTGCAAAAGAGTTTTGAACAGAGCAACGTCCCGTCTCTCTATCATATACTCGACAAAGCCCGCGGGGAACCCGGAGGAGTCCATGTCTGTGCTTGCAGTGCGTCGTGCAAAACACTGGCGCTGAATCCTGAGCGGGTCCACGAAAAAGTCGACGAAATCGTCGGTTTTCCCACGATGTTGAGAATCGCCGAGCGATGCAGGCACATAATGTATATCTGACTATACATCAACAGGTTGTCCAACGTCTTGCTGCAATCTTCAAGACGTTGAATATCGAGGTCGGCATCCCCCGGGGCCGTGCATGCCCATTCACCTATGCGGCTGATCGTTTTGAAAAAATTTGTTCGAATCTGCCAATGGCCTCTTCGATCTGATCGACGGGCGTCGCCGAGAATGACAGACGCACGTTGTCCACGAAGTGACGTCCAAAACAGGATCCGTATACCGTGGCAATGCCCTGTTGCATGAGAAGTTCGTAGATGTACTTCTCGCGTTGCTTGCCCCGCACGTGGGGCGGAATCACTTCGGTGAAGTTGGGAAACATGTAGAACGCTCCCTCGGGCTTGGACAGCCTTATCCCCGGCAGGCGCTCCAAACCGCTGTAAAGAGCGTCTCGCCTTTTCGCGAACTCGGCCTTCATCTCGCCGATCGCCCGATCGGCATTAGCCTGGTCGTCGAGAGCCTTTGCCGCAGCATACTGGAGAAACGTCGTCACCCCAGCGGTCTGTGTATAATTGCCGAGACGTAGTAACTGAGCGATTCTCTTGTTCCGCGTTACGACATAGCCGATACGCCAACCCGTCATCGAAAAGCTCTTGGACATAGTGAAAATGGCAATGATGTTTTCCTGGCAGTACTGAATCGTGGATCGGTGCTCGAGGCCATCGTAGACAAATTTCTCGTAAGCCTCATCCGAAATAATGTAGCATCCGTTCCGCGTGCAAATATCAACGATAGTTTTGAGTTCCCCCTTATCAAAGACCTTGCCCGTTGGATTCTGTGGATTGTTGAGATAAAAGAAATCCTTGCCACGCACATTCGCTTCCAGGCGCTCGTAGTCCACGGAGAAGTCGTCCTTCAGCGGAATCTCTGTAAAATCGAGCCCGGCGTATGGAACAAAATTCTCGAGCGCACAGCTCCACGTTGGTGAGAACCCGGCGCCGTTGGAGAAGAGTTTGAAAGAAAGCTCTAGCCCTTCCTGGCCTCCGTATGTCACAACGATATTGTCCGGGCTCAGATCGTTAACACCTTGTTCTCGCTCTAGCTTTCTGAGGATCGACTGCTTGAGAAAATCCTCTCCACCCGACTTTGGGTACTTGGTGAGTCCCCGGTCGAGACCCTCTTTGGCGGCTGAGATGATGAACTGCGGTGTACTAAAATCGATCTCGCCACGCTGAAATCGGATCATGCTCCTTCCGCTCTTCTCAAATTCCCTGGACCGCCTTCTTACCTCCTCGCTAATGCTAACGATCGGAGACATACGAATATTTTCGAGCGACGCGTCAAATCGTTCCCTGAACATGGATGGCTCCTACCTGTAAGTCTTTGTAAACGGGGTTATCGGTCTTCTCCGTCGGGGGGGAGAATAGCAAAGAGATGCTGTCACCAACAAGCGCTGTAAGTTATTGTCTGTCCTCTAACTAACAAGGCGGCTGCGGAGATGTAGCCGAAGGCTACGCGATTTTTCTAAGACGCCTCTTCAGCGCATGAATCCGCTTTCTGAACATGACGATCTTCTTCTTGTCCTTGCCGGATCGAGCCGAATTACGTTGTTCCTTGAGCTCGAGCATCATCTTTTTGATCGTCTTTTTATCCATTTTTGAGCCCGCAACCTTTTTAGGCTTTGGTTTAGTAGCCGTCTTTTCCAGGCCGAGCCTCTCGGCGACGAGCGTTACGAGTTCGTCTTTCTTCATTGCGGCGACGCCTTTGACATCGGGAAATTTCTTGGCCTCGTCCCGAAGTTGAATCACCGTCATTTCTTCCAATGCATGATAATCCATCAGAGCATTCTCCTTTGGGGTTGGAAATCAATCTTGTGTTACTATAATACACCCGTTTTCTTGTGCGAAGCAAGTTGTGATTTTGTCCGCGATACGAACTACTCGGGCGCTCGAGTCGGACCGCGGTCACGATCGAACCAAAGGGAAGTAGATGGCCACCGGGCATTACCTACGTGTAGCCACTTTGGCCTTGTGCACTTGTTGGCTCCTTACCTTAGCTCCCGCATGCTCGTGGCAGCGTATGCCCCCACCGCCCACGTTCCATGCCGCTGAGCCGATACCGATCATCGTCGGCGTTCAGCTCGTGCCGTCGAGCGCGGATCGCTACGGACCTCGTGTTGTCGCCCTGTTAAGAGAGATGGATGTTTTTCAATATTTGATCTGGCCGTACGATGCCAGCACTCCGGTTGACGCGGTTCTCACCTTGTTCATCGAAGGTGCTTGGGAAGACGGCAAAGGCTCGCGAGTAACGTCGGTTATTCTGGTAGCGCTGACGGCGGGATTGCTCGGTCCAGTGTTGGGGACCAACATGTCGGGCGTTCACGATGTGACTGCCAGGCTACTCGACTTAGAAGGCGAAGTGTCGCAATATTCATTTCGGATCGAATCAAAGGCGGCTCGTGGGTTAGGTGCCAACGCCGATGTGTCATTCATAAGGGCCGACGATCTGCAAATGCGCAGGCTCGCGGTCGAGCTGGCGAAACGCATGCATGCTGATAGAGAGAATATAATGAAAGCGCTGGTGGGATCCGATAAGGATTCCCAGGGGCCATAGCAAGCGGACGCGGACTATGCGAGGGAGCGAAAGAAGAAAAGTAACAAGCTGTCAGCTGTTGGGCCTCGCCGCGTTCGTGAGCATGGCTTCGGTGTCGTGCAGGCCCGATGCACAATCTCAGTCTCGCAGTCCGACGGCTCATGCGACAGTCGAGGTTTCGTACGAACAAGTCCCCGCGCAGGCGCGGGCCGCGTTCCAGTTTGCGACGGACGCCTGGTCATCGATTCTCGTCAGTGACGTGCCGATCAAAATACGGGTGTCATTTACTCCTTTGCTCACGAGAGGTCTTTGCGTACCAAATGCGGTAAGAGACTTTGACGGCGCCAGTGAGGCGAATACCTGGTATCCGTCTTCACTGGCAGATGCCATAGCGAATCGTGATCTGCAACCTGGGGAATACGACATGGAGATATTCTTCTCAACATCGACCAACTGGTATTTTGGCAACGATGGGCGACCAGCAAAGGGAAAGAGCGATTTTGTCTTCATCGCCATGCACGAAATATGTCATGGGCTCGGTTTTGCCAGTCTACTCAAGGTGAGCGGTGGCTTTGGTTCCTATGGAAGAAACGTTTTTGACAGTGCACCGCAGGTTTCTTTTCAAATTCCGGATCTTGGGGGAATGCCGTCGATCTTCGATCGCTTTGTCGAAAACCAGTCAGGGAACCGGCTGGTGGACGCTTTCCCCAGCCCATCTGTGAGATTGGGTATGGAACTGTCGAGAAGCCGCTTGTTCTTTGGTGGAGCTAACGCAATCCACCGTAACAGCAAGCGCCGGCCGCGACTCCACAGTCGCGACCCCAGCCATCTTGACCGGCAGTTCTATGAGCCAGACCCAATCAATGGCATGATGACACCCGGTCCCGGTCATGTCTCTGCGATTCATGACCCGGGGTCGATCGTCAAGGGTGTGCTCGAGGATTTGGGTTGGCGGATAAAAGAGGAGCGACGAGACGCCGAACCGGGGCTGTGATATGCGCACTGCACGCGCGTGCAGTTGATTTCGTACTAGAATGCGCACGAGTACCGGGAGAACTTCGCCGAGGATCAGGATAAACGGTCGGACTCGACTCTCGGCAGGTATTGCGATGGCTACTTCCTACGATCGCATCTATGCAATCGTCAAACAGATCCCGCGGGGCCGCGTGGCCACTTACGGTCAGATCGCGTCCCTGGCGGGTCTCTCCGGCCATGCCAGACAGGTTGGCTACGCGCTGCATGCGTTGCACGAGGGACACGACGTCCCGTGGCACCGCGTGATTAACGCTGCCGGCAGGATTAGTCGACGCTCTGGATCCGACTACGACGAGCTACAGCGCATACTTCTCGAGGCCGAGGGAGTGAGTTTTGACGGCCAGGATCGGATTGCTCTGGACCGTTTTGGCTGGAGGCGGTGAGTGACGCGCGGAGAGGTAGCAATGACGTAGCCGTTTTGTCGCAGCAGTCAACGCCAAGGCGGCGATGGCGCAAGGCCATCCTAATTAGTTTTCTCGCTTTGGGATAGGGTGTTTGAAGATCCGTCAAGTTATTCTTTTCACAAGAGGATTTTTCTGGCGGTAGAATCCGAGCCTGGGTATATTGCCAATGACAGCCATAATAAGGAAGACGCCGGTATCGCTTTTTTACCTCCCTTCCTGGAATGAGTAGTCGGTACTACTCTCCTCCGTTTCGTGCTCATGTGCCGAGTTACCTCCCTGGTAAAAAGCGATGCCGGCTTTTTTTGTATCCGCTGGTGTCGTCCCTCCCGTTCGTGTAACATCATCACAAAGAATATCGTAGGGGATTTTCTGTTTGTGGAGTTATTGAGGGAGGCGTGTCATGATCTACTACGATTTTATCCCCAATTCGCTGGTGGGCGATGTGCTGATCGCCGCTAGTGAAAAAGGTCTGTGTGCGGTCATATTTGGCAGGCGAACCAAGAAGGGCCACGTCAAGAAGCTAATGCAGATGTTCGCCACAGAGCCCGTGGCACGACGTCCAGCATTCATGAGGCCGTATCGTCGGGAACTCAAGGATTACTTCGCGGGCAAGCTCAGGAAATTCACACAACCCATCGATTTGAGCGCGATCCACGGGCCGTTCCAGCGCAAGGTGTTGCAGAGGCTGGCGCGTCTGCCGTTTGGCCAATTGATCAGCTACGGTGAACTCGCCGTGCGTTCTGGCTCCCCGAAGGCGGCACGGGCCGTCGGTTCGGCGATGGCGGCGAATCCGCTGCCGGTCGTCATCCCCTGTCACAGGGTGGTTGAGTCCCGTGGCAAGCTCGGCGGTTATTCGGCGGGTCTGTCGAAAAAGAAGAAGCTTCTGGCCCACGAAGGAGTCTTGCCCGAGCAGTTGAACCTCTAGGCACCACCAACGGGACGCGCGGAGAATGAGTCTGGTCAGGGTGTGGACTCGTCGTAGGTACTCATGTCGACGCGGGTCGGCAAAGCCTGGAGCAGGATTGCCGCCGCCGTCTCGTCATCCGAGATATCGTCTACCACCAGGTGTTGGCCATACATGATAAAGTTCGGGAGGTTGATATGCGCGAAGCCTATCGTGTGGCCGAGTTCGTGAAGCATCACGCTATATAGATACGACGCGTCGCTCGACCTGAAGTCGTCGACAACATGAATCTCCTCGCGCACCGGATGCCCTTCTTCATCCAGCTCATAGTGCGTAAAAGCGATCCCCGACATTTCCTCACGTGGCCTGTAGATCACTACGATACCGGTATCGGGGGCCGAATCGACAAGGGTAAAGATCGGTCTCCCCGTTCGTGCATTCCATCGCTGCGCCGCCGTCTTCGATGCGAGTTCGTAGTCGACACCGTTGCTGTTGACGAACGGCACGATGTAGCAGCGTACTGGGTAGTGTCGCCATTTTGCCAGAACCGGCCGATCGTCCGTCTCCGTTATCTGCTTGAGGAAACTCAGCAAGTTTGCGCCGTTGAGCTCCGGTGCCGTCGTTGGCTCGACCCGAATCATGACAAACACATGTGTGCTATCGCTGTCGAGAACAAGCAGCTGGCTTAGCCGGTGGTAGTCGATTGTGGAGGGACCGCTCACAATGTCAAAACTCACAGCACCCGGAAAGACTTCGTCCACAGAGAATTCCCCATTTACATCCGTGGTCACGTCAAAAACGGGACCGGAAGCGATGCGAACACCAAGCCCTTCGATGGGTACCCGCGTGTAGACGTCGACACAGCGTCCAAGGAAATCGAGTCCCGGTATGTGGGCCGTCGCAAGGTCGCTTGGCTGTGAACGGTTGTCCGAGTCATCGTAGCTGCGGATTCCGACATAGAGGTCTTTTCCGCGTTCCAGATTGTCGAAGATGTAGCTCTGCACAGTGCCCGGCTCGCCAGGGTCGGGCGGGTCGGAGACGGGTGTAGAAAGGTCCCAGAAAGCTGGCGGATAGGAACCACGCGTATAAGAAAACCGTATCTCGTAGCGGTCTACCTTGTCGGTCGGTGCGTCGTCGTGCGGTGCGGACCACCGGAAAACGATCTCGGTACCCGTGCTCGAGAAGTCAAGCGAAGCATCGGTTACAGCCGCCGGCGCAATCGTATCGCTTGGCTCTATGGGCGGTAATGTATCGTTGGGACTGCCGCCTTTTGGAGTGAACGGGGACCGGGACTCCGAACAACTCACCATGGCAGCGATCACCAAAATGGTCGAGAATCGTGTGAATGCAAAGAGCGGTCGTATCATAATGGACAGTTGGGGCCGAGGTGGGAGGCCGCTTAAATATAACGAGCACGTAAACCGTTGACAAGAAAAACCTTCGGCGCTATGCTAAGCAACGCGATGCCGGGCCAGTAGGACCGGAAAGCCGTTTCTGTCGCTTGACAATTGGCATGTTTTGCTTATTCTACGTTCGGGTTTAATGAGTCCATGGGGAAGGAGTTTAAAGACTTATGGAGCATGGCGTCAGAAAAGTCATCATTATCGGGTCTGGCCCAGCGGGCATGACGGCAGCCATTTATGCGGCTCGCGCCAATCTCGAACCGCTGGTCCTGGAAGGCGTCCAGCCGGGTGGGCAGTTGACCATTACAACCGATGTCGAGAACTACCCGGGTTTTGCGAATCCGATCATGGGGCCCGATCTGATGGCCACAATGAAGACACAGGCCGAGCGCTTTGGAACCGAGTTTGAGCTGGTTAATATCGACCGGGTGGAGTTGGGTGGCGATATCAAGCATCTCTACGCAGGCAATCGGTCGTTCGAGTGTCACGCCCTAATTATCGCCACCGGAGCCAGTGCAAAGTGGCTTGGTTTGGAAAACGAAAAACGTCTTCAAGGCCACGGTGTATCGGCGTGTGCGACGTGTGACGGTTTTTTCTTCAAGGGTAGGAAGATCGCGGTTGTAGGAGGGGGAGACACGGCGCTGGAGGAGGCCACGTTTCTCACCAAGTTCGCGAGCCAAGTCTATGTGATCCACCGACGCGATAAGCTTCGCGCTTCCAAAGCTATGCAAGAGCGGGCTTTCCACAACAAGAAAATCGAGTTTATATGGGACACGGTGATCACCGATGTGCTGGGCTCTCCCGATGAGGGTGTGCAAGGGGTGAGGCTCAAGAATGTAGAAACGGGGGAGGAAAGCACGTTGGACTGCGGCGGTTTTTTTGTCGCCATCGGACACTCACCCAATACGAGTATGTTCGAGGGTCAGCTCGACATGGACGAAACCGGTTATTTGCGGACAAAACCGTTTTCGACGCTCACCAGCAAACCCGGCGTGTTTGCGTCCGGGGATGTCGCGGATAAATCTTATCGTCAGGCCGTCACCGCCGCCGGCACCGGGTGTATGGCAGCCCTGGACGCTGAGAGATACCTGGTCAGCGTTGGTGCTGCGGATTAGTTCGTGTCGGCCCCGAACCACTGGAGCCCTTTTGAAGTCGCCCGTGAGCGCGTTGTTAAGGTTGGTGCATGCCGATCACGCGGGCGTGCAAGGATCGAAAGTGTATGATTTACCTCACGCGAAAGATGCGCTTCTGCGCCGCCCATCGTCTCTACGATCCATCGCTGTCGCCCGAGGCTAACCGGGACCGGTTTGGCGAGTGCGTCAACCTGCATGGACATAGTTACACGCTGGAGGTTACTTTCGCTGGCAAGCCCGACGCCAAGACCGGGATGGTGATTCATCTGTCGGACCTCGATGCCATCGCGAGGGAGCGGGTTGTCAGTATTCTCGACCATAGGAATCTCAACGAAGATGTCGAGGTTTTCAAACAGGTTGTTCCCACCATCGAGATGCTGGCGAAGTTTGTCTGGGACCGTCTTGAGGGTGCCGTGCCGGGCGCGCGGCTCCATCATGTTAGGCTGCTGGAAGACGATTCGATGTTCGCCGACTATTATGGGGAGACTGACTAGGTCCTATGGTGTATCTCACTTTTGTGTGCGCATTCAACGCGATCCACCGGCTGTGGAATACCGAACTCAGCGCCGAAGACAACATCGAGACCTACGGCGAATGTGCCAATGGCCACGGGCATTTGTTTAGAATCGAGATCACCGTCGCCCGCGATATCACCGGCGAAAACCCCGTTGTTGTGGAGAGACGGGCAATCCGCGACATAGTTGATTCTGTCCTGGCGCCGAAGCTCCGGCACGGCAATATGGATACAGCGTTCTCTATCGACAACTTCGTATCCACAGGTGAGAACGTGACACGTGCTATCTGGCAGCTCATAAAGTGCGAACTACCTAAGGACGTGGCGCTGGTCGCCGTAAAGGTGATTGAGACCCCAAAGAACAGCTTTGTTTATTGCGGCGAGAACGTTCCGCAAAGGGCCTCAGTGCCCATCCTGTGACCGTCATCGCACAAGACTAGTGAGAATTGAATGAGTGACACCAAGAGAAAAAGGGACAGGACCGCGCATTTGGTCTACGAACTACTCCGTGAGATCGGGGAGAATCCCGACCGTGATGGCTTGAAACAAACACCCAAGCGGGTGAGTGAGGCGCTCGAGTACTTTTTGCAGGGATATGGGATCGATGTCGATGCCCTGGTTTCGGGGGCGATATTTGCCGAAAAACAAAAGGGAATGGTCCTCCTCAAAGACGTCGATTTTTACAGCATCTGTGAGCATCACTTTGTTCCATTTTTTGGCAAGTGTCACATAGCTTATCTTCCCAAGAACAAGAT
>JAOTUR010000092.1 GCA_029863805.1 Candidatus Krumholzibacteriia bacterium | reverse complement strand
CCAAAACTGCCAAAAGGAAGCAGAACTCAAGCGTCCTCGATCCGTCGCGAAAGGCTCTGAAGTCCATGTTGCCTCCTTTGTTATAGCATCGACGAAGCTTTGCAAGAAAGCCAACTACTGCTTATACGGTTTCCATATAATAGCTTTTGTCTTCCTGAGTGTCCATTTAAGCGCTGAGAATACACTTAGTCTACGACTCGCAAGGACGCCGACCCACCACTTCCATCAAGGGCGAGCCAAAGAATACCGCGTCGGGTCCCAGTGACCGTTCTTAATTTAGAGACTCTAACCCCAAAATCCTGGCTCAATGCCCCCACATCGAGCGAAGTAGGATCTTGTTCAGCTATGAATGATGCGCTCGTACTGTCATATTCCCGGGTGAAGCGCCCGGATCAAGGCGAAGATCAGTGCTGCCACAAGCGCCGCCGCGGGAATGGTCAAGATCCAGGCCCAAATTATCCGGCCCGCAACCCCCCACCTGATCCCAGATAGCTTCGTGGTTGCACCAACGCCGATAATCGAGCCCGTGATGGTGTGCGTGGTCGATACGGGGATTCCGCTGTGGGTCGCTAGGAACAGGGTGACAGCCCCGGCGGTTTCCGCGCAGAAACCGCCCACGGGCTTGAGCTTCGTGATCTTCATCCCCATGGTCCGCACAATGCGCCAGCCACCCATGGCCGTCCCCACGGCCATCGCGGCGTGACAACTCAAGATGATCCACAACGTTCTCGAATCGATCAAGGATAGTTGCACGTCGGGCTCGAGGTGGCCTGAGGCAATGAGCAGTGCCACGATGATCCCCATCGTCTTCTGCGCGTCGTTGCCCCCGTGGCCGAGCGAGTAGAACGCGGCTGAGACCAGCTGTCCTCGTCGAAACAGCTTGTCGACGGCCGTTGGACGCCACCGCCGGAAGAGCCAGTACACCGCCACCATGAGAGCAAACCCGATTGACAGGCCCATGAGCGGCGCTAACGGAATGAACTTCACTGTCGTCAGGATCTTATCCCAACGAATAATATCCCATCCGGCGTGCGCGACACCCGCCCCCGCAAAGCCTCCGATGAGCGCGTGCGACGAGCTGGTCGGAAGTCCCCACCACCACGTCATCAGGTCCCAGACGATCGCACCAACGAGGCCGGCGAGAACGACGTATACATAGGCGGGGTCACCAGGCGTTACCTTGACGATCTTGGAGATTGTATCGGCGACGGCGGGTGCAAAAACGAGCATCGCAGCAAAGTTGAAGAAAGCGGCCCACAACACCGCGGTACGCGGGGAAAGCACGCGCGTGGATACGATGGTCGCAATGGAGTTCGCTGAATCGTGGAACCCGTTGATGACGTCGAAGCCCAGGGCAACCGCTACGACAATGACGACAAGCGTTAGATCGCTGCTCATTGGATCAGGCATGCTCCAGGACAATGCCCTCGATAACGTTTGCAACGTCCTCGCAGGCGTCGGTCACCTCTTCCAGCGCCCGGTAGATCTCATACCACTTCAAGACCGAGATAGGATCGCTCTCCTCCTTGAACAGGCGTGCCACGGAAGCAGCCTTGATCCTGTCCGCCTGGTTTTCTAGTTCATTGATGCGTACGCATTCCCCCAAAATTGCGGTGGCGTTTTTCATGTTGCGCAGCCCCTTGACTGCACGCTCTACCGCTTCGGTCGCCTGAACAAGCACCACGGTCGCCTCTCGTGCGCTCTCCGGTAACGCGGTAATCTCGAAGAGCGAAAGCTGGCGCGCCGCTCCATCGATGAGGTCGATGACATCGTCCAGCTTGGAGGCGATCCGGTGGATGTCGTTACGGTCGATCGGCGTTATGAACGTCTTGTGCAACGTCTCCATGCACGCATGCGTGATGTCATCCGCTTCGTGCTCGAGATCCTTGATCCGTCTGGCGACGTCTTGAAAGTTGGCACCGTCCTTGGAAAGTCTCCCAAGTTCGCGCGCGCTCTCCACCGTAAGCGCCGCGTGTCGCTCGAAGAAGTCGAAGAAGTCACTCTGACGCGGTAGGAACCGCCATCGCATGATTGTCCTTTCGGTATCGTGTTTTGGGTTGATCTCGCGTGCGCGATCGGCAGCGGTCTGCTTGCACCGGCTCGATGAACGCACCGAGGCTACACACACCTCGTAGCCTAGCCCTTGGTCAATCTGGCATCTCTGTTTCGCCGCCGACCCCAGGCCCGGCCGATGGTCGTTCACGAAGGTTCCGCGGCGAGACCATGCCCGCACTGAGGACCAGTTTCAGAGCTTCCTCCACCGACACGTCCAAGTAGAACAGGTCTTCCACCGGGAGCGCAACCAATACCCCCGTGGTCGGTAACGGGGGCCCCGGGATGAAAACGTTCGCGATCCTGTGCACACCGTCCTGGGCATGGCGCGTTGCGTAGCTGGTTACGAAGCCGTAGGAATACATTCCGCGCCGCGGGTACTCCACCATCACCACATCTCGGAATACCTGCTGGCGCGACAGTGTTGCTGTATGGATGATGTCTTTGGACGCCTTGTAGATCGATTTGACCAGCGGCACCCCGCCAAGTATGCGCTCCGTCCACGCAAGCAGTCGCCGCCCCATGAAATTGGAGACGACAACCCCGGCGATCAACACCACGAGCACGGTCACAATGACTCCCAGGCCTGGGATGTGGCGCCCAATCAACCCGTTGATCCACGGCGCGAAGAGTCCATCGATCTGGACAAACAGGAACCGCAGAGCGAGAAATGTCGCAATAATTGGAACTACGACGAGCACACCCGCAAGGAACCGGTTTCGTACGTATGAAGCAGCTGTTTTCATGATCGGCCAGCACCCCCTTTTAACTCAGATTTGCTCACGCTCGTGTCTCTTCTTTCGTCTCCAGCGGAGATATGAGTTTCGCGGTGTCCCGGTGGGCACCGACAAGAGACGCTACAATTCCAACCGCGAGTATACCAACAATGAAGGCGAGCGATACGATCGTCGGTATCACATGGTCGTGCGAAAGCAGCATCTTCACACCCACAAAAGCCAACACGAAGACCAGGCTCATCTTCAAGTACCGGAAGCGTGACATGGCCCCCGCCAGCGCGAAGTAGAGGGACCGAAGCCCCAGTATCGCAAACACGTTCGATGTAAACACAAGGAACGGATCACGTGTGACGGCGAAGATTGCCGGGACGGAATCCACGGCGAATAGTACATCCGTGCTCTCCACAAGTATCAGCACCAGAAACAGAGGTGTCACGGCCCGCCGCCCATCGACGCGCACAAAGAAGCGGTCACCGTGCAGGCGATCAGAGACAACCAGTAGCCGGCGGGCGAGGCGGACAAGCACGTTTCTCTCCGGCTCCAGGTTGTCATGCCGGACGATCAGCATCTTCACGGCCGTAGCCAGCAAGAAGAGCCCAAATACGTAGGCAACCCAGTCAAATCGCTGGAGTAACGCTGCTCCCGCCGCAATCATCGCTCCGCGCATCACCAACGCGCCGATGATGCCCCAAAAGAGAATGCGGTGCTGGTAAGCTGCTGGTACGCCGAAGTAAGAGAAGATCAACGCGATGACGAATATATTATCGAGGCTCAGCGATTTCTCGATAATGTAGCCGGTCAGAAACTGCTCAGCCGCCTGCCGGCCACTGAGTTCGTGCCCAATCTCGAGCCCCACGCCCAGCCAGTGTTGCCCGTACATATAATAGACTGCGATCGTGAACCCCATCGCCATAACCACCCATACCGTGGTCCATGCGAATGCTTCACGAATGCCAACAACGTGAGCCCGGCGATGGAACACTCCCAGATCCAGCGCCAAAAAAGCCAGAATCATCGCCACAAATCCGGCCCAAATCCACATCGCCATTCACTCCTCGCCGCCTTTACAGCTTGCGTTATGGTAGCAATGGCCTAGAATTTATGCATCATGAATCCAAGGAACCGTTTCAGCCATGTCTCTCCGACGACGTCGGAGCCGCACGTTGTCAACGCTATCATCGAAATCCCCAAGGGGCGCCGGAGCAAATTCGAACTCGACGAAGAAACAGGACTCTTCAAGCTTGACCGGTACCTCTATTCGTCGAGTCACTACCCGGGGGACTACGGCTTCCTTCCCAACACGCTCGCCGAAGACGGGGATGACCTGGACATCCTCGTAATGGTCAATGAACCCACGTTTACTGGCTGTCTGATCCAGGCACGCGCCGTGGGGCTCTTCCGCATGCGCGACCGGGGCGTCAGCGACTTCAAGATCCTGGGCGTGCCGAACACAGACCCGCTCTTTGCCGAATACCGGGACCTCAAAGACGTGCCATCCCATTTTCTTCGGGAGGTCGAGCACTTCTTCGCCACGTACAAACAGCTCGAAGGGGCGGCGATCGAGACGGATGGGTGGGCCTCATCCAAGGAAGCCCTTGCAGAGGTTCGTGCCAGCGTTGCCCGGTTTTGCAGATAGACAAGCCCGCTGCTACAGAGCAGCTTGTTCACCTCAAGGTCCGCTGCAACGCTCACAACTACATGTCGAATAATTACTTACAGAGAAATGGCGTCCCCAACGTGACGTTAATCGAACCGCCCGCGAGTTCGCTGAGGCTCTTCTTGCGGCATAACCACAATTTCCGGTCAATCGCTCACAGAAGGGCCCCTATCCAAACCATCCGGTGATGGCGAGGCCGGTCCGACAGCAGCGGCCGTGACAAGGTGGGTCTGTCGGATGCAGTGGCTAGTTAGGCACCCGTCTTGATGACCATAATGCAGTAATCATCCGAGACCTCGTCGTACATCGTTGCACCCAATTTGGCGTAGTACTCAGGGATGTCCGTGCCGAGGTACAGCTGTCGGACTCTCAGGCGGACGGCCTCCTTCAGCAACGCTCTTACCAAGTCCGAGCCCACGCCTTGACCTCGATGCTCTGGCATCACAAGCAGGGCGGCCAACCACGGGGCCAAATCGGGGCGCTCCTCATTGTCATTCGCGACAAGATTCACGGTGCCGACTGGATTACCAGCATGCAGCGCAACGAGTGATAGCGGCACTGCGTTTTGGTCGCTCGCTTCACCGAGCCTCGACGCCATCGTCTCTACCGTATGCCCGGGCTTGTCGGACCACCATTCCTCGTGGATCCATCGCGCAACCGTTCCGAGGTGTTCTGGACACCCGCACAGATGTTTGATTTCGATGTTCATACCCACCTGGGGTCTAACGGGACGGCGCTCAGCTGCGTGGCACAGGCCGCCGACGGTCGCTGAGGCACCCACGTTCGATGCCAGAAGGCTACCAAGGTCAATTGGAACGTGCTGTGCCACGTCAGCTGCAGCGCCTTGTTAGGCGGCGGCCCACGGGTCGTAGGAGCCGAAGTTCCAGATGTGACCCTCGGGATCACGGCAAGAATAGTTTCGCCCACCGTAGTCCTCGGCCTTGATTTCCATGACGATCTCCGCGCCCGCTGCGACAGCGCGTGCGTAGTGTTTGTCCGCGTCTTCCACAACGATGTATGGGCTCTGAGAGACGGCGCCACCGAAAGCGCTAGGCGGCTTCTGAGGATCGTCGAACTCGCTCTCTCGCGAAGAGCCGAGCATGACCATCCCGTTGCCAAAGACGAGCTGTGCATGGACGACCGTCCCGCCTTCACCGGGCACCACGAGGTGCTTCTCGAATCCGAACGCGTTGCAGAGCCACTCGATGGCTGCCGCCGCATCGTTGTATCGCATGGTGGGAATCACCGTTGCCGTCGTTTCCTTCGCGTTATCGGCCATGGCTCTCTCCTTTTTGGTGCGTCGGCCCCATGCCGCCGCCTAACTCTTCTTATGCTGCACTTCTATCGTGGGAGTGTGCTGGATAACCACTCATACTGCAACTGCCGCATTCGCCGATCAAGATCGGCCTCAACGGGATTCGAACTCGTTTCGGATACTACCGCAACGAGTTGCCGCTGATGAATCCAATATTCCATAATCGTCGGCGCTCGCTCTGAATCGATAAGTAGAATGAGTCGTTTGGGTTACGCGTGTGCGAATAGAATGGCGTCCCGAACGTGACGTTAATCGAACCGCTCGTGAGTTCGCCGAGGCTCTTCTTGCAGCATAACCACAGTTTCCGGTCAAATTGGAATCCCCAACGGGAATTTATTCGAACCGCTTCTGATGTTATTGAAGCACTTATGGCCGCATAGGGCTAAAAAATCCGGTGGGAGAAGGCTACCTCGCGTTGCGAGCAGGCGAAACCCGAGCGCCGCTCTCGTCATCAACCACTGGAGAACAGCATGCGCGTCTGGATCTGCGAACTATAACGAGACCGCTGACAGCGATCGAAAGGGTCGTGATGCCCGCGACGATCGGCTTAATCGCACCAAGAAACGAGGACCCAAATAGCGAGAGATAGACAACAAGCATCGGTGATCCGCAGCAACCGATGAGGAAGCAACCTGCTGCATAGAGCCCACCGATAAGAGTCACGCCGCCGAGGATGCCGCCCACTTCGCGACGACGTTGCTGGAGACTGAATAGCACGGCAAAAACAGTGAAGGCAGCGGCGAGCGCGTAAGAGTACCCGAGGTAGAAATCCTGCCGTTCCACGTATCGCGACCACGCAGATGGTCGCTCAACGGTATCGAGCACTACCCACTGGGACGCCACTCGCGCCTCCTGCCAGGCGTGATACCCAAAGTGCGCCGCGAAGACCACGGCAAAAACGAAAAGACAAATGAGAAACGTCGACCGTTTCATTTGATAATCTCGACGCGCTTCGCCTTGAAGAGGAAGCGGCCTGGCTGCGGCTGGACCAGTTTTCCCGTTACGACGACGACCTGTTCCGGATCCGGCAACTTTCCAGAGAAGTCAATCGGGATTTCGTACCGGGCACACGTCACCACCTTGCATTCGGCATACTCAGACTGATCAATGATCGTGAATATCTTTTGTTTCGGAACCACCGCACCGACCACTCCCGTGACCATTATCTCACGGTCGGCGAATGCCTTGGGGTCCTTCGCAAGCTTGTCGACGCTAAGCGTGGTATCGGTCACCGTGGAATCGTTCTGTCCATAGCTTGGAACGGGCAACACGGTGCAAAAGAGCAGCACTGCCGCGCCGAGTATGATTGTCAGTTTTGCGAATGCCATTGTTTAGGACTCCCTTTCGTGACTCCCTGTGCAACCGCCTGACACGCAGCGAGACGGCTCGGGGGCGCGATCTTGGATGTACGGTTCACCCGTTCTAAGCGTCTGCTCAGCGCGCGCCAGCTCTTTCCCGAGGTACGCGGCGTGGTCGAGTCGAGAGACAAGCTCATGGCCGATCACCGTAGCGTAGACATCGTCGGCACGCTCCCCTGTAAAAACATGGGCCAGGGTGCCGTCCTTGATGTAGTGCTCGACGAGAATGCTCCGCCGTTCGCGGTCGGGGAAAATGACGAAGTACCCTTTGGGGTCGAGCACGAGGCGTTCAACCGGCTGCGCGCGAATCACCCGGGGGCCGTCATGGGGACGGCTGCCCGCACGACGCGGCCGTGAGACTGCCGACATTCCCGCGAGAGCTTCAATCACCGCACCAACATCTTCTTCGCCGACCAGATCCAGCACCCGAATCTCTTTCCGAAAAACCTCAATCGCATCATGCGCGATGTTTTTGATGAGCGGACGGCGCCCTTTGGCATCGATGATGCGCCCTCGCGCATCGACACCGTGCTCAAAAAGGCTGAGTAGAGTCTGCCCAGGCAAGTGTCCAATTCGCTGTTCTGAATCTGCACCACAAATAAGGAGATTCGTGACGTTGGGATTAGCGAGCACGTTGGTGATGATCCTCTCAATGCCCAAGTTCTCCGTGTACAGTGTGCCGACAATCGCGACGCCTACCGGACGCGCCTCAACAACACCTCCAACAAGCGCTTTGGATGTGAGCGCGCAGACCGCCACGTGCCCTGCGTTGTCGAGAACCGTGAAGTCTCCTGGTAGCGGTGGCCAGCCGGGTTCTCGCGCTGGCACTTCCGTTGGACAGGCGTCACCGCCAAAAGAGACATCCGGAAACGCTTCCGCCGCAAAATTGAGTGCGTTCGCCGGCCAACAAACTCGACAGCCAATGCAGTCATACTCTTCCGGGATTTTGTGCTTCATACCCGTCTCAATAACAGGTTGAATCATTTCGCGTGTCCCAGCAGGAATGCTGGGTAATGCATCTGTGAGTTCACTCAGCGCACCATGGAAACAGCCACACTTGTGACACTTCGCTGCCGCCGTCGCGGCCTGCATCTCATCGATGACGTTTTGAATCGCACCGTTTGCGGACGCCTTCTTCAACTCGACACCTTCCCGAGCAGATGTTCCTTCTGCACGCCTGTGAGACACTTCCCACGTTCGCGCAGCTTCAGTCGTTTTCTGAGCTCTGCGCGGTCATGCTTGACATGCCGCTCAGGAATCGCCGCTACCGCCAGAGAAAGCAGTTTTAGAAACTCCCCGTCGGTATCCCGCGGAGAGTAATACACCCAGCGGCCTTCTTTGCGGCTCTTCAGGAGCCCGGCTGCCCGCATTGCAGTGACGTGCTTCGATACGTTATACTGGGGCTCCTCGAGGCTATCAACCAGCTCACAGACACACAGCTCCTTGCCAGCATCGAGTAACAAACGAAGGATCCTCAGACGAGTGGGATCGCTCAGCGTCTTGAAAATCTGCGTGTATTCTTCCACGATCAATCACCTGCTTAGTTGCGCATAGACGCATATATCATACCGAATCGTCGATCAAACGGCAAACGAAATCGCGTCCCACATCGGCTAGGATAAGGCTTCCCGCACCGATCTGAAACGAGCATAACGCATGTATTAGCAATAGGTTAAAAGGATGTGGCGTCCCCAACGGGACAAAGTTATAACTCCGCTATTCTGCCTCGACGAGTATCAAGTCGAGCGGATACAACAGCTTGAGCGGCTGGTAGCGTGAGCCAAAAGCGCTGGGTTCGACATCGGTTTGGGAGGTGAAAGACTCACGCTCAAGTGAGGATCAGCGGCGCGGTAGTCGTGTCCGCAACTGCCTGCTCAATAAACACCCTTCCCCACAAGCCCAGATGGGCTCTACGCGCAGGTCCCACGCGGTCAGTCGACCAAAGAACTCCCGGGGGTCGTCGGGTCCGCAACGCCCTCCATCCCCGCCTTCGCCAGCCCCTCCATCAGATGGCCGGCTAACGCTGCCGAGAAGGCGTGTCGTTCGATCAACTCTCGGCGAAGCTCACTGACAGGTAGCGACCACAGTGCTCGTAGCTCCTCGAGTGCTTGCCTGGCGTCGTCGGGACGATCGAGTTGCCCGTAGGCTGCGGCAAGAAACAGCGGGTTTCGAAAATCGCCCAGTTCCATCCGGTTCGCTTCGGCGAGCGCCGCCTCGTACCGACCGTGAGCATAGTGATCGAGGAAGATTGTGTTCCTGATCCACGGGGGCGGATGCGGATTGAGCGCGATCACCTTGCGCATCATCGGCACGCTGTGCTCGAAGTCCCCTTGTAAGGAAAGGTAGTATCCGAGCAGGGCCAGCCAAAGTGCGTTGTTCGGATTGAGATCGATCGTCCGGTAGGCCTCGATCTTGCCCCGTTCGGGATCCCCACGTAAGAAGTGGGTCAACGCGAGCGCGCCGTGAGCCACGTAGTTAACGGGATCAAGGCGCACGGCCTCCTCGGCGATCTGCAGCGCCTGGTCGAGGGCATCGAACTCGCCGGTTCGCTCGTTCCAGCGGTGGTGATACTGTTCCGCATACAGGTAAGCGAGCCAGGCCCGGGTCAGGGCCCCGTAGGAGCCGGCGATCGCGTTGACCACCTGCTGCGTCAACTCGTCCTGCAACTCGAACAGACCGCGTGCCGTCAGGTTGCGCTCGTAGTTGGTGCCCCACACCGACCGTCCGTCGCCGGATTCGGAGAGCTGGACACTGATCCGGATACGCTGTCCGGCCTTGCGGACGCTTCCCTGCAACACATAGCGCGCTCCCAGCAAGGCACCGATCTCGCGGATGTCGACATCTTTGCCCTTGTAGTGAGCCGTCGAGTTGCGCGCGAACACGGACAGCTCGCGAAAGCGGGAAAGCTCCGTGATGATGTCCTCCGTCAACCCGTCGCTGAAGTATTCCTGATCCGGATCGCCGCTGGCGTTGGTAAACGGCAGGACTGCGATGGACGGTCCGCTCGATGAGACCTGCCCAGCGCCCTCGTCAACGTGGGCGCCTGTAGCCGTAATTTCGGGCGTTGCGTCTCGATGGACCGACCTTCGCTGCACGAACACGGTCAGCGCCGCGACCAGAACGAGCGCGGCCATCCAGGGCCAGTGCCTTACCAGGCGCCCAACACCCGTTTGTGAACTTGCAGATCGCGTCAGCGGAACCTGAGTGGTTGTTATCCGCTGAAGGTGACGTAGATCAGCCAGGAGATCTGTGGCTGTCTGATATCTTTCGCCAGGATCCTTCGCGAGGCACTTGCTGACGATTCTCTCGAGTTCGACCCGCACACCGGTCCGCATGCCTGTCAGAGGTTTCGGTTCCTCATTTACGATCGAATACATAACCGCCTGCTCGTGGTCACCCTTGAAAGGCAACTGCCCGGATACGATCTCGAAAAGCACAATGCCGAACGACCAAATATCCGACCGGTGATCGACTTCCCCACCTCGTACTTGCTCGGGCGACATGTAAGCCGCGGTGCCGACGGACGTCCCGCTTTTTGTTAGCCGCGCTTGCGTGGCGAGCTTGGCCAGACCGAAATCCAATATCTTGACGTGCCCGTCTTTGGTCACGAAGATGTTCCCGGGCTTGACGTCGCGGTGCACGATTCCCTGCTCATGCGCTTTGGCCAGGCCGGATGCCAGCTGCAGCACGATGTCGGTGACCTCTCCTATCTCCAACGGTCCCTTCGCAATCTTTTCCTGTAGCGATGCCCCTCCGTAGTGGGGCATCGCGATGAACATCTGACCGTCGTCGGTCTCAGCGATGTCATAGACTGCACAAATATTCGGGTGTTCGAGTGACGACGCCGCTTTGGCTTCGCGAATGAACCGTTTTTTGGCGGCGTCATTTGTCGCCAGCGAAGACGGAAGAAACTTGAGTGCGACCGAACGGTCGAGCCGGGTGTCCTCGGCCTTGTAGACGACACCCATACCACCTTCGCCGAGTTTTGAGACAATCTTATAGTAGGATATGGTCTTGCCGATCACACGCTGACTCCTGGACAATCCAACGGGTTTTGAACCCACTACTTATGATATCGCAACAGGGTGTCGGCGGCGATGGAAATTTGACGCCGTATCGACCGTCGGATTGAAACGGCAAGTTGACGGTCTCCGGTAACTTACGAGGAAAGAAATAAAATGGCGTTCCCAAGATCAGTTAGACGACCCTTCTCCCCGCTGTTTCACCTAGTGTCCTCTGGCACGCAACATCGTCAACCTTTGGGCCGCCTCGGCTGGTCCGTTCCGCCTGGCCTGACGTTCTCTCAGGTCTGCCATCGCTCTCTCGAATGCTGGGTTCCGAAGAACCTCCTCCAGACTGGGCCGAAGTCTACCCCGTCTCAGGGCCTTGAGAGAGAGGGTGCGACCACCTCCCAATCGCTCGACGATCTTCAGGTTCACGTTCTGTTCAGGCTGGAGCGGGATCCCGACGACCGGAGTGCCTGATGCTATCGCTGTCTGGACAGTCCCCTGGCCCCCATGGATAATCGCCGCA
>JAOTUR010000386.1 GCA_029863805.1 Candidatus Krumholzibacteriia bacterium | reverse complement strand
GTCGAGGTGGCGGCCGTAGTTGATAAGTGGTTCACCATAGTAAATGGTGGCGATATCCCTGAGCCTGAGACCCGCGTCGCTAATAATGAGGTTCTCAACTTCTTGGAAGGAGGTGAAGTTGCCAAGGCCTCGCACGTTATACCTGAGACCCTGCGCCGTGACTTCTCCCATCGACATGGTGAGGTTCATGTTTTGAATCATTCTGAACAGCGCATCCACATCGACGTTGTGGGCTTTGAGCCTGTCCATCGCCAAATAGATCGAGAGCTCTTGTGGTTCGATGCCGTCTATGCCGACTCGCCCCACCCCTTCGATCCGCTTCAGAGGATTGAGGATCGTCTTCTCCAGGAGATCGTAGCTCCCCATCAGGTCGCGGCCTTTAGCCGAAATCCTTCCCACCATGATCGGCTGATCGTTGGAGTTAAAAGTAAAGAGCTGTATCCGTTCTATGTCGGTGGGCAGATCTCCGCGAATCTGATCGACCTTCTCCTTGACCTCCATTCGCAAAACGTTGACGTCGCGCCCCCAGTCAAAGAGCACTCCCACAAACGCCCCGTCGGACGACGATTCCGAGAATATTTCACGCACGTCGCCCAGCGTGGCGAACATCTCCTCCAATGGCTTCGCGATTTGTCTCTCGACATGCGCGGGAACTGCGTTGGGGTACGGCACCCAAATGCCAATAAACGGAAAGTCCATCTGTGGAAGAAACTCGACGGGGAGTCTGTTCACAGAAATGACTCCGACGGTCAGCAAGGTGACCAACACGATGGTCACGATGACCGGTTTATGAACGGCTAGCTCATATATTTTCATGGCCAATCCACTCCACCCGCATCTACTTGCCTCTGGCAACTAATGAGTATAAAGCCGGTATCACCAATAGCGTCAGCGCCGTCGCACCCAAGAGGCCTCCGATGACCGTCAGCGCCATCGGGGCACGAATTTCGGCCCCCTCACCAAGCCCTAGCGCCATGGGCAAGAGACCAAGAACCGTGGTGAGCGTGGTCATGATGATCGGCCGCAAGCGAACAAGGCCCGCCTCGCGCAGAGCCTTCATCTTCTCCATCCCGCCACGACGAAGCTGATTGATGTAATCTATCAGCACGATACCGTTGTTTACTACGATGCCTGACAGCATTATCACACCGATAAACACGACAACGCTGAGCGACTGACCGGTCACAAGCAGCATCCACACCACGCCGATCGCACCAAGGGGCACCGTAAAAAGGATGATAAACGGGTGGACAAATGACTCGAATTGCGCTGCCATAACCAGGTAGACAAGAAATATGGCCAGCAGAAGCGCGAACACGAGGCTGCGAAATGATCGGTTGAGTTCCTGGTTCTGACCTCCCAATTCGACCGTTACCCCGGCGGGAAGAGCCGTTCTATTGATCACGGTCTCGATGTCCTCCGAGACCGAGGCGAGATCACGCCCGCTGAGATTGCCGGACACAACGGCAGCTCGCTGCTGTGAGATCCTCGTGATCTGACTGAGGCCCCTGGCGACATCGATGTTTGCTACCGTGCCCAATGAAATGGGCGCACCCTCTCTCTCCCCGACTACCAGCGCTTTGAGCTCATCCACGTTCTCGGCCTGCCAGGCCGAGGTTCGCACTCTTATGTCGACCTGAAGCTCTCTTTCCTTGAACTTGGTCGGCACTTCACCCTGGATCTTGGTCTTGAGCCGGTTTGACACATCATCGAGGGACAAGCTAAAGGACGACAGGCGATCTCGATCAAAAACGACGTTGATTTCGGGGTTCCCCACCTCCATCGTCGTCTTCACATCCTTAATGCCTGGTATTCGTGATAGTTCTCCTTCGAACTGATCCGAGACGTTCCTCAGCGATTCCAGGTTGTACCCGTAGATCTCGACTTCAACCGGAGTCTGCAGTGTGAAATACATCGGTCGGGCAAACTTGAAGTCCAGATCACCGATCGACGAAAACTTATCTCGCAGCGACTCAACAACACGCTCTTCGTTCTTCTTGTTACCCTTTTCGGACAGCGCTACATTGATCTGCCCGATATTCTTGTCCTTATTCTTCTTGTTACTGCCAAGACGACTTGCCACACCGACGCTGGTAAAGTAACTCTCGACCCCGGGCACAACGGCGACCATCTCCTCCATCTCGGCCAGCTTGGCGTCGGTCGCGTTCAGAGGACTTCCTTCCGGCAACCTCACATTGAAGCTGAATTCTCCCTGAGAAAACTGAGGGATGAGTTCTGCCCCAAGAAAGCGCGACGCCCCGACACTGATGCCGAACAAGATCGCCATCGTGGTCAAAAACACTCCCCGGTGATTCAAACACCAGGATAGCGCTGGCTGGTAGCGCCTTTCCACTGCACCGTAGAGCGCGGCAAACGCCGCGAGCCCCGGACGCATCATTGTCCTTGCTGCGACCTGCAAAACGCGACCGAGCTTACTCGATAATCTAAGGAGAAAAACGGGAACGGTCTGTGTGGCAACACTCCACCCGCGAACAAAAGCGCGAGTAAGCTTTCTGCGTTTTTTGGGCGTCTCATCGACGTTCCCGAACACCTTGAGGGGATCAACTGGCGGTCGACCTTGCAACGAGGAGATCATGGGTATCAGCATCAAGGCCACAATCAGTGACGCGAGTAACGAAATCGACACCGTGAGCGC
>JAOTUR010000385.1 GCA_029863805.1 Candidatus Krumholzibacteriia bacterium | reverse complement strand
AGGGCCATCGCTGCCAACACGTTTCCCGGTGATTGGAAGTATTACACGCTGACGCTACCGGTGGGGCGTTACAATCACTTGACCCGAGAGGACATATACCGAGAGATGGATTCGTGCAACCGGCGGTTCTACTCGCTGCGCCGCGTCCTGAGTCGGTTCGCGCGAAACCTGCTGAAAAGGCGCAAGCCCATCTTCACCCTCGTGGCCAATCTGTCCAACAGAAACAACATGCGCATGCATCACAAGGCGTTCCGGGAGTTCACGATCTCACAGGACGCCCCCCGCGCGAAAGTTACCGTGCGAAGGAAAACAGCGATGGCGGCGAACGCCACAAAGGTGGCATCGAGGTGAGCGAGACGACGACATCACAATCGACAAAACCGAATTGGCGCCGAGTAGTCGCGAAGTACGAGCGGCCAAGCCTGGCGCGCAGTCTGGGTCAACTCGCCAACACCGTCATCTCCTACTTCGCGCTTCTAGTAGCAATGTATTACACACTCAACATCTCTTATTGGATCACACTCGCGCTCGCGATCCCTGCAGCCGGTTTTCTCGCAAGGATCTTTATCATCTTTCACGATTGTGGGCACGGCTCCTTTTTCAAGTCAAAGAGGGCCAACCGAGCGCTGGGCTTTTTCACCGGGCTCATGACGTTCATTCCGTCGTATTACTGGAGCCACGAGCATGCGGTACATCATTCCTCAGCGGGTGACCTCGATAACCGGGGCTCGGGTGATGTTTGGACACTAACCGTGCAGGAGTATTTGGAGCTTCCGTGGTACACGCGCATGAGGTATCGTATCTACCGCAATCCGTTTGTTTTGTTTGGGATCGGTCCGGTATTCACGTTCTTTGTTCGCTATCGATACTGGCGGCGGACAGATAGCTCCAGAGCACGCTGGAGCACGATCAAGACCAATCTGGCCCTGGTCGGCATCATAGTGGCTGCGAGCCTGACGATCGGCATCAAGGCATATCTGATGATTCAGATACCCATCATGCTCATTGCGTCTACGGTCGGTGTATGGCTGTTCTATGTGCAGCACCAGTTCGAGGGAACATATTGGGAGCGCCATCCTCAGTGGAGCTATGTGCGGGAGGCACTCGAGGGATCCTCGTTCTACAGCCTCCCACCGATTTTGCAGTGGTTCACCGGCAACATTGGGTTTCACCATGTGCACCATCTGAGCCCGCGAATTCCGAACTATTATCTGCAGAGATGCCATGAGTCGAGCTCTATGTTCAGGCGCGTGAAACGCGTCACTCTTTTGTCTAGCCTGAAGTCGCTCACTTATCGGCTCTGGGATGAGGAGCGAAAGCATTTGGTGGGGTTCAGCTACATCCCGGTTTTTTTGAAACAGCAGCGGTTGGGTCGAGAGTCTTCGCCGCGGCTCGATTGAAATTGGGTATCGGATGAGACTGTTGCTCATAAATCCGAGGTTCCCCGAGAGTTTTTGGAGCATGAGGTGGGCCATCGAAACCTTCGCACCTCGCGTGCGTTCCGTCAATCCCCCGCTCGGGCTCGCCACGTTGGCGGGCCTCTGTCCCGACGACTGGGAAATAGCAATCATAGATGAAAACGTCGAGCCCGTTCCCCTCGGCACGGACGCCGATATCGTCGGGGTTTGCGGCATGGGTGTTCAATTCGAGCGCCAAAAAGAGCTGCTCGCCTACTACAGGGACAGAGGCAGTTTCGTCGTCGCAGGCGGCAGCTATGCATCCTTGTGCCCGGAGAAGTACGAGGCGCTCGCCGACGCTGTCATCGCAGGCGAGGCCGAACACATCTGGCCCGCTTTCTGCCGCGATTTTGCGGCCGGTGCGCCGAGAAAGCTGTATCGTGAGAGCGGCTCCGTCTCACTCGATGCGTCACCGCCCCCACGCTTTGACCTCCTCGACCCGTCAAAATACGCGTGGATGACCATGCAGTTCTCCCGCGGGTGTCCTTTTCAGTGTGAATTTTGCGACATCATTGTCATGTTCGGGCGACGGCCGCGCACGAAACCGCTGGAGCAGATTGGCCGCGAGTTAGACAGGCTGCGAAAGCTGAACGTTCACAACGTGTTCTTCGTCGACGACAATCTGATCGGCAATCCCAAGGCAGCCAAGCGGCTGCTGCGCTACCTGAGGGAGTACCAGAAGTCTCGCGACTATCGTTTTCGTTTCGGGACGGAGGCGTCTCTTAACATAGCCGATGACCCCGAACTGCTCGATCTGTTCCGCGAGGCGCGATTTGACTGGGTCTTCGTTGGCATCGAGTCCCCAGATCAGGGCAGCCTCAGGGAGGCGAAAAAGCGGCAGAATATGCGACGTGACATACTCGAGTCGATTCGTGAGATTTACCGCCATGGCATCGATGTGACAGCCGGTTTTATCATCGGTTTTGATAACGACACAATTGACGTATTCGACAAACAATACGAGTTTATTGTCGAGGCGGGGATCCAACGAGCGATGATCGGGCTTCTTGTCGCCATGGAGAAGACCCCTCTCTACGAGCGCTTGAGGTGTGACGGACGACTGGTGCCGGACAGAATCACTTCTGACAACTCCAAGCTGGCCACGAATGTGATTCCGAAGGGAATGACGTACGATCAGATGATAGCCGGATACAAGGAACTCTATTACCGCCTACAGCAGTACCCCGCAATCGCCCGGCGTATC
>JAOTUR010000091.1 GCA_029863805.1 Candidatus Krumholzibacteriia bacterium | reverse complement strand
TGAGAGTCACGAACTGTACAAAGGCATCTTGAGCGGTCGAGCCAAGGGCGTTTTTAACGGTAAGATTCACGTGCATCCGGATGCCCAAAAAACCGATGCCAAGCAATCAAACGGTTGTATACTCTTGTCAGATGACGCACAGATAAACACCAATCCACAGCTGGAGATCTACGCCGATGACGTCAAGTGCACGCACGGGGCGACCGTTGGACAAATAGATGAAAGTGCGGTGTTTTATCTCCGCTCGCGAGGGATCAAGGAGACCGACGCCCACCACATGCTGGTTTTCGCTTTCGCCAATGAAGTGCTAGAGCGAATCAAGCTGGGGTCGCTCCGCGAGCGCCTCGCTGCAGATCTGAGTGACTGGCTCTCCAAGGCCCAGAGTTGACGGCCCACCTTCTAAAAAAGGGCACGATAGTGCGTACCAATCCCGCTACCGAGCAGCATGGACACTCCAGTCCTTATGACGTTTTCGCGATCCGTAAGGATTTCCCTATTCTTCGCCAAAAGGTATACGGCAAACCCCTGATCTACCTGGACAACGCAGCGACTGCCCAGAAACCTCAAGTCGTTATCGACACCCTGCGTCGCTACTATGAACGAACTAACTCCAATGTTCACCGCGGTGTGCACGCGCTCAGCCAGCGCGCGACCGAGGAGTTCGAGAACACGCGCGAGAAAATAAGGGATTTTATCGACGCCTCGGATACTCGAGAGATTGTTTTCGTCAGAGGTACGACAGAAGGTATCAACCTGATTGCCGTCTCTTACGGGGATTCACATGTCAGCGCGGGTGATGAGGTCGTAGTCTCCGAGATGGAGCATCACTCGAATATCGTTCCCTGGCAGCTACTCTGTGAACGAAAAGGGGCGCACCTGAAGGTCATTCCGATGAACGATGACGGTGAACTCTTAATCGACGAGTACGCAAAACTCCTTACGCCAAAAACCAAGATTGTTTCTCTTGTCTACGTGTCGAACTCGCTTGGCACGATCAATCCGGTCAAGCAGATGATCGAGATGGCGCACAAGAAGGGGATTTGCGTGGTGATCGATGGCGCCCAGGCGGCCCCGCACCTGGCCGTTAGCGTCAGAGAGCTCGATTGCGACTTTTACGTGTTTTCCAGCCACAAGATGTACGGCCCGATGGGTGTCGGGGTCGTGTACGGAAAACAAGAGCTCTTGGAGAAAATGCCTCCTTACCAGGGAGGTGGCGATATGATCAAGTCCGTCACTTTTGCGAAAACCATCTACAACACGCTGCCCTTCAAGTTCGAGGCCGGGACGCCGAACGTGGGCGATGTTTTGGGCCTGGGCGCGGTGGTCGACTATCTGCAGCACATCGGTTATCCCGCCATTGCTGAGCACGAGAGGGATCTACTCGAATATGCCACCGCGAGGCTGTCGACCGTCGATGGCATTCGCTTGATCGGAACCGCGAAGGACAAGCTCGGTGTGGTCTCTTTCGTCCTCGACGGCGTCCACCCACATGATCTTGGCACCATCGTTGATCGTGAGGGAATCGCAATTCGCACCGGGCATCATTGCACGCAGCCCATCATGCAGCACTACAATTTGCCTGCAACATCGCGAGCGTCCTTTGGTATATACAATACACGTGATGAGGTAGACGCGCTCGTAGCATCGATCGATAAAGTCAAAGAGGTATTCAAGTAGATGGATGAGCTCCGGGAACTGTATCAGGAGATGATCCTTGATCATCACAAGAATCCAAGGAACTTCCACGGAATGGATGCCGCAAGCCACGCAGCTGAGGGATACAACCCCCTGTGTGGCGACAAAGTGACTGTCTATCTTCAATTGGACCGGGACACGATAAAAGATATCAGCTTTGAGGGCTCTGGTTGTGCAATCTGTACGGCGAGCACATCGGTGATGACGGAACTCTTACAGGGCAAGACGCTGTCTGAGGCGGAAGCCCTTTTTGGCAGGTTTCGCGCTCTCGTTACCAGTGACCCTGGTGAAAAGCCCGACCAGGCAGGGCTGGGCAAGCTGGTCATCTTCGCCGGCGTACGCGAGTATCCCATCCGCATCAAATGTGCCACCCTGCCGTGGCATACCATGCAAGCAGCGCTCGAAGACAAGAGCGAAACGGTATCCACCGAATAACTGAGATGGCTCTCACGAAAGTACGGAGTTAAAATTATGGGGGACGAAACCGTCGATAAACACGAGGACTTGAGGCAACGAATCATTGGAGTCTTAAAAACCGTGTACGATCCGGAAATTCCGGTCGATATATACGAGCTGGGCCTAGTCTATGACATTGTCATCGACGATAAGTCGAACGCCAGGATAGTAATGACACTGACGTCGCCGGGGTGCCCGGTGGCCGTATCGCTGCCGGTTGAAGTCGAGAATAAGATCCGAACCGTCGACGGTGTCGGTGACGTAGCGGTGGATGTGGTGTGGGAGCCGCCGTGGACTCCGGATAGGATGTCGGAAGCAGCCCGGCTGGAATTGAACATGTAAGGAAAATATGAGGAGGAATGATACGATGTACCCGGAAGAAATCGTGAAACCGTGTCGTGAGGAGCTTACCTCGGTTGGTGTAAAAGAGCTAAAAACGGCTCCTGAAGTGGACAAAGCCATTAGGGACGGCGAGGGAACCACACTCTTGGTGGTGAACTCGGTCTGCGGTTGCGCCGCGGGGGGAGCACGCCCGGCCGTTCGCGCGGCGTTAGGACACGGCAACGTACCTGACAACTTAGCGACCGTATTTGCCGGTGTGGATCGGGAAGCGGTAACTCAGGCCCGCTCTTACATGGTGGGCTACCCGCCTTCCTCACCGTCTGTCGCCCTTTTCAAGGACGGCCAGCTCGTCTTCATAATGGAGCGGCACGACATCGAGGGTTATCCTCCGGATCACATTGCCGGGAGACTTAAAGATGCATTCGATACCCATTGTAAGAAAACGTCAAGCGCCTGAGAATGCCGTGAATCTCGACTCATTCAAGAAACTACACGACAACGCTCGACTTTGGGTCTACGCGTTCGACGAAGCCCTGAGTGACCAGGGCAAGCGATTGGTTCACGATCGTCTGGTGGATTTTTTGAACGAGTGGCACTCTCACCGAGCTCGCGTTGAAGGTGCTTTTTCGATCGCGCACGATCGTTTCGTCATCCTGGCTGCCGTTAGCCAGGACGGGATCTCAGGTTGCTCGATCGATGGTAGCGTGGAGAATTTCAAGTATTTTCGTGATCAACACGGGCTGGATGCTCTGAGCAAACACCTGGTCTACTACCGCGACAGCGATGGTCGCATCAAAGCCATCGATCGTGCCGCCTTCCAGGGCGAGATTGACGGCGGGCGATGCGGTCCCTCTACAATCGTCTTTGACACCACCATTCAGACGCTCGCTGATCTTCGCGCCGGACGTTTCGAAATCCCGCTCCAGAAGAGCTGGCACGCCAAGGCTTTTCTTCCCGCCTAGCACACGTCATACCGGTGGTTTCCCGGTTGCACGACGACCGGTTCCCAACGCGGCAGTGTGCCCTCCCCCAGCAACTACAGGCCTTCTACCACTCTTCGCAGTTGTGACCGTACCTGCGTGGCGATCGGATCCAATCTGGGCTCGTTCACTCCTTGCATCGATGCCACTGGATCTACCGCGGCTACTTCCACATTGCCTTGCGTTGTTTCCTGCACAACCACGTTGCAGGGCAACATGGCACCGATTTTGTCTTCGACCTGCAGAGCCTGATGAGCAAAGGTTGGGTTGCAGGCGCCGAGAATTCTGTACTTCCTGAATTCTACGTCAATCTTCTTCTTGAGAGTGGCCTTGACATCAATGTCCGTCAGCACCCCAAAACCCTCACCCTGCAACCGCTCGGTGACCTTATCGATGGCTTCTTCGAAAGGGATCGTCAGTGTCTTCGAGAAATAGTAGCTCATGTTGATTGCCCTCCTGTCTTATCGCAGCCCGTCCGCCACATTCTCATGTTCCATATTGGGCCCGTCCACCGGCCATATGGCGGGACCACGACTGCCGTGATGGCCCGTCGATCACGCGAACCGACCCATTTTGTTGATCTGATCGATCATCTGTTTGAGGCGGCCGGCGCTTTGGTGGGAATAGCAAAATGCTATTCGCGGTTTGGTGAGGAGCTCCGGCTCGTTGGCCTCTTCGGGCAGAGCATAGGTTCGCTCTATCGCCCCATCCGCTACGATATCGTGGAATTGCTCGTTGAGCTGCTCGATAGCGGCGTCGGGAAGCTCTCTTTCCAGACGAATGACACGTTTGTCTCCAACCTGACGAAAAGAATGAAACGTGGAGTAGAACGTATTGATCTCATCCACAGCCTTTTCGGCCGAATGAACGATCTTGTACAGGGAAATATCTTCCGGCGAGATCAGACCCCTCTTGAGCAGCTGATCCTTGACGAACTTGTCCCAACGTTCCCAGTACGTTTCGCCGGGAAGCTCGAGTAGCAGAAAGGGGCGTGCGGGTGCCTTTTCGGTTTGCAGGAGCGTCAGTGTTTCAAAACTCTCATCGTGAGTCCCAAAGCCGCCGGGGAACAGGGCAATGGCGTGTGACTCCATCACAAAGAGCAATTTTCGCGTAAAGAAGTACTTGAAGGTTATGAGCTTCGGATCGTCGAAGATATACTCGTTTGCGCCCTGCTCAAAGGGAAGGTGTATATTGACGCCAAAGCTCTTGTCGCTACCCGCACCCTCGTTACCCGCTTTCATGATGCCATCGGCCGCCCCCGTGATCACCATGTAATTATTACGGGCCAGCAGCCGCGCAAACTCAACAGCCATCTGGTAATAGGGATCGGTCTCGGGCACCCTCGCTGATCCAAAGATAGACACCTTGCGGATATGGCGGTAAGGCTTGAAAACCTTGAACGCATAACGGAGCTCACGGAACGACCGATTGATGATCTTGAGATCCAGCGTGTCGAGATCATCGTTCTTCAGTTTCAAGAAATTGAGAAGGATCTCGCGCAGCAGGATAGTATGTAGCGAGTGGTCTTCGGCAGTAAAAAGATCTTTTACTTTCGCAAGTATTTGATCAAGGTGTTCTTGTCTCATCGTGTGTCTCTCACCTGTCGTTTCTCATTACTCGGTGTATGCTGCTGGATTCAATTATCACTTTTGAAATATGTCGAGCAGACTTCGCAACTTACCCTCTCTTATGACCACATCGGCACCCGATGCCAAGGCCCGCGAACGCGGCTCATAAGCGACAAAGAAACCTGGAACGCCCAGTAGGGGCACATCGTTGTCGCCGTCCCCCACAAAAGCCGATTCTGACAAAGCGATGCCATGCTTGTGAGCGACTTCCCTCAGTGCCTGTGGTTTTCCCCGACCATCGAACGGGGTCGCCTGCCACGAATCCAGTTTTCCATGTTCGTCGAAGAAAATTTGGTTCGTGTACACGTCGTCAAACGGGTGTCCTGGGAAGAGATGCTCGAGGACAACGTCGATGGTGCCCGATATCACGGCGAGTATGAAGCCACGTTGTTTGAGCTCGTTTACGGTTTCCTCCGCCCCGTCGTTTAGCTTGAACTCGCCGACTGAGTGCAGAATCTGGTCACGGGTGGCACCGGCCGATTTCCATCCCCCCGCATCGAGGGCTACCCACTCCTCATAAGTGATGTCGCCGCGTTGGTACATTTGATACCGCTCGCGATTCGTCTCCCGACTACCTCCGAACCTGAGATTGAGCACTTCCCAAATAACCATCCCGGTGGGGTGACTGACCAGCGTCCCGTCGACATCGAAACAAATGAGATCGATTTCGTTTGCAGCTTTCATCAAAAAACCATTGTGAGACATCGAGCATGGCGGCGTGCGATCGAGCTATTTCTTAGTTGACCGAAACAGCAGAAATCCGAGTAAAACAAATAGAGCAAGCGATACATAAGGACCGGAGGCCCCCATCCATTCATGCCCTATCCCCCCTGGCTTGCGGTTGGCAAAGAACGCGAAAGCACTCACCGCAACGGCCGTGAGTCCCTCACCGGCGATCAATCCTGAGCTGTATAGTATGCCTCTTTCACGAACCTCGTGTAGCTTGTCGGCGTCGCCCCGGTGACGGCTCTCGATAATGCGCCTGAGAATCCCTCCAGCATAGATCGGGGTCAGTGTCGAGAGAGGCAAATACAGCCCCACGGCGAAAGGAAGCGAAGCCACACCAAACAGCTCGACAATCAGCGCCATCATGCCCCCCACAACCACGAGCGTCCAGGGGATGTTGGCGGATAGGATTCCTTCGATTACCGTTTTCATCAGGACCGCTTGGGGAGCGGGGAGCTCGGATGATCCTACCTCATAGTTTGCGTTGAGCACGATCACGGCGCCCGCCACAAAAAACGCTGAAGAAAGAACTCCCAGCAGCTCGCCCCGTTGTTGATACTTGGGAGTCGCCCCCAGCAGAAAGCCGGTTTTGAGATCCTGGGAAGTGTCCCCGGCTATACTCGCCGCGACACAGACCACCGTACCGATGGTCAGCACGGTTATCTTACCGGTCATGTCGTGCCAGCCCATCAAATAAAACAACAGGCTCGTGCCGATGAGCGTGACAATTGTCATCCCCGAAGTCGGGTTGGACGAAACGCCGACAAAACCCACAATGCGGGAAGACACGACCACAAAGAAGAAGGCGAAGATAGCGATACAGACCGCGGCCACCAGTCGCATGGTCGTGGTTTCTAGCGTGCCGAAGATGTAGGGTACAAAGGCGACGACAAGAACGACCAGCCCGACACCCGAGAGCAGGAATGGAAAAGAAACGTCATCGTCGGTTCGCGCTCTCTCCGCAAACGTGCCGGACATCCGCTGTCGGAGCTCAGTAACGCCAACCCCGAAAGATCGCACCATCGTGGGGAACGAGCGAATGATCGTCAGAATTCCACCAAATGCAACTCCGCCGGCCCCCAGATAACGGATGTAGCGCGTCCATATCTCGCTAGGCGTCATCTCGCCGATCAGCTTCTCGGTCTCGGGAAACAGGGGCTCGCGAATAAAATCGCCAAAGTAGGCGATCAGTGGTATAAACACCATCCAACTGATGAAGCTACCCGACACCATGATCGCCGAAATCCGGTATCCGAGGATGTACCCCACTCCAAGGAGTGCGGGTCCCGTTTCCATCCCGAAAACGGCTTTCTTGAGACCTGGAATCCGTTGTGTGAAAACGTCGGGCCAGAGATGAAGAAAGCTAAGTGCCACTTTGTACGCCGCACCAACGCCCAGCCCCAAAAACAACTTCTTGGCCAACGCGCCACCCGCCTCGCTGGCGACAAGGATTTCGGCGCAGGCCGTGCCTTCGGGATACGGCAGCCTGCCGTGCTCATTCTTGATGAGTAGCCTGCGCAGGGGTACCATGGCGAGGATCCCCAGAATGCCACCCAGCATGGCCAGGACGGTGATCTTGAGAATGTGCGGGTTCAGGCCCCAAAGAAAAAGGGCGGGAATGGTAAAAATCACACCGGATGCCAGCGACGAGCTTGCGGATCCGACGGTTTGAGAGAGATTATGTTCGAGAATCGTGGATTTTCCCCAGATGCCCTGGGTCAAACGAAAAAAGGCCACGGTCATTACCGCGATGGGAATCGATGTGGTAACGGTGAGACCGGCCTTAAGCCCCAAGTACGCGTTGGCGGCTCCAAAAAGAATCCCAAAGAAGGCTCCGAGCACCACCGCCTTGAGACTGAACTCCCTGAGCGTGTCTGCGGCTGGAACATACGATGGGTACTCACCCGTTATCTCTTCGTACGCTTCGGCAGGAAGTCTTTTTGATTGATGTTTGTCCATCTGTCAGATATATAAATACCACGCGCTGGGCGGGAACTGCTCGACACGTGAAAGCGCCATCATAACCCATCGTCTTCTGTAAGTCTATGAAGAAAAAGAAGACTATCCGTCTGCCCCGCGCCGTGTGCAACCGCTTTATTTTGAGTAGGGAGCGGGTCTGTGAATTGCCGCTGAGTGCGACCGAGCCCGCGGAGACATCGAGTGAAGAACCACACGCCTGACAAAAAGCCGGACCCATCGTCGTGGGTTGACCAGCACGGTGACGTACTGTACCGATTTGCGCTCCTGAGGGTCGAAGACCCACATGTTGCCGAAGATCTGGTCCAGGAGACCTTCATATCCGCTCTTCAGGGGCTGGACCGCTTCAGGGGCGGATCACAAGTGCGCACATGGCTTGTCGGCATTCTCAAGCATAAGATCATCGACTACTTCCGGAGGACCACAAGAGAGGTCGTGTCCTCGGATCTTAGCGCGCTCGATGAGCCGTCCGATGAGGAGGCGATAAACCGGATGGCGGACGCAAGAGCCAGAGCAGGCACATGGCAAGATACACCGGATAACCTGTTGGAAAACAAGGAGTTCTGGAAGGCGTTTGTTGGATGTATGGATGGCCTCAAGCCCGCTTTCCGGCGGGCTTTTGCGCTCCGCGAGATGGACGGGCTAAACACCGAAGAAATATGTAAGATCCTCGACATCACCTCGACGAACCTGTGGGTCATATTGCACCGCGCCAGGGCCAAGCTCAGAGATTGTCTTGAGATCACGTGGTTTGGCCGCGGGTGAGGAGACGCATCTTTTTGGAGTGGACAGCATGAGGAGTTGTAAAGAAATTGGCAAGCTGGTGTCGGAGAGCCACGATCGTCGACTCTCCTTCTACGAGCGACTGAGTGTTCGCATGCACTTGGCCATGTGTCTGCTGTGCCGCAACTTTTCCAAACAAATTCAGTTCATTCGACGTTTGACGAAAGCGGCGGGAGAATCGGGACCCGACTCTCTTTTGGTGGAGGGAACGCTTCTCGACCAGTCGCTCACACCCGAGGCTAAGTCCCGCATCAAGAAGATGGTCTCGCGCGGCCGTTCGTAGATTCGTTGGTCGCCCCTCTCGCCGAGGACCTACCGTCTCCACCGGGCGGCGGGAACCTTCGGGAACCTCGCTGCCGCACCGGGGTAAAACCAGTCGAACGTTCTCTGTGGCAATCCGATTCGCAATCCGATAGAATCAGCCGAGATTCGCCGTATCATCGGCGTGCGAGGAGTTGATGCAATGGCTTTTGTCAAGAATCTCCTGGGTGGCGTCATCATTATGGTGTTCGCGACGCTGGTCGGAGTCGCCCAGAACGCGGTTCGTAGCGACCCAATAACGCTTTTTCCCAAGATATCCACTCCGGCCGTCGGTACCACGGCCCTCCCGGGGAATGCCTCGAGTGAGATGATCGGCGAAGAAATGTTGGCCGATGAGGGCTCATTGGATCCGACGTCTTCGGACGTCACCCCGGCGGAATTGGCTGCCGGCGAGCTCTCCACGCTGCGTGTGAAGGCCGTTATGGACGCCGGTGCGGTGACGATCATCGATGCCAGGGGCAATGGGGAGTACGCACAGGGGCACATTCCCGGCGCGCTGAACATTCCCTACGAAAATTTTGTCGAATACTATAAGAACCTCGATTTCGTCCCCATCGACGCGATAGTGATCATCTACTGTCGCAGCGTTACGTGTGACTTAAGTGATAACCTGGCCCAGGAACTTCGCTTGATGGGTTATGAAAAAGTACTCCTGTACCGCGGCGGCTGGCAGGAGTGGAGTGAAGCCGGTTTGCCGACAGAAGTGGATACACCTTCCGAATCCCAGTAGTAGCTATGATGTCAAACGAGTCTTCTACCGTTGCCAGCACCAATCCACTGACGATCCTTCTCACCAACAAGGTATTCCTCTTTGTGCTCAGAGTCTTTCTCGGTGTGTTGATGCTGTATTCGTCCATCCACAAGGCCCAGAATCCGGATGAGTTCGCCATCGCCATAAGGGGTTACAAACTGTTGCCGGTTGGCTTTACCAATTTGTTTGCCCTATTCATCGCGTGGAGCGAGGCGGTCGCTGGAATCATGCTGATTCTGGGCGTGATGACAAGGAAGGCAGCGGGCGCCGTTCTGATCCTGCTCGCGATGTTTACGTTTGCGATAATCGCCACCATGGTCCGGGGTATGGTAATCGACTGTGGCTGTTTTGGCAGCGAGGGGGGGCATCAGACCGGTACTACGCTGGTTATAAGAAACCTGTTCCTTATCGCCGCGGCGGTCATGACCATGCTCTTTGACCGCGGTTTTTGGAGTGTGTCGACTGCGTTTTCCAGGCGTGGCTAATGGGTGTAGGCTCGGCAGTACCCCATTGATGGCACTAAGGTAAACCTATTCTGTGGCCGCCCCCAGTCGGCCGCGACGACTCGCGGGAGCTAAAAAAGAAAAGGGGTAGCGCGCTTCATCGCTCGCCACCCCTTTTTTTATTGTCCGTCGTCACATCAGGCTCGCCTTGTCGGCTCGCGTTGTCCCGTATCAATCGCTGCCGATGCGGCTATCCCACTGCAGGATCGTCTTGTAGAGCTCGCGGTTGGTCCGCGCGTTGGCAAACGCATTCAGAAACTCCGGCGTCGAGCACAGCCTCGCGATTCTTGCTAGCATCGACACGTGAAACTGCGGTTTAGTCTCGTCACCGATAACGAAGAACACCGTTCGCACCCGCCCATCCCCGTTGGTGCTAAAGGGGACGCTGCGCTTCAGCGAAACCGCGCCTATAATCGGCTGGCCCAATTGCGGAACAAAAGCATGCGGTATCGCTACCCCCCCTCCGACAATAGTCGGTGCTTGCCTTTCACGGTGCTGGAGCCTTTCCAATACCATGTCCGTCGCCAACGACTTGTTGCGCTTGGTGACTAATTTGGCAAAACGTTGGAATAGCCTGTCCTTGTTTTGGACAATGACTCCGGTTACGCACAGTGAAGGATCGAGATAGCTGACCAAATCTTCATCGACGTCTTTCTTGGAGCGCTTCTTCTTGCGACCCGTCGCAGGAAGGGTTGCCCGCCGAACGAAACCTTTACCGGCCCTATCCTTGAGAGCTTCTCTCAAGCCGGCAAAATCCTCCGCCGCCAGCCCGCTTTGCATCGCGGTGATCATGAACTCCGCCGCTTCGGGGGTCTCCCGCAAGAACTCCAAGACGTCAGGGTGAACCTGTCTGGCTGTTCCCAGCAGATAGCCAACCGAAACACCCAGCATATCAGCAACCTGCACAATCCGCTGTTTGGGAATCTTATGCTGTCTCCCCGCCTCGATCTGACTCAAGAAAGCCGGAGAGACGCCAAGCTTTCTGGCCAGCTCTCTCAAACTAATGCCCTTAGCCTGTCTCAATAGACGTATAGTCGGGCCGAAGGCTATGCCTTGCATTTCTAGCCCCTTTCTGGTTTATGGAAGCTTGCTCACATAATGTACAGTGAACGATTAACCACTTACTGTCAAGGCAATTTCGCCGCATGGAGGGAATCGTGTGCAGGTTTGCTAAGAATTCTTCAAGAAATAGATGTTTGCCTACAATACCTTTGCATGTTTTCTTACAAACTGCGGAGGTTTTGGGCGGACCCGTGTTCTTGGGCTATCATGCGTGGTCGCTTTGCAGAGCAACGTGAGCGAACACCTTCGCGTCGTCCAACGTCGCCGATATTCGTGAGTACTCATCGGCAGTGTGGGCACACTCGTCCTGTGTGGCCCAAACCGCGCAATAAAACCCCTTGTCTCTAAAAAACTTTCCGACCGTGCCACCCCCAATACCCATGGGTTTTGGCTTACGTCTTCGCAATTCCCTAACGGCACGTGCGATCGCCCGCGCTACCGGAGCATCCGCGGGTGTCGGCGGCGCGGCTGTCTCGCGCTGGGGATAGGTCACCTTGATCTTTACCCGGTACCGCTTCTCCGTCTCGGTCACGACGCTCTTGACCGCTCGCATCACCGACGTCAGCTTGTAATCTGGCAGAATACGACAATCGAAGTAGAG
>JAOTUR010000090.1 GCA_029863805.1 Candidatus Krumholzibacteriia bacterium | reverse complement strand
ATCAGGCAACCCATGACAAGCCCGACCCCACGGCCGCTTCTCGGTGTATGTGGCTGTTTGATATGGATTTGCGTGAGAGCAAACTCCTTGACACACGTCGGGTCGTGTGTTAGCGTTTTACCGCATTCAAGCAGGGACGCGTGGCAACACCCGCGGTACTACAGGGCTTCTCTAAGAGAGTCCTTAATTTTTATACTTCAAGAACTCGCTCATCATGTCAGCAACCGGCCTATCGCACGAGCAAGCGCACACATACATCGACAAGTTCGGGTCGGCACAAATCCTCGTCATCGGCGACATCATGCTCGACCGGTACTTCTGGGGCGAAGTGGATCGAATTTCTCCTGAGGCACCCGTTCCCGTCGTACGCGTAAACCGGCGCAGCACTCGCCTAGGAGGGGCGGGTAACGTGGCCGCCAACCTTCGCGGCGTGGGCGTCAAGGTGGCGCTGGCGGGAGTGATCGGTGACGACCGGGCGGGGGATTCTGTGCGCGAGTTGCTCGCATCGCTCCAGATAAGTGCCGAACATCTGATAACGGACGGCGATCGTGAGACGACGGAGAAAGTGCGCATTATAGCTCAAAGCCAGCAGGTCGTTCGCGCGGATTTCGAAGCGGATTCCCGGCCGGTAGACGACATTGTGGAGGGCATGCTGCTCGACATCGCGGCTAACAGCAATCGGTATGATGCTCTTATTATCTCGGATTATGGTAAGGGTGTCATCCGCGAACATGCTATGCGCGAGTTGATCAACGGATGGCGGAGAATGAATCGACCCATTCTTGTGGATCCGCATGTCGGACACTTTCGTTGGTATCGTAACGCGAGCATTGTGACACCAAATACAAAAGAGGCGGCTAGTTATTTTGGATCGACCATTCGGCGCGAAGAACTTTTCACGCGGCTTGGTTTTCAGATGCGCGAGGAGCTCGAGCTCGAAGCGCTTCTGATCACACGTGGTGAGGAGGGTATGAGTCTCTTTCTCGAGAACAACGAGAGGATTCATATACCGACAGTGGCCAAAGAGGTGTATGATGTGACAGGAGCGGGCGATACAGTGATCAGTGTGCTCGGAGCTGCGATCGCTTGTGGGGCACCGTTGTTGGATGCGGTTGTGTTAGCGAACCGGGCGGCGGGTGAGGTGGTCAAGGAAGTCGGCACCACCGTGATCACGAGAAACAAACTTGTAACCGCTTTTTCATGAATGGCTTATGTGGCCTATATAAAGTAGATGAGACGGTTTGTTACCAGGGACGATCTTGCCGCAACGGCGGAAGAACTGAGGCATCGCGGGGTACGGGTTGTTTTCACCAACGGCTGCTTTGACCTGCTCCATCCCGGGCACATTCGGCTGATCTCGAAAGCCGCCGCCATGGGTGACCGGGTCATGATCGCGATAAACGATGATGCGTCCGTTCGCAGGCTGAAGGGTGACGATCGCCCGATCTACCCGGTGGTGGAACGAGCCGAGATACTACTGGCCCTACGCTGGGTCGACTACGTCACTGCTTTCCCCGAAGATACTCCTTTGCAGACCATTCGTATGGTCCGGCCGGACGTGTTGGTTAAGGGTGGCGAGTATCGCGAAAGAGACATTGTCGGTGCCACGTTTGTCCGCAGTTACGGTGGGCGTGTCGCCCGAGTGACCATGAAGAAAGGTTTTTCAACACGTCTGATTGTGAGACGTGTCTCCGAGACCGGCTAGGCGGTCCTTGGCGCTGATCGTTAACGTTTGTGTGATCGATCGTAGTGATTCTATCTGATCAACTGGAAAGGAACAGATGGATGAGTAAAGAGAGAATTATCATCATGGGGGCTGCAGGGCGAGATTTTCACAATTTCAACACGCTGTATAGAAACAACGCAAGGGTGGACGTGCTCGCCTTTACAGCGACGCAGATTCCCAACATTGAAGGACGGAGTTACCCGGCGGCGCTCGCCGGAGAGCTTTACCCCAAAGGCATCCCCATAGTGGCGGAAGACGATATAAAAGATCTGTTGACCAGAGAGAGAGTCGACACCGCCGTTTTTGCGTATAGCGATGTGTCCTATGAATACGTCATGCAGCGCGCGGCGCGGGTGAATTCGCTCGGGGTTGACTTCAAGCTGATAGGAAACCGCGCGACCATGGTGAAGAGCAACAAGCCGGTAGTTGCTGTGTGCGCGGTCCGTACCGGCAGCGGTAAGAGCCAAACGACCAGGCGGGTATCGGAGATACTCCGTGATCAGGGTTATAGCGTCGCTGTCGTTCGTCACCCGATGCCATATGGAGATCTGGCGAAACAGGCAGTGCAGCGATTCTCATCTTTCGAGGATCTGGATCTTTACGATTGCACGATCGAGGAACGAGAAGAATACGAGCACCATCTTGCCAGCGGAAACGTCGTGTTTGCGGGTGTCGACTACGACCGCATTTTGAAGGAAGCTGAAAAAGAGGCGGACGTGATCTTGTGGGATGGAGGCAATAACGACACACCGTTTTATAAGCCGGACTTGTGGATAGTTGTCGCTGATCCGCACCGTGCGGGGCACGAGATCCGATACTACCCCGGCGAAACCAATCTTTACCAGGCCGACGTAGTCGTGATCAATAAAATCAACACCGCCGAAAAGGACGGGATCGAGACAGTCATGAAGAATATACAGGATCGCAATCCTCAAGCCATCGTAATACGCGCCGCGTCTCCTATAACCGTCGAGGGTGACGCCGCTCAGATCAGGGGAAAGCGTGTGCTTTGCGTCGAGGACGGCCCGACCCTGACCCACGGCGAGATGAAATACGGCGCCGCGGTGGTGGCCGCCCGGCAACACGGCGCCCGAGAGATCATTGATCCACGTCCCTTTGCTGTGGGTAGTATCCGCGAGACCTTTGCGGCCTATCCCGGTATTGGAACACTCCTCCCCGCGATGGGCTATGGGGATCAGCAGATCAAGGATCTGACCGAGACCATCGACGCCACCGACGCCGACATCATCATCGTTGGGACTCCCATTGACCTTGGCCGGGTTGCTAAATTCTCTAAGCCGTACGTTCGTGTCGGGTATCACCTCGAGGAACAGGGAGACCCAAACCTGGAAAGCGTTCTCAAAGAACGACTCCCCAAAAGCAAATAGCCACTTGCGGACAAAGGAGACAAGGTTAGCGATGAAAATCCATGAATACCAAGCCAAGGAGCTTTTTCGCGCGCAAGGCATACCGGTTCCGCCTGGTGAAGTCGCGGAGTCACCATCCGCAGCGGCCGAGCTCTCGCGTCGCTACGGTAAGACCGTGGTGATCAAGGCGCAAGTGCTGGTTGGTGGCCGCGGCAAGGCGGGCGGGGTAAAGCTGGCCAAAGACCCGCAAGAGGCGCGGCAGCACGCAGAGAGCATACTGGGGATGGACATAAAGGGCCTGACCGTCAACAAAGTGCTGGTGACCGAAGCGGTTGATATCGCCAAAGAGATCTATTTGGGTGTCATCATGGACCGGGCGAGCCAGCAGGCGGTCATTATGGCTTCGGCGGCGGGCGGCGTGGACATCGAGGAGGTGGCACGAGACAGGCCGGAGGCCATTCATCGACTGACGGTCGATCCGCTTTACGGGGTATTGGCTTTTCAAAGCCGGGCACTGGCCAGGGAGCTTCACGATGATCCGGCGGTGGCGAGACAGATCGCTGTTATAATAGAGAAACTCTATGCAGCCTTCGATGAGACGGACGCCAGTCTGGCCGAGATCAATCCGCTGGTTGTGACACCCGCGGGTGAGGTCATTGCCATCGATGCCAAGGTTAATGTCGATGACAGCGCCCTTTTTCGCCAAGGAGAAGTCGAGGCGATGCGTGACCTTTCCGCCGAAGATCCGGGTGAAACCGAATCGCGTAAGATGGGGTTGTCCTTTGTCCGGCTGAGCGGAAACGTCGGTTGTATCGTAAATGGGGCGGGGCTTGCGATGGCCACCATGGATCTGGTCAAGACCTACGGCGGTCAACCCGCCAACTTCCTCGATATCGGAGGTAGTTCAAACCCAGACAAAGTGGTTACCGCACTGAAGATCATTCTCGGCGACTCCAGTGTGCGATCGATCTTCATCAACATCTTTGGAGGGATCACTCGTTGCGACGATGTGGCCAGAGGACTCGTGGCCGCTTTGCAACAGGTGGAACAGGTGCCGCCGGTTGTGGTCAGATTGACTGGCACCAACGAAACCGAGGCCTTGGACATCCTCAAGCAAGTGGATATCACGACCGCGGCAACGATGGATGACGGGGTTAAGAAAGCGATCGAACTGGCACACTGACAACGTTCGGAAGCTTCGAAAAAGGAGACACTGTTGAGCATTCTTATTGGCAAGGACACTCGGCTGGTCGTGCAAGGAATTACCGGCCGCGACGGTTCGTTCCATTCCGCCCAGATGCTCGCCTACGGTACGAATCTGGCTGCAGGAGTAACGCCCGGAAAAGGTGGCGGACGTTTTGAGGATCGTATCCCCATATTCGATACGGTTAGAAGGGCGGTGCAGGAGACGGGTGCAAACACGTCCATTATTTATGTGCGAGCACCGTTCGCACCGGACGCGATATGTGAGGCCGCCGATGCGGGTATCGGTTTTATCGTTTGTATCACCGAGGGTGTCCCGGTCAAGGATATGGCCCGGGTGCTCCCCTATGTCCGCAGTCGCGGTAGCCGGTTGCTGGGGCCCAACTGCCCTGGGATCGTGGCGCCCGGCGACAAGGTGAAAGTGGGTATTCTACCAACCGCCATCTTCAAAGCGGGTTCGGTGGGTGTGGTGTCGCGAAGCGGGACGTTGACGTACGAACTGGTTTTTCAACTGACCAGTAACGGGGTGGGGCAGTCAACCTGCGTGGGGATCGGTGGAGACCCGCTTATTGGCACCAATTTTATCGACATCTTGCAAATGTTCGAAGAAGACAGCGAGACAAAAGCGATCGTGTTGATCGGTGAAATCGGCGGCACCGACGAGCAAGAAGCCGCGGGTTTTATCGTAAAGAATTTGTCAAAGCCGGTGGTGGCCTTCATCGCCGGGCAGACGGCGCCAGAGGGCAAACGCATGGGACATGCTGGCGCGATTGTTTCCGGGGCCTCGGGAACTGCCAAAGAGAAGATCGAGGCCTTCGAGAAAGCAGGGATTGCTGTCGCTCGCATTCCATCCGAAATCGCTCCCTTATTGAAGAAAACAAGTTCCGCGGTGAGCGGATAACGAGGCCCCTTGGTCGAATAGGATAGGTATGAGAACACTACTCATGATAAAACCGGAGATTGTTGAAAAAGGGCTTTTTGGAGAGATCATCGCGCATGTCGTTCGCAATCGTTTCAAAGTCGTCGCCTTGAGAATGCTGACCTTTAATCGGCAAACAGCGGAAAAGTTCTACGAGGTTCACCGCGAGCGCGAGTTTTTCGCCGATTTGATCGACTACATCACCAGCGGCCCCGTTGTCGCCCTCGAGCTGGATGGTGACGGAGTCGTGCAAAGGTTGCGGGCATTCATCGGATCCACCGATCCGGCGCAGGCGGCGGTCGGCACGATCCGTTACACCTACGGGGCGTCGATTCAAAACAACGCCGTCCACGCATCCGACTCGCCCGAATCGGCAAAAAAAGAGCTTGCAATCGTGTTCGGCGGCTCCTAAATTCGGTTGAGGCGTCGCTAACGCCAATAATGCCACGGAGTAGAGCCATGATCCTCGACCTCGAGAAAGTCTCTGCCGACGAGCGGATTAGCGGGGATGAGGTGGTGGTTTTTCAGGACGTCGCCGGTCAAGAGAATCAGATTCATTGCCACATTGAGCTGGGTCTCCGCAAGATCGGAGACACGTTCTATATCCATGTGGATCTAAGTGGCTCATTTTCAACGGCTTGCCACAAGTGCCTCGAGCCAGCGCGGTACGAGGTCACACCTTCTTTCGAGGTGGTTGTTCAAAAAGCGGGTCAGGCTGCGGGCTCGGAGCCGGGGTCGGGGGAGGAGGATTTTGTGCGCCTGCCGATAGGGCAGACGCGTTTGTCGTTGGATCAGCACATCTACGAGAACCTGGTCGTCAACATACCGATGCGGATATCGTGCAGCGATCGATGCAGAGGGTTGTGCCCCGCGTGCGGCGTCAATCTCAACCGCGAGGACTGTAGATGCACCGCGGCAGCCGACCCCCGCTGGAACGAGTTGCGAAAGTTGGGAGAGAAGTCGTCCGAATAAACAAGTCTTTAAGGAGAACTCAATGGCTGTCCCCAAGCGGAAAACATCCAAGGCACGGCGCAACAAGAGAAGAAGTAACTGGAAGCTGAGCGCTCCGAGTCTAACGCGGTGCTCTCGTTGCCATCAGTACAAGTCGCCACACAGCGTGTGCCCCAACTGTGGTTACTACGGGGGGCGCGAGGTGATTAAAAGCGGCGAGGACCTGTAAAAAGGTGGTTCTTTTGTGAGAATCGCTGTGGACGCCATGGGTGGGGACCGAGGTCCGGAACTCATGGCGAGGGCCGCTATTGGTGCGGTCGATTCAGATTCGTCTAAACTCGATATCATCTTGGTTGGCGATCAGGAGCAAGTAAGCGCCGCGCTTCGAAAATCCAAGCGTAACCATTCGTCCATCGAAGTCGTTCATGCCTCGGAGACCGTCGGCATGTCCGAGCCTCCCGCCAGCGCGATCCGCAAGAAGAAGGACTCATCGATAGCCGTAGCCATGAGGCTGTTAAAAGAGGGAAAGGCCGATGCACTGGTTAGCGCGGGGAACACCGGGGCTGTTGTGGCCGGTTCGCTGGTTTCTATAGGCCGGTTGCACGGTGTGTCCAGACCCGCGATCGCGACGTTCTTTCCCACCGAGAAGCGCCCAACGGTATTTCTCGACATAGGTGCCAATTCGGTGTGTACGCCCAAGAACTTGCTTCAATTTGGTGTGATGGGAGCCGTTTTTGCCCAGTACCAGCTGGGTATCCAACGCCCGCGTGTAGGTCTCTTGAATATCGGTGAGGAACGAAGCAAGGGAACCGATATGGTTAGAGCCGCCTACGGTCTACTGGAAAAGAGCGGGGTCAATTTTGTCGGCAATGTGGAGGGGCGTGATGTCATGGCGGGAGAGGCGGACGTTGTCGTATGCGATGGATTTGTCGGCAACGTCGTGCTCAAGTTCACGGAGAGCATATTATCATTCACGAGTCAGATGGTTCGAAGAGAGATCAAGAAGAGCGCATTGGCGAAAGTTGGCGCGTTTTTGATGAAACGTGTGTTTTTTTCGTTCCGGTCGCGAATGGATTATGCTGAGTACGGTGGCGCGCCGCTGCTCGGTATCAATGGTGTGGTAATCATCTGTCATGGCAAGAGCTCCGTGCGTGCAGTCAAGAACGCGATTCTTATGGCCCAGCGGTCTGTATCCCATGACATCAATGCGCATATCGAGGAACGATTTAGAGGATCGGTGAATGATCTCGCCAACGTCTCTTAGAGGATCCAAAATAACCGGGACCGGACGTTACTGCCCGCCACGGGTGCTGACCAACGAAGACCTGGAGAAGATGGTCGATACGTCGGACGAGTGGATATTAACCCGCACGGGGATCCGCGAGCGCCGTATCGCTGACCGGGGGCAGGCGTGCTCCGATTTGGCGTTGGAAGCGTCCATGGCCGCCCTGCACAGCGCTGGTGTAGGCGCATCCGAGCTTGACGCCATCATCGTTGGTACGGTCACCGGAGACATGGTATTTCCTGCCACGGCTTGCTTGATTCAGGAGCGTTTAGGGGCCAAGAAGGCGGCCGGGTTCGACGTGAGCGCCGCCTGCTGCGGTTTTGTCTATGGGGTGAGCAACGGTCACGCGCTCATCGCGTCCGGGCAAATGGATAAAGTGCTCATTGTCGGTGTTGATATCCTCAGCAAGATTGTTGACTGGAAGGACCGCGCGACCTGCGTTCTGTTTGGTGACGGGGCAGGGGCCGTCGTACTCGAGGCCTGCTCTGCTGGTGAAGGTATACTGGGTACGTACATGAAAAGCGATGGATCGTTGGCCGACCTGCTCCAGGTGCCTTCGGGCGGGTCCAGGGATCCAGCCTCTCCCGAGACCTGTGCTCGCGGCGGGCACTATCTCAAGATGAAAGGCGACGGGGTTTTTAAGTATGCGGTGCGAGCCATGGAAGACGCGGTGAAGCAAGTTTTGGATAGGGCCAACCTAACCATCGATGATGTGGACCTCATCATTCCTCATCAGGCCAACATACGGATACTGGACGCCGTCCACAAACGACTGGGTGTCTCCGCGGACAGAGTGGTTGTCAACATTGACCGTTACGGAAACACGTCTTCTGGCACTATTCCAATTGCTCTTGACGAGGTGGTGAGGAACGGAAGGCTCAAGAAGGGCGATGTTGTCCTCATGGTCACCTTTGGCGGTGGACTTACCTGGGGTTCGTTACTTTTCCGCTACAACTAGATGGCAACGGAACAGTTGGTTCACACGGGTTGTGCACGAGATTCCGGTGGAGAATCGAACATGATGAACTGTGCGATGCTATTTCCCGGACAGGCCTCGCAATTTGTGGGGATGGGTAAAGACTATTACGACCGTTTCAAAGACGTCCGCGGCTTGTATGCGTCCGCGAACCGAAAGTTGGGGTTCGATATCACGCAGCTTTCCTTCGAAGGAGATCTCGACGAGCTCACAAAGACGCACAACGCACAACCCGCCATATTGCTACACAGTCTGGCGGTATTCAGTGTACTGACCACGAGGGGTTTTAAAGCGAAAGTCGTCGCGGGCCACAGTCTTGGGGAGTTTTCCGCGCTGGTGGCTGCGGGGGTTTTTCGTCCGATGGATGCCCTGCTCATTGTGCGTAAACGAGGGGAGCTGATGTACGAGGCGGGTCTCGAACAACCGGGTACCATGGCGGCGCTCATTGGCCTAGACGAAGCCGCGGTTCGGGATGTCGTACAATCAGCTTCGGAAACGGGGGTGATCGTCGTGGCAAACTATAACTCACCGGCGCAAGTGGCGGTGTCCGGGGAGGTTGCGGCAGTTGAGCGAGCCATTGAGTTGGCGAAGCTGAAAGGCGCGAAGCGGGCGCTGCGACTTCAGGTCAGTGGTGCGTTCCACTCGCCGCTGATGGAGAGGACGGCGGCGGCGCTCGAAAGTTACATGTCTAGATTCGAACGGGGGCGTCTAAGGGTCGGCTGGATCGCCAATGTTACTGGAAGTACCGTCGAGGGTGATCACGAGGTCATCGATTTATTGTCAAGACAGTTGTCTTCGCCGGTCCTTTGGGTTAAGAGCATGCGAACACTGGCGGATAGTTATTCGGATCCAATCTTGGAAGTAGGCCCTGGCAAGGTGCTGACGGGTCTCATGAAACGGATTGTGTCGAATTCAACGGTTTACCCGCTTTCGAATGTCGACGGTCTCCAAAACGTTGTCACGCCCGGGTGAACTTTTGCTTTTGTCGACTGATCGTTTTTGATATAAAGAATGGCATTGTTAAGGTGAATCCATGGATTTCGAGGGAAAGATTGGCTTTGTAACCGGAGGTTCTCGCGGCATCGGTAGGGAAATCGCTTTGCAGATGGCGAAGCGTGGTGCGGCGGTCGCTATCGTAAGCCGTGGCAAGGATGATGCAGAGCGTGTGGCGTCGGAAATCGAATCGCTCGGTGTGAAGGCCAGGGGCTACGCTTGTGACGTATCTTCCATCGATGAGGCCAGCCGTGTTGCGCAAAGTGCGATAGAGGATCTGGGAACGCCTGATTTCCTTGTCAACAACGCGGGCATCGTCAGAGACAAGTTGATACTGCGGATGACCCCGGAGGACTGGAATCAAGTCATAGCAACCAATCTGACGGGCGTTTACAACTTTGTTAGAGTCTTCTCTCCTCACTTCATCAAGAAAAGAAGTGGAAGGATAGTCAATATCAGCTCGGTCATAGGGTTGGTAGGAAACGCCGGACAGACTAGTTATGCCGCCAGTAAAGCGGGGGTCATCGGGCTTACGAAATCGCTAGCCAAGGAGTTTGCCCCGCGCGGCATCACCGTGAACGCGGTGGCGCCAGGTTACATAGCTACGGCGATGACCAATGACCTGGGCGAAGAAATTCAGACCAAGATGTTGGAAATGATCCCGTTGAGGCGTTTTGGAACAGTTGAAGATGTAGCGAATGTTGTGATATTTTTGCTGTCTGGAATGGCTGATTACCTGACCGGTCACGTAATTAATTGCGACGGTGGGATGGTAATGGGCTAGACCTGTATCGTTGACCTGGAGGTGAGTCAAGAGATGTCGAATATTGACGAAAAGGTTAAGAAGATCATTGAGGAAAAGTTGTCGGTCAACGCCGACCAAATCACCAACGAAGCGCGGTTTGCTGAGGATCTGAAGGCCGATTCACTGGACACCGTCGAGCTGGTCATGGCACTTGAGGACGAGTTTGGATTGGACATACCGGACGAAGAAGCGGATAAAATCAAAACGGTTCAGGATGCTATCAACTATATAGGCAGCAAAGCCGGCTAATCCGATCCGGACCCCAATCCCATTTATAACGGAAGGTTCGAATTATGGGCTCAGATGTACGCGGCAGACGCGTGGTTGTCACCGGTATCGGTTGCCTTACGGCGGCGGGTCTGACGACCGAGGACACATGGAAGACCCTGCTGGCCGGTGAGGCGGCGGTGACGCGGATTGAGAGCTTTGACACTTCGGAGTATCCTACGCAGATAGCGGCGGAAGTTAAAGACTTCGATCCCAGGCAATGGATGGATCCCAAAGACGCCCGGCGAACGGACCGATCGGTGCAACTAATGTCAGCTGCGACCAAACAGTGCCTCGACGGTCAGAAGCTTGACGATGTGGATAAGGATAGGGTAGGGGTAGTTGTTGGTTCGGGCATCGGCGGGCTCATCACGCTCGAGCAGCAGCACAAGACATTGCTGAACCGCGGGCCGAACAAGGTCAGCCCCTTCTTCATACCCATGATGATCTCCGACATGTCGGCGGGCCATCTATCGATCGTACATGGCTTCAAGGGGCCCAATTACGGCGTGGTGTCCGCGTGTGCCTCGGCGGGCAATGCGATAGCGGATTCATACCTGTTGATCAGAGCCGGGTTTGCTGACGCCGTTTTGACCGGGGGTACAGAGGGGTGCGTCACACCCCTGTCACTGGCGGGTTTTTGCGCGCTAAAGGCGTTGTCGCGAAGAAACGACGAGCCAGCCAAGGCATCACGACCGTTCGATCGCGATCGGGACGGGTTTGTCATGGGAGAAGGTGCCGGGGCGCTGTTTCTCGAGGAACTCGAGCACGCCAAGCGGCGAGGTGCCGAGATCTTTGGCGAGGTGATCGGTATCGGGCTTACGGGCGATGCTCATCACATGACCTCCCCCGCGCCTAATGGCGAGGGAGCGGTTCGTGCGATGAACATGGCGATCAAGGATGCAGGAATCGATCCGTCCCAGGTGGATTACGTGAACGCACACGGGACGAGCACTCAGTTGAACGACGCCTCTGAAACAGCGGCCATCAAAGAGGTATTCAGGGAAAGCGCGCACGATTTAAAGATAAGCTCGACGAAATCCATGATAGGACATTTGCTGGGAGCCGCGGCGGGCGTCGAACTGATCTTCTGTCTGCTCGCCATGCGTGATAACAAGGTTCCCCCAACAATCAATCAGGAAAACCGTGACCCCGAGTGCGACCTCGATTACGTTTCCAACAACTGCGAGGATCACGAAGTCAATATCGCCCTGTCGAATGCCTTTGGTTTTGGTGGGCATAACTCTAGTATCATCGTTCAACGCTACCAAGAAAACTAGCGATCAACACCTCATGACAAAGTCGGACTTCCTGCGCAGCTTTAAAGCCTTTTTTCTTCGATCCCGCCACCGTAGTGA
>JAOTUR010000384.1 GCA_029863805.1 Candidatus Krumholzibacteriia bacterium | reverse complement strand
GATGTGCCGGCACACATTGGAGCACATCCATGACACTCGGCGCTTCGTTAGCACCATAAGAAAGGCCATCGCAGACCGTGAAGACACCGTGGTCTTCTTTGAAATCCCGGACGCGACCACGGTGTTGAAGGATCAGGTGTTCTGGGATATTTACTACGAGCACTGTTCGTATTTCAGTCCAGGATCGCTGGCGCGTTTGTTCAGATCATGTGGGTTTGAGGTTGTCGATCTGTATCGCGAGTATGACGATCAGTATTTGCTGATCGAAGCCAAGCCAGTCTCGGTTGCCTCGATCAAAACGCACGCTCTGGAAGAAAGCGTCGAGCAAATGGTCAGCGATGTAGAGCGCTTTGCACAGCTGGTACCGCCAAAGCTCGAGGGCTGGCGACAAAAGATCCGTGCGCTGGGCCAGGGGGACCGGCGACCGGTGATCTGGGGCTCTGGTTCCAAATGTGTGGCCTTTCTTACGACGTTGGGCATAAGAGATGAGATCGGATGCGTGGTGGACATAAACCCGCATCGGCAGGGCAAGTTTATTCCAGGAGTCGGATTGCAGGTCATGGCACCCGAGTACCTAAAGCAATACCGGCCGCAATCCATCGTGGTCATGAATCCGATATACGCCGCCGAGATAACGGAGATGGTACGGAACATGCAGCTGGAGACAGATGTAACCACGGTCTAGGAGATACCATGTCGAGTGTCAACCATGCCCAAGAAGTTGTGTGCCCGTCCTGTGGACACAGTTTGTTGCGGACGTTTTTCGATGCGCCGGAGATGCCCACGCACGTGAATTTTCTGTGCGATAGCAGGGAAGTCGCCGTGGGGTGCACCCGTGGTGATATCAGGCTTGCTCTTTGTCACCACTGTGGATTGATAAGCAACACTGCCTTTGACGCCGGACTTCTTCACTACCGAGAGGGATATGAGAACTCGCTGCACTATTCCAAGGTCTTTCAGGACTACGCCGAAGAGCTGGCCGAGCGTTTGATCGACGAGTTCGGGCTACGCAACAAGACAGTGGTCGAAATCGGCTGCGGCCAGGGACATTTTCTTCGTATGTTGTGCGATAAAGGGGACAATAGCGGGATTGGGTTTGACCCGAGTCACGTACAAGCACCCGAAAGCCCGATCCACACCGACAACATAAGAATCGTGGCCGATCTGTACTCGGAACGATACGCGGATCTCAATGCCGACTTTTTCCTGTGCAGGCAGACCCTGGAGCACATCCACAACCCGAATGATTTGCTGCTACCGCTACGCCGATCTATCGCGGACGGAACCGGGACGGCTGTGTTCTTCGAGGTGCCCAACACTTCCTATATCCTCGATCACCTGTTTGTCTGGGACATCATTTACGAGCACACGTCTTACTTCACCGATTTGTCCCTCGAGGTTGCCTTGTCGCACGCAGGTTTTCGGGTGGCGAACACCTACGCGACGTTCCACGACCAATACCTGTGTATCGAGGCGTGGGCCGATGAGGAACGTTCACACCCCGATACCGTCCCCACCGGTATCCGCGCGCTGCAGGACAAGATTAGCGTGTTTGAGGACAAGTACCGAGGCTATGTCGATGGCTGGCGGGACCAGCTCGAGCGCCTGGCGGCGGAGCGCAAGTCGGTGGTTTTGTGGGGAGCCGGGTCCAAGGGAGTTACCTTTCTCAACACCTTCGATTGCCACGCCCAAATCCATGTTGTGGTGGACGTCAACCCCAAGAAACACGGCATGTATATAGCAGGAACGGGGCAGCGCATCGTCGCTCCCGATTTTCTGACCGATCATCCGGCTGATGCCATAATTGTCGTCAATCCGGTTTACGCGAGCGAGATAACCCGCATAACGGAGAGCCTGGGGCTCGAACCGGAATTTCTCTATCTATGATGAGACGAGATCGGGTATCATAAGCTGCTGAACGTAATCACACAAGGGTCTCCTGCGCCGAAAGGGTAAACGAGACCGCCGGCGACGCGGCGGTTGCCCATTGCGAGGTGAAAGACGTGCCAGCGAAGCTACTGATCCGCATCACGATCTTCACGATCGGCGTGGCCGTTCTGGCCAAATTCCTGCCATGGGCGGTTTTTGTGCCCGTGGTGGCGCTTCTCACCGGAATCACCGTACTAATCCAGGAGAAAAGCAAGCGCGGACGATACGGCGTCATTGTTGAGAGTGCCAGAGCCAACCGCATCGAGGGGTTTCCACTGCTGTCGTCCCCGAAGAACCGTGACGTTGATGACGTGATGATCGACAGCCTCAAGGACCTCGCAGTCGAGCTCGAAAAGAAATGCTACCAGCTGGTCGAGAAGAACATCCAGTTACTGAGCCTGAAGGAGATCAGTCTCACCATTATTTCGTCACTCAACGAGTCCAGAATCGTGGACTCGGTACAGAGCTTTCTGTCTCAGGGCCTGGGCTTCAAGGAGATCTTTGTCGGCATATTCAGTCAGGACGATGATGCCTTCCGGCTATTCACGTTCCGTGAGGCATTCAACGAATCGTCTCAGGAGGAGAAACCCATCGCATTGGCTGATATAGACGGATTGCTAAAAAAATCGATCGTCACACGCAAATCCATATTGATTAGAGACCCCGAGATGCACCCCATCGGGACGATGAACGACTCCCAGATCTTTGGCGACAGCACCATGCACTCGTATCTCATCGTACCCATGGTGAAGAGTAAGTTCTCACAGCATTGTTGGAAAGCG
>JAOTUR010000089.1 GCA_029863805.1 Candidatus Krumholzibacteriia bacterium | reverse complement strand
ACCGAGATCTTCTGAATCGCACCGGTAGGGCACACTTCGCTGCACAGCGAGCAATTGAGCTGGCAAAAACCGATACTGAAGTCCATAACCGGCGTCCACAGACCCTCCAGGCCACCCTGCTTGAGTGAAGAGGGCTGCAGCACATTGGTGGGACACACATTGATGCATTGATCGCACTTGATGCAGCGCTCGAGAAACTCGCTCTCCTCCACCGATCCCGGTGGGCGGATGGTTTTCTCGTTGAACCCGCGAGTATTGACCGCCGCGGACAACCGTAGAAAAGGGTAGGCAAGAACACCGGCCAACGCCGCGAAAAACCAACGACGCCGTGGCACGGCGGGCGCCGCGATCTCCGTGTCGGGGAATTTGGATATGAGCGGCCGTCCAAACAACGTGGCCGCGCCGTGGCGAATCTTGCCTACGATGCGATCCTTCACCGGTAAGGGAGCGAGCCGGAAGGAGAGCGCATCCTCCGGGCAATCGTCGATGCAGTTGAAACAGACGAAGCACTCGCTCTTGCGCAATGCGGCGTGCGGGTCGGAGGCGCCTTCGCAGTGTTTCAGGCACAGGTCGCAGTCCGTGCACTTGGTGAGATCCCGGTCGATGCGCCACAGGGAGAATCGTGACAGAACACCGAGAAACGCCCCCAAAGGGCATAAGACACGACAGAAGAAACGCGGGATCACGAGGTTCATACCGACGAGCACAATGATGATCAGACCCACAAACCAGGCTCCCGCAAAGATGCGTTGTTCGGGCGCGCCGGGGGCGGAGGACATGAACGAGGCAACGCCACTGTTCAAGCCCTTGTCGTCGAGGAAGCGCTTGGCGTTTTCAGCCGCAAGGTCCGATGCGGGTGCTACGGTGGTGGTCATGGTGCGGACGAGCAAACAGATGGGGTCGAGCAGACCGATCTGCAGCGACCCGAACAGGGCCAGCACCAGGAACACGGTTAGTATGTAGTACTTGAGCTGATAAACAGGTCGGTAGCGGTTGGCGTCTATGTTGTTCCTGTTGCTACGAATGTTGAAGATCCAACCAAAGAACTGGTGAAGCGCGCCGTAGGGACACATCCAGTTGCAGAAAGCTCGCCCAACAAGGAGTGTGGGGACGAGTATCCACAGTCCACGCCACAACCAGCGATAAACGGTACCCGTGGACAGAGCGGTGGCGAATCCGACCAGGGGATCAACCTCCAGAAATAGCGACACCGGGTAACCGCCCAGACGACTAAACCACGTGACCCACAACAGAAACATAAACAGCAAGAAGAACGCCGTCTGTGAGATGATGCGAATCGTCGTGATGCGGAAGGCACGAGTATGCCACGGACTGCCGTCGCGGCTGCGAGCAAACAAAACTCTGCCGACCTTCTTGCTCATCCGACCTGCACCTCTTTATGCATGACGGACCGCCACTGCGGGTTGCCAAGACCCTTGCTCGCCGCTTTCTCGAAGTAGGCGGGAAGATCTTGTCCCTTGCGACTTAGAAGGTTTTCCCACCCGAACGCGTCGGCGGCGAGCGAGTCGGTGGAGGCGACGATCGTATTTGCCTCGTAGACATCCGCCAGACTACCGCCGGTCGGGCCGCTTCTAAACAAGACGCGGATCCCATCGAGCAGGACGAATGTGGGCCTCATCATCAGGGCAAGATCGGCGATGATGCCGTGAATGTCCTGGTGAAACTGATTGCGTCGTCCTCCCAGAAGCCCGTACCAGTTTTTGGTTGTCATGGAAGCGCCGCACAGGTTGTGATCCTTGACCGGTGCGACGCCGATGACTTTGTCGGCATCGCGGAAGGGGTTCCGGAAGAAAGGCCAGTTCTCGATCCACTTCGCCCCTGGAACGTGCAGCGTATCGAAATCTGCCGGCGTGGGCAAATAGACACGGGCTCCGGCATCGATGGCGGCCTGACGGATGCCGCTACGCAGAAAGCAACTCTCCGGTGACTCAATCGGGTTGTCCGCCACCCGCACCTCACGTGCCCCCGCCTCGCGCACGAGGTGGATCAACGCCTTCAAGACGTCCGGGTTGGTGGTCGCGCCGAGGACGGCCGCACGCTCGAAAGCGACGTTCGGTTTGATCACCACGATGTCGCCGGTCTGCACAAACCGGCTGATGCCGCCGATGACGTCGACCGCCGCGCGAACCGCCCGATCTACGTCCGCACCGTGGGCAATGCCCATAACGGGGAGCACAGCGGAGCTTTGCACAACAAAGCCGTTCTCCGGCAGTCGAAATACTGCGACCTCCGGCTTGCCGCGCTCACCGTCCGGATCCCTCAGTGACAACGGCCACTTGGGTGGGGCCAACGCCGCCCAGCCCGAACCGACTGCAACTAGTGCAGCCGCCGCCAGCCGCTTGAGAAAGGCGCGTCGCTCGGCGATCACCTGTAGTTCTTCGGCTTCCTGGGTTTTATCGTTGTCAGTACTCATCGGATTTGTGTTCTTCCTGTCGGTTCTCCATCGTCGTCGCTGTCGTATCCGTCGGTAACGGGAATTCCTTTATCGTGGCTACCAGTTCGGTCACCGCTTCGCGAGCCTTACCCGTATCGGTCGCACCACGGATCCCGACCACCCAGCCACCCGCGACGGCCGCCGTTGCATAGGTTCCCAAGTAACGATCTTTCACGAAGTCACCCTCATCGGTGCCGTACTGACGAAACCCGTCCAGGAAGCGGCGCGCCAGCGCCTCTGCATCGTCTTTGCTGCCCGCCGGTGTGACGAAGAGCTCGGCATCATCCTGCAGTGCCGCCGAGTAGACATTGCGTGCGAACCCAAACGAGAAAGCGTTCTCCAGGGCATACGACAGCGCCCCGGGATCCATCCCCATCCGTCCCACGAAAAGCGCGTATCCCCAGGGAAGCGGCTCGCCGGGCAGCTCTGACTGGAAGCGGCTCCTCAGGTGCTCCAGTTGTGAGCGCACCTCGGGCGATTCGCCCGATCCGATGGCCCTCAGGTAGAAACGACCGCGTATGAGAAAAAGGGCGTTGCGATCCATGTGCATCATGCCCGAATCATCGGCGACCGGTGTTACCTCGGGAGAGCGCTCGCCCGAGTACGCGCCCACCGCGTTCGCTGCGTTGCCTAAATCGTAGAGTTCGATGTCAACCGCCGTCTGCTCGTCTTCAATCGATAAGATGGATAGGAAGTAGAGTCGTTCGAAACCAAACGACTTGTAGTAGCCCTCGCGGCCATTGATCTTTACGTACAGATTGTCTTGATCAAACTGCGAGATCGCTCCCTCGGACCAGCCGGCGCCAGCCAGGCGGGTCGGCACCGGGCCACGGTCAACGGCTTTGGCAACACCCGGCTGCGCGAGGTCCGTCTCGAGCATGAAGAGTGTCGGGTCAGGGTTCGCCCCTTTCCACGCGACCCACAACAGGATCGAGGCGAGTACGAAAAGAATGAGGATTCCGAGCCGGTTTTCGGTAACGGAGAACTTGCGCCGGTAGAGCCGGCGACCGTCCCTTACAAAGATGCGGTCCGCGTTCTTGCTAGCGCTTGATGTCATTCTGCGACCGGAAAGAGAGTGGAAACGACCACCGGCAGAGGGGTCTGAAGGTACGAGCATATCCGGCTTTGACTCCGCCGTCAAGGGGCGGGTGCCGAGGGCGACTCGAGCTCGGTCTTGGGCTATGGGTTCGGCTGGTACGCGCGGAGCGACCGGCCGAAGCCCGGCATCACCCGCGGTGCCATCCTGGGGAGACCCTGTGCGAAGAAGACCTGCTGTTCGCCCGCCCAGGTCAGCCCCGTAGGCAATCGCCAGATCACCCCCCGCGGGTCGCCTGTGGTTACCTCGAGTCGAAGATCCCGACGCATGTCAGCATCGTGCTGTTGAAGGAGAGCCATGATATCACAGGAGTGACTCGAGCGCCTAGCGATTATCGATTATGCGAAGACGCACCACACATGGCAAGGGTTGTGTGAACTGATGACCGTAGTATGACAGATGTGCTATCATGAGTTACTCGGGCACGGTGCCGATGCACCAGGTCGTGCTCACCCTAATCGGCGGCGTGAGTTGAGCGAACAGTTATAAGGGAGGAACGATGCGGCGTCGCGTTTTACGCATGCTCATATTGTTCGCGATCGTGTCTTACTTCTGGCCGAGCGAGGCCCGTGCATACCTCGACCCGGGTACCGGCAGCTATGTTCTGCAGCTCGTGCTCGCAGCACTGCTTGGGGTCGCTTTCGCAACGAAGATGTTCTGGCTCCGCATCAAAACCTTTCTTGCCGGTCTGCTTTCCAAAAAACCCAAGGAAAAGTAGAAGACAATGGCAGAGGGCCGAGTAACCAGCTCTTTCCGTGATCCCAGCGGCTACTTATTTACGCACCAGGGCAAGATCTACCGGCAGATCAACAATGTCTATCGGAAGGATTACGATCATCTTATCGAATCCGGACTCTACGACACCCTGGTACAAAAGAAGCTACTGGTTCCTCATTCGGCGGCGACCAACCAGCTGGCGCCGTCGCATGCCTACAAGGTCATCGAGCCCGAGCGAATACCGTTCGTCTCTTACCCCTACGAGTGGTGCTTTGGCCAGCTCAAAGACGCCGCGCTGCTGACCTTGGAGATTCAGGAAATCGCTCTGCAACACGGGATGATCCTAAAAGACAGCAGTGCCTACAACGTTCAGTTCCTGCGAGGACGTCCCGTCGTGATTGACACCCTATCGTTCGCACGCTATCGGGAAGGTGAGCCATGGGTCGCGTATCGACAATTCTGCCAGCATTTCCTCGGGCCACTGGCGATCATGAGCTATCGAGACGTTCGACTGAGCCAACTGTTTCGTGTGCACATCGATGGCATCCCCCTCAGCCTGGCTAGCGCGCTGCTTCCACAGCGCTCGCGACTCAATATCGGACTCCTGACGCACCTCCACATCCATGCACGAGCTCAGAATCGCTATGCCGGCAAGAGTGTCCAGCGACACGGTAGCCGCAAAATGTCTCGGCGCTCGCTGAGGGGCCTTATCGATAACCTCGCTGGCACGGTGGGTAAGTTGCGTTGGCGGCTCCCTAAGAGCGAGTGGGGGGATTATTACCATGACACCAACTACGCTGCAACCGCGATGCGACACAAGCAGCAGATAGTATCTACGTATTTGGATGCCATAAGACCGCAAATGGTTTGGGATTTGGGTGCGAACACGGGAGTGTTCAGTCGCATAGCAGCTAGCAAAGGCGCACTAACGATGTCGTTTGATATCGACCCGGTGGCGGTCGAGCAAAACTACAACCGCTGCAAGAGGGAAGGCGATGCAGGCGTTTTGCCCCTGGTGATCGACCTGACAAATCCGAGTCCCGCCCTCGGCTGGGGGAACCAGGAGCGAATGTCATTGCCACAAAGAGGGCCGGTCGATACCGTCCTGGCGCTGGCGCTGCTCCATCACTTGGCCATATCGAACAATGTGCCGCTGGGCCTGATCGCCCGCTTCTTGGGCTCGATTTGCAGATCGCTGATCGTGGAGTTTGTACCCAAGACCGATTCTCAGGTGCAACGGCTTCTTGCGACTCGAGAAGATATCTTTACCGAGTATGACCGAGGGCACTTCGAAGCAGCGTTCGCCGAGTGCTTTATCGTCGAAGACTCGGTGCCGATAGAAGAATCCGATCGCATCGTGTATCGGATGACGAAACGTGCGTGATCCCGTTTGGCAGGACGCCCGTTAAGGACCTTCTTCCGGCGAGAACGCTAACCGGTTGAAGATGACCCGGGGCCAACACAGCCGAGCTGCAGGTGGTCAGGGGTTGTAACGGAATAGCAAAAAAAAGGGCCGCGCGTCGGCGCGGCCCCCGTGAAACACTAGACGCGACTCTTCTAGTTGAACGAGAACAGCACGCCCAGATTGAAGGTGGCGAACTCGCCATCTGAGGTTTCGCCGGAGATGCGATGGTAGATCCCCTCGGCGTAAACCGCGGCGCTCGACATGCCCTTGAACTGGAAGCCACCCCCGAGACCAAAACCGAACTTGGTATCCGAGACCTCGAAGTTGCCCAGGCTCGACTCCACGTCGGACGACATGCGATAAGCGCCGGCGAGTCCTTTCCCATAGAAGTTGTGGACGGCCACGGGCAGCACATACTTCACCATCGCGGTAAACTGCTGCGCCGTCATGTTGAAATCACCATTCGGTCCCAGCGCCGCGATGACCTCATCCGTCCCACCGTTGCCGAATATTCCAAACTCGGCGCCGATGACGAACATCGGTACGAAGCTGTAACCGACACTCGCGTTAAAGTTGTAACCGTTATTCATGCCGTCACCGATATCTCCCATCGGCATGTTGAGACCGCCACCGACGCCAATCTCGAACGACGGAACAAACGGCACTTGGGCCCACGCCGCCGGGGCGAGGACCATGACAAAAAGCATGACAAACACAACTCGCTTCATAGTTTCCCTCCTTGTAGAAATCACGCGGTACTTGCAAGGTGTGTGCCAGAGGGCATCGGGGCCGTAGCTTATCGCGTGTCGATTGCGCCCACAGTACCGCAAGATTCCTCAACGCGGCGCGGGAAGACCCGGCATAAAGCAACCGCGACGATAAGCGGCGCTCAAACGGATTGCCGTCGCGGTTAGAGGCGTACCCTGACCTGGTCACCTTACATTGTGGCGCCGGAGGCGCAGGCCGTCACAAGGCACAAAGAGGACGTTGCTTCTTCAGGGTGTCAAGATTTTGATACATCGTTCCCGCTAGCGGAGTGTTTTGCGTTTTGAAAGATGACGTTGATTATCGGCGGCCGCCCGCTTGGTCGGGGCCATCAGGGTGAGCATTATCTTGCGTATTCCGTCGCGACGTCAACGGTAAGCGAGCATGATTCGCCAAACCGCGCCTTACGTCGGTTAATCGACATGGGCGGTGGCGATGGCCACCGCCCATGTGAGTTGTGGTTATTTGGTGAGGACGATCTTGCTGGTTGCGGTTTTGCCCTCTCCGGCCAGTCGAACAAAGTAAATCCCCGAGGCGGCCGCACGCCCCGCGTGGTCGTGCCCTTGCCAGGTCACCTCATGAATCCCCGCGGTTTCAACGCGATCGACGAGCGTTCGCACGAGGCGTCCACTCACATCATAGATGGCCAGACGAATCGCCTGCGTCTCGGAGACCGTGTATCGAATCGTGGTGCCCGGGTTGAAGGGGTTCGGGTAGCTGGGAAGCAACGTTAGCTCCTCGAACCGAGGTTCAGGTAGGCGTCTGTCTGCTATGCCGGTAGGCACTTCGACCCAGCCCAGGTCATCGAAGTGTGCCATCGTCAAATCCACGTCCGAAGAGAGGTCGTCGCTGATGGCCGGTTCCATCAAAAGATTCGGCAGTGCCTCCACATCCCAATGGGAGATCGAGGACCCGAACTCGACGGGGCTCGGCGCGTAGAGCTGTACCCGGTTGCTGGTGTCCGCTCCAGCCAGATCGTTTGCATCGAGCTGCAGGGTAACGTTTACACCTGTGCCCAACTCAGCTTTTATGGCGTTGCCGTCCTCCAGCGTGATGCTGACAACAGGTATGGTGATCGTGGGGTCCGTTCCACCCAGAGTGATCGGCGTAGATCCCGCCACATTGTTGGCGATGACCACGGCGATCGCACCGACCGCTTGTGCCGCCTGCGCTTTGCTCACAAAGGTACAAGTGCCCCGATCGATCAGCGCGATGTTTCCCGCCACTTGGGCACCGTTTGTGATCGGCTCACAAGCGTCGCTGGTCGTGCCCGTTCCGTCGTCTACGAGAACGATATCGCCGGTGACACCGGTCTCGCTAAGGCTTGGTCCAAACGTCGCCGTGCCTATGGGTATGGTACTCGGCAGCGCCGGTGGGGGTGGGTTGTTCACGGTCATGACCGGTGTGCCGCCCAGGAAATCGTCAGCCAGAGCGGTTACCGTCGGCCCATCCCAGACCACGTTGCTGGTGTTGGTCGCGGAGTTCAGCCTTTGGGCGTTGCTCATCTGGTCCCAGTTCAGCCCGTTGGAGTTGTCCCGGATGAACGTCTCGTACCGATCGGGAAATCCCAAAAACTCCCCACCGGTGCCCAAACTGACCAGAGTGCTAAAACCCAATCCGTGACCCAACTCGTGGAGCACCACGGGCAACAATTCCACATCCGTTCCTTCGTTTCCATCCAGCCCGTAGTACCAGTTCGTTCCCTGCAGGCAATTGTTGTTGTTGTCGATGCTGCTGTTGAACGTCGCCGAAATGTCGTTGCTACCCGGGGCCAGATCGACACCAGCCAACTTATTGGCGAGTGCGACGTGATACCAGGTGCCGGCGATCTCGGCACCGGCGAAATCACGAAACACGTCGTTCGGTCCCGCCGATCCCAGAACCGCGCTGGTGGCGTCGCAGCTCTGTGGGCTGAAGCGTGACTCCACACGGATGGTCACGGCACTGGGAAGCAACCCTCCCCAGATCGCCGCGGCTGCCTCGAAAACGATGAGGCGTTGCTCCCCGATCGTGGTTCCCGTGTTGCCGCCCACAGGCGAGGCGGGTGTGGGGTCGTTGAATCCCTCGCTTGGTCCATCGAGGTTAACGATGACGATGGTTGCGGCGCTGCTGGCCACAGCGCCGACGAGAATAAGCAAGCTCGCTAGAACCAGGAGGCGAGTCATCATCGCACCTCCGGAGTCTGGTCGACCATGGGTGTTGCTACCGGGCGCCCCTGAGCGATTCCCTCGACCTGTTCAGCATCCTCCGAGCAGATCACGAGCTTTCCGTCCCCATGCAAGCGGGCGACGGAAACATTTTGAAATCGCCCTTGCAGGTTTACCGATACGGCTCCGCTGGGGTGAATCGTTTGTTTCAAGCCTTCGGTATCCCGCCTCAGAGCATTGGCAGTCTCGGGGTCCAGCACCGCCGCAGCCGGGATCGTGGATACTTCGACGCGGCCCGTCTCCGGGTTGATCCTGGCGCGTAGCGCGGCTTCCCCTGGGATGGGGCCCGGGGAAATCTCTTGTTTGACGAAGGTCGCATCCGCTAGGGGCCCGGTCGCTTGCGTCGGGGCCAGGGCGAAAAACGTGGTTGCCAGCGCCGCAGTAGCCAGCAGGGATCCGATGAGCCAAGTTGTTCTTTTCAATGGCGCCTCCTTTGGCAGTGCATGACGATCGTTATCCTCAACAGCTCACTTCGTTCATTCTGTCTATTTTATCATTATATGGATAGGGAAAGCAATAAGGGGCATCGGGCGTTCAAAAACGCGGAGCTTCGGCGACCGATCGTGTGGCAATGGTGTCGATGCGTACTGGTGGGAAGGGTAGGTCTAATAGGTTCGAGTCTCGAACTCGGAGAGGGCACGGACCTCTTCGTCGAGGTACGAACGGCGGCGAAAAGTCAACTCCTGCCAGTCCACCTCATGGGCGTCAAAATGGGGACCGTCCACACAGGCAAACTTGGTTTGACCACCGACCGTACAGCGGCAGACGCCGCACATACCCGTGCCGTCGATCATGACCGGGTTGAGTCCCACGATGGTTTTGATATGAAACGGGCGCGTGGCCTCCGCGGTCCTCATCATCATATACGTGCAACCCAACGCCACCACCCGGTCTATGCTCACGCCCTTATCAATAATATCTTGCAGAGCGTCGGCAGCACGGCCGTGGCCGGCACACGACAGGCCATAGGTCGTGAGCACGATACGGTCGGCGAACTCGTCATACTTGTCCTGCCAGTAGAGCAGCTCTTCGGTTCTTGCCTCTATCACCGCAATCACACGGTTGCCCGCCTTCTTCATGGCCCGTGCCACTGGCAGCATGGCGCCGATTCCGTAGCAGCCCATCACCGTCACGACGGTGCCGAACTTATCGACCGCCTGAGCCCGGCCCAAAGGTCCGACACAGGCTTCGATCTCGTCCCCCGCCTCGAGCTGGGCGAGTCTGTGCGTTGACGCACCCACGGTCATGAAAACCAGGCTGACGATCCCCGTCTCTTCATCCCAATCGGCTGCCGTCAACGGAATGCGTTCACCGATCTGGTCGATCTTGACGATGACGAAGTTGCCTGGCTGAAGTTTCCGCACCACTTCCGGCGCCTCCACCCTCAAGAGGTGAATGTTGGGGACAATTCGGGTTCGCTCCACGACCTTGTGCATAGTTCTTACCTCTACAGCCTCTCTATGCGCACCGCGCACACTTCGTGAGGAGCCTTGCTCACGGGGTCGAGTAGGTCGTCAAGTACAACCACTGCCGACCCGTCGCCGCCGCGCGCGACCACTCTGGCCACGCCTGGTTGGATGCCCTCTGAGACCGCCGCCGCCGCCACCGCAGTGCCTCTTCGTGATATTATTCTCACCGGCATCCCGCTTTCGATACTCATCGCCTCCGCATCGCTGAGGCTTAGAGCCACTGTACCCGCCCGCTCGAGTCTCCGCAATCCACGAACTTGTGACGCCAGTGGCGTAGCCTTGTACACATACTCGTCGAATTCGGCGACCAACGACAAGGGGTAATCCTTGTCCGTTGCTTCCCACCGCGGGGCGCGGGAGTCCTTGTCTGCTACCCGGGGTTGCATCTTGCGACCCTCGTCGGCCTTGCCGAAGAAGGCCTTATTGCTTTGCAAAGCCTCGTGCGTCGCGCCCTTAAAAAAGGGAACAGTGCTTGCCAGCTCGGCCATGATCTCCGAGGGTTGTACCCGTTCGAAGCCTGCGACGTCCAGTTTCTTGGCAAGACGAGACAGAATGTCGCAGTCGGACATGGAACCCAGCGCATACTTTGTCGCCGCGCGCACCCTTTGGATCCGACCTTCCATGTTGGTGTATGTGCCGTCTACCTCTGCAAAACTCGCTACCGGGAAGACGACATCGGCGATCCTGCCCGACACATAAGGGAGAAACATATCCTGAACCACGACGAACCGCGTGTCGTAGTCGCCGGGGGGCAAATCCTCACCGATCAAATGCAGATAATCCAACTGCCCCATGCGTGCGGCCGCAAAGACCTCGGGCGACGTCAGTCCCACAGAAGGGGTGTCGTTCCCGAAGAATGCTGCCAGCTCCATCGCTCCCTTGTCGTTGGCCGAGCTGAGCAATGGCAGAACTCGCGCGGGAAGCAGGCTGGCCATGGCCTCGACCAGTTCCTTGTTGGTGGCTCCGTCCAGCCGTCGCGTGACCCCACTGCCGAAAAGTATGATGACGGGGCCCCGTCTTTCGGCCTCCTCCAGAACCCGCGCGACGCACTCTACATCGCCGTCAGGCGTAGTTGAAGGTCCGCCACGGGACAACCGGTCATAGAGTGCCTCCAGTACCCGTCGCTCCTCGCCGGGTTTGTGACGGATCTCGCACGATGCGTGGCTCGACAGACCGGTGGCGTAAGGGGCCATGATGACGAGACGGGTACCTCCGGTGTCCACCGTTTTCCGGAGCTTTTGTGCCAACACCGGATGCGAGAAATCCGGATCGGCATCGATGACCAGTACCCCAGCGCAACCCGTGAGGTCGGAAATCGCCGCCGAGGTTCCGTTGGCGTTCGTATCGATTAGCGGTGCATAGGACAGCCTGAGCGTGCTGTCCACGTTTGCCGTCTTTAGCACATCGCGCGCAAACTTGTGAGCGAAGTAGATGTTTTCGTTGGTGCAACACCCGGAATAAACCAGGGCAGATTTTTTGGGCTCGGCGTCTTTAAGGCCGTTGGCCGCCGCCTGCAGCGCTGTTTCCCAGGGCACCTCCACCAGCTTTCCGTTTCTACGAACCAGGGGACTCTTTAGCCGTTGCACGCTACGATTGAACTCGACAACGGCGAAACGGCCCCTCACACAATTGTCACCCTGGTTGACGGGGCCGTCTTTGCGCGGTCGTGACTCGATCACACGACCGTTCTTGACCCCTAGCTCGAACTGACAGCCGACGCTACAGAAGGAACACGTGGTTTGTACATGGTGTTCCGCTGCCCCGTCCCATCTATTCACTCTCTCAGAGAGGGAGCCGGTGGGACACGCGTCAACACACGACCCACAAAACCGGCAGCCGGCCTCGACCAAGGTACGGTTGAATGCGGTGCCCACGCGCATCTCGCTGCCGCGTTGCACGAAATCCAGCGTGTAGGTTAGTCCGTATGTCTCGCACGCCCTGATGCAGCGCCCGCACAGGATACAAAGGTTGTCATCACGGTCGATGAACGGGTCGCGCCGGTCGACCGGTATGTTCTTATAAA
>JAOTUR010000383.1 GCA_029863805.1 Candidatus Krumholzibacteriia bacterium | reverse complement strand
CAGCGCGTGTCGAATCTCGGCTGTTGTGCGATTCTTATTGTCGGTGACAGCATCGATCATGATCGCCACGCCATTGGGTCCGTAGCCTTCGTACGTGACTTCTTCGTAATGGGCACCACCTCCTTCGCCGGTCGCCTTCTTGATAGCGCGATTGATGTTGTCCTGCGGCATGTTGTTGTCTTTGGCGTTCTGTATAGCCAAACGCAGACGCGCGTTGGCGTCCGGGTCACCACCACCCTGCCTGGCGGCCACGGTCACCTCGCGAATCAACCTGCCAAAGAGCTTGCCCCTGGCGGCGTCTTTGGCGCCTTTCTTGCGCTTGATCTGAGCCCATTTCGAGTGCCCGGCCATCTCATCAACCTTGTTGTGCCTCTTCTTTTTGCTTTTTGGCTTCTTCGATGATCTTCAGTGCATTTTCGCGTGGGACTTCTTCATAGTGCGAAAACTCCCGCTTGTGGATGCCACGGCCCTGAGTCATCGAACGCAAATGGGTCGAGTATCGATAGAGCTCGGCAAGGGGAACCTGGGCCTTTATGACGTTGAAGTGCCCCTCCGGATCCATGCCTTGAATCTTACCCCGTCGGCTACTTAGATCACCCATCACATCGCCCATAAAATCCTCTGGTACTTTGACTTCGACATTCATTATCGGTTCGAGAAGCACGATATTGGCTTCCATGGCCGCTTTTTTGAAGGCCATGGAGCCCGCAACCTTGAACGCTTGCTCCGACGAGTCGACGTTGTGGTAGCTGCCATCGTACAATGTCGTTTTGACGTCCACCACCGGATAGCCGGCGACCACACCTTCACGCAGGGTCGCAACCACGCCCTTCTCGACGGCGGGAATGAACTTGCCGGGAACGACTCCGCCAACGATCGCGTTTACAAACTCGAAGTCCCCGCCGCGAGGTAGCGGTTCGAGTTTTAGCCACACATCTCCATACTGTCCGCGTCCGCCTGTCTGCTTTTTGTATTTACCCTGCGCCTGCGCGCTCTTCTTGATCGTCTCTTTATAGGGGATCCTCGGTTTCGACAACAGGACCTCGACTCCGTAGCGGCTTTTCAAGCGACCGACCAATATCTCGAGGTGGAGCTCGCCCTGCCCTGAAATGAGGGTCTGGTGTACCTCTGTGTCGACACGGACATCGAACGTCGGATCCTCTTCCTTTAGTCGATTGAGGCCAGTACCGATCTTGTCCTCATCGCCCTTGCTGGCCGCCGAAATCGCCGAGAAAATGGACGGGGTTGGATAAACGGTCTGTGGGATTTTGACCGGCTTGGACTTATCACATAGAGTATCGCCCACATGAGCGTTCTTGAGCTTCACGGCCGCCCCAATGTCGCCCGCCGTAATCTTGTCCGTTTCCGTGCGGTGTCTGCCCTGCAAAAAGAACAACTGCCCCAGTCGCTCCGCATGCTCTCTGGTTCCGTTGAAGATGTCCTTGCCGCTCGACAACGTACCCCGATAGTTTCTGACGAAAAGCATGTCGCCGACGTGTGATTCGGACACGTTCTTGAAGATCTTGGCCGCAGTCGGCCCCGAAGGATCCGGACTCAGCGCATCGTCTCCATCTCCAAGCCTCAGCGGTTTCTCCACCGGCGAGGGCAACGTGGCTGCAATGCCGCCGAGCAACTGTGGGATCCCGATGTTCGTTTCGGCGGACGCAAGAAAAACGGGAAAAACATCGCCGGCTGCCACCCCTATAGAGATCCCCTTGATCGCTTCCTGCAGCGTGAGCGAATCGGTCTCAATATATTTCTCCATCAGTGCCTCGTCGTTCTCGGCTGCCGTTTCGTAGATCTCACGACGCATGGACGCCACTTTCTCCGCCACGTCTCCCGGAATCTCGACTGTCTTGAAATCGCCCTTGCCATCCGTCTTGTACTCGTAGGCTTTTTGGTCGATGACATCGATAATTCCCTTGAACTCGTGACCCTCGCCAAGAGGGTATTGCATGGCCAGCAGCCTGCCGCCCAGGTTATCCTGCAGCGACTTCATGCTACTGTCAAAAGAGGCGTTTTCCTTATCCATCTTGTTGATGCAAACAACGGTTGGAACATTGTTGTCACGCAGGTGGCGCCAGATTTTTTCGGTGCCCACTTCCGCCCCGGCATCACCACGGATCACCAGCACGGCGCCCTCGACGACGTCCAAACCGGCAAATACTTCGCCCACGAAGTCCTCATACCCTGGCGTATCGACCAAATTGATTTTGTGATTATCAAACTCGCAAAACGCGAGCGCGGCTAGAATCGAGATCTTTCTCTCGATCTCCTCGGGGGCTGTGTCCATGGTTGTGTTACCGTCCTCGACCCGTCCGACGCGGCTCACAGCACCGGTGGAAAAAAGGATCACCTCGGCCAGCGACGTCTTGCCGGTATCCTGATGTCCCACCAGAGCGATGTTACGAATCTTGTCGGGAGCGTACTGCTTCACATTATCCTCCTCTAGAAAACCTCCACACCGGTAGGTAAATATCTGATAACGTCTTAAACCGCTATTCTATCACTCCGCTTTATACATTGTCAACGGCACCCGCCGATAGTCAGGCGTCTGGGAAACCTTTAAGCCACCAGGGTATACTACGCACCCAACCTCGCACTCACCAGCGCTATGAGAACAAACACGAGCCACACCGGGATCACCACCAGAGCAGCCGATCGCCCGCTCAACTTGAAGACGTGCATAACGCCCATGCCGACGAGAATGTAGAACCACAACTGAAACACATCCAGACTGTTAAGAATCGCGCGGAGAATTTT
>JAOTUR010000382.1 GCA_029863805.1 Candidatus Krumholzibacteriia bacterium | reverse complement strand
CGAGGCAGCTCCGGTTGGAGCGTTTTTTTGACACGGGTGGCATGCCCAGCTCACACACGGCGCTGGTGACAACACTCACAATAGGTGTGGGTCTGCACACCGGAATAAGCTCGGCTATGTTTAGCATCACGCTCATTTTTAGTATGTACATCGTTTTTGAGGCTGCCGGTCTGAGGCAAGAGGTAGGCAAGCAAGCGCGAGTTCTGAACGAATTGATCGATGATCTCCTGGTAACACACCATCTCAACAGGTCTCGGCTCAAGGAGTTGGTTGGACACACGTGGGGGGAGGTGAGCGTCGGATTCCTGGTTGGCCTGGTCGTCGCTCTGATTGCCTATCGCTAGAAAAAGCTTGACAAAAAAAATGGCCTCCTCTTTACTTAAACTGGCCTAAAAGTAGTTCCTGTAACGCCTTGATAACAAAATAGATAGCGGGTGATTATGGGGCAATTAACGATTATGACAGGTCAGAATTCACAAGTGTCTCTGCCCCAAGGTTGAGCCGGTTTCGTGAAGAAACGGGCTCTTTTTCTTCATGGAGGTTGATGCCATGAGAACCGTCGCGGTGATGAACCAGAAAGGGGGGTGCGGCAAAACCACGATTTCGATAAATCTGGCGGCTGCGCTGGCGGGGATAGAGAGGAAGGTGCTTCTCGTTGATCTTGACCCCCAGTCCCACGCGTCCGTGGGCCTTGGTGTGCGTCAATCGAACCTGGAGTTCACTAGTTACGAACTCTTGATGGATCCTCTCGTTCGCGTTGTCGATGCACAGCTGCCGCTGGCCGATGGTCTCCATATTGTGCCATCGAGTACCGTATTGAGCGGTGTCGAACAAGAACTCGCCGACCGAATGGGACGCGAAGAACGGCTGTCGAACAAATTATCGCAGTTGGCTGACGATGCCTTTGATTACGTGATCATCGACTGCCCACCGAGCGTCGGGCTTCTGACCTTCAACGCTCTCATAAGCGCCGACGAGATCATCATTCCGGTCGATGCTAGTTATTTTTCTCTGCACGGACTCAGCAAGCTACGCGAGACCATCGAAGTAATCGAAGAGGAGCTACACCGGCGACTTAATGTCCACATTGTGTGTAACAACCTGGATACGAGAACGCACTTCTCCAATGAGTTGCTGCAAGAGATCGAAAAGTTTCACTCGGCGGTCTTGATGGACACTTTTGTCAGCCATACAGTGCGGCTAAAAGAAGCGGCGGCAAAAGGCGTTTCGATTCTCGATCTCGACCGGCAGTCGAAAGCGGCCAGACAGTTTCTATTGCTGGCGCGTGAACTGATCGAGAAGGAGGCGAAAATCAAGACGGACGACCTCGGTCAATGGATGGAAAAGCTCCATGGACCCCAGAAGGTCTCAGAGGGAGTCCTCTTCAGCCTCGATGTTCCTCAGGCCAGAAGTGTTGCTGTGACTGGCGAGTTTTCCAACTGGTCAAAGGAGGGGATTCCACTCGAGAAGGACGCCACAGACGGCTGTTGGAAACTCGTGCTCGACATCAGGCCGGGCGAGTACGAATATCGTTTTATCGTCGATGGCGTATGGATCCGCGATCCGAACAATCGGGACTATATTCGTAACGAATTTGGCCAGGAGAACTCGCTGCTCATCGTATAGCAGCTTGTGGACTTTCATAAAAAGGCAACGATCTATGGCCGTGACCCACCGACCGCGGAACATCCGTGATATCGCCCACCTATACCTTTCGCGTCGTGTGATTCACACACCGGCCTCCAGCCTAAACATCTTCCTGACCGCAAGCAGCAAAGATTGTTTCTCGGGCTTTCACACGGCGAACTTGGCGGCCGCCTTTTCGAAGCAAAAGGCGTGCGTTCGAGTATTTGAGTTGAGTGGTTTATTGCCCAACGCGGCGTTCTATTTTTCGCACTCTCCACATGTTTACCTGGGATGGGAAAAAGTATCGCCGAGAGAATTTGCACCGGCGTTGAACGCAATATCCGTCGCTTTCGATCCGGTCAGATTGATGAGCGAGTTTCCGCAAGACCGCGGTCTCCGCGTCAACTTGATACATTTGCCGCCGGCAGGGGTAGACGGCCAGTCTGCTGTTTTTTTGAAGCGCGTCGTGGGTCGGTGCGCACGAGAGCGTTGGGCCATCTATCTGACCCCAGATGGGTCGGTCTGTGACCCCGACGTGCTGCGGTGGCTAGGTTCGCGAGCCACGTTTAGCTTAACGGTGGATAACGGCAGCGGATCGACGCGGCCTCCGGCTGTGGCCACCGGGTCCCTTGGATCTATCAGCCGCTGGCGAATGGCGCTCAAGGATCGTGTGCCGGTGGTGTTTCGAAATCCGAACACGGGTCTTTCCCGCCAGTATATGGCGATATCGGAGAGCATTCTCTGTCAAATCAACTCCTTGCGGAGGAATAGTAAGATTGAGCGACTCGGTGCAACCCGAGCCGGGGCGGCTCGCCAGTGACATTGAGAACGGGGCGGTACGAGCCCTGTTCAATCGATTTATCCAAACCTACTCGGGTGTGCATGATGATATCCGAGTTCAGGCGACGAGCGTCGAGATCCGGTTTTTTTACCAGGGCCATTTCTTGTGCCGTCTATCTCCCTATCGCGAGCTGTTTCACGTTCAGGTCGGTGATAACCCCGGTTGGGAGACGCGGGTTCGTGACGAGGGCGGCCTGGTGGATGCCATCGACCGAGCACTGCAGCGCTTTCTGCAGGTTTACTCTGGCGGCGACTCGCGAGATCCCCATCTTTGAACCCTTATTCCGCTTGTCAATAGCGGCACCAGGCCGTTA
>JAOTUR010000332.1 GCA_029863805.1 Candidatus Krumholzibacteriia bacterium | reverse complement strand
GCAAGAGTCTGTTGCTGAACCGCATCGATCCCACGCTCAAACTAAAAGTGGGGCACGTGGCGCGCAAAACCGGGCGTGGACGCCACACGACGACGTATTCTCAGCTTTTTCCTATTGGTGGAGGCTATGTGGCGGATACACCCGGCATGCAGAAATTTGGATTCCCGGGAGCGGCCAAAGAGGAGCTGCCCCTGTGTTTCCCGGAATTTCGGGATTTGGTGAAGGCATGCCAGTTTCAGCCGTGCACCCATGTCCACGAGCCCGGCTGCGCGGTCAAGGAGGCCCTCGAGAATGGGGGCATTTATCGGTCACGTTACGACAGCTATGTGGATATGCTGCGCGAAGTCGAAAAACGGCTCAAAGATCGCTATTAGACCCGGGGCAAGTGGTCGTCTTCCGCTGGGAAGGGGTCCGTGATGGGAGCGTTGAAAAGAGTCGAGCGAGTCGGCAAGCGCCTTCTCATAAAGCTGCTGACATCGGTCGTAAACACACCCTCGATGACAACCGATCAAGTCCTCGCCCAGTTGCCGCGGCGTATCCTCGTGATCAGACAGCATAATCAAATGGGCGACATGCTGCTAGCCGTGCCGGCGTTCCGGGCAGTAAAGGAATCGATTCCCGGCGCTCGGGTCGGCGTCCTCACGGCACGGATCAACCGCGATGTGCTGCTCAACAATCCCTATGTCGACCACGTGATAACCTACAACGTCCGTAATCCCATCGGTTGGTTGTCACTGATACACAAGATGCGCCGGAATCGCTATGATCTGGTAATCATCCTGCACACGGTCTCGTTCTCTTTTACCAGCGCGGCGCTGGGGCTACTTTCGGGAGCCCGAATCCGTATCGGGTCCACATCGCGCCCGTTTGGCAATAGCCTCAGCAATTCATTTTATCACTTGGAGTTACCCCTGCCGTCCTCAGTCGAACTCCAGGGCATGAATGAAGCCGAGCACAATCTGTATCCCCTGGCGGCGGTGGGAATCCGCACAGAGGACCTCGCGCCACTCCTAGTTCCCACTGTTGAGAATCGCGCCTGGGCGGAATCATTTCTCGCTGACCACGCAAGGCCGGGTGCGTTCAAGGTCGTCGTTCATCCCGGCGCAGGAAAGACTCAAAATATATGGTCGCCGCAACGGTTCGCAGAGGTTGTCAATCTTTTAGCCCAGAAGTTACCGATCAACGTGTTTGTGATTGAAGGACCGAGAGACCGGTACCCAGTGGCGACATTCTGTGGTCTTATCGAACCGCCTCATTCTGTGCTCCGAGGCCGTCAGATAGGTGAGGTGGCCGCGGTGGCGCAAGAATCCGACCTGGTTGTTTGCAACGACACCGGCGTGATGCATGTCTCTTGTGCATCGGGCGCCACAACACTTGCGGTCTTTGGACCTACCGATCCAATGCGCTGGGCTCCGCGTTGCTCGAACCTGCACGTTGTTCGAGCCGGCGACGGCAATCTGCAGCGACTTGCAGCTACCACAGTGTTCGACCAGGCTTTGTCACTCTTGCGTTCCGGGGTGGCGCGTCAGTAGAGGGGGCTCAGCGTAATATCCAGGGGCATGGTTTGGTCCGCGTCGACGGCAATCTGGTTATCCCAAACGTGGTAGCCGACTTTTCTGACCGTCACCTGATGGGTGCCCGCTTCCAGCTCGATGGCCTTTGTCAGCGGTGTGACGCCGACCAACACGCCGTCCACATAGATTTCTGCACCGGCTGTGGTGCTCACACGAATGTGACCCGTAAGCTTTGTCAGCACGATATTTCGAGTCGAAAGCTCGCCCGCAGTGATGTGGATCGTCTCATGGTACGCAGTGAACGCTGGGTTGCGACATTCGATACTGTGAGGTCCGTGGACGAGTTCGACCCGCAAGGCGGGCGGAGTGTCGCCACGGTACTGGCCATCGATATAGACTTCTGCCCAAGGATCGGCGTCGACCGATATCCACCCTTTTCGGACCGCTTTGACCGTTGTTCGCGTCTTCTCCGTCTTTGGCGTATCGGTGTTTGCTGTAGAAGGCTCCACGACATGTTCAACGGCCGTGACTGGAGGATCCTTTTGGCCTGGCTGAATCGTGTTGGACTTGGCCGAATCCGCTCGGGTAGCCTGCTTCGGGTTGAGCTTGTAATTCGCGCCGATGGAGTCGGTTGCAACGCCAGCGCTATCGCTACTGGTTGACGCGGTGCTATCCAGGAGCGTTGATGAAAGGTACGCATCCGAACCGGCCCCCGAAAACCCGCTCATTTGTCCCTGTCCCATAAAACTCGCGCTTTTGCCAAACCATGCGACGAGCCCTTCCACCTGCTTCAACACCGCTTGTGGCCCCAAAGAATACGCTAACCCGGCTGCTCCAAGCAGTGTGGTGATAGCCAGGGCGACAACGAAACCTCTGCGCAGGCTTCTTTTGCGTTGTCGATCGACCGCCGTTCGCGGCAGCACGACCGTGGCTCCGTCGGTGCTGAGTAAATGCTTGAGGCTTTCTGAAGCCTCTTTTAGTTGGTTGAGACCCAAATATCTTTCAATGGTTTGCTTAAAGTCGCCCGCGCTCTGAAATCTCGCTTCGCGGCTCTTGTTCATCGCCTTGCCCAAAAGCGACTGCACAGAAACTGGGATCTCCACACTGAACTTGGAGGGGTGTGGCGCATTCCTGTTGATGATCTTTTGAATGACACCCATGTAGTGTTCATCGCGGAATGGCTGTATGCCGGTGAGCGTTTCGTAGAGCGTCGTGCCGAGAGAGAAAAGATCGCTTCTGTGGTCGACGGTTTCGCCGAACGCCTGCTCGGGTGACATGTATAGGGGGGTACCGAGAATGGAGTTCGCCGCGGTGTGTTGCGTAGTGTTCTGCGTTAGCTTTGCAAGCCCAAAATCCGTGATCTTCACCTTACCTGTGCGAGTAAGCATGATGTTGCCAGGCTTAATATCTCTGTGTACGATCCCCTTTGCGTGTGCATGTTCGAGGCCTTGACAGACCTGGTATACAACAGCGAGCGCTACATCTACCGGCAGTTGCTTCCACTTGTCAAGTATGCCGCGGAGACTCTCGCCCTCGATAAACTCCATGACCATGTGATAGGAGCCGGCCTCGGTACCAAAGTCGATGATCTTCACGATATTCTCATGGTCGAGTGAGGCCGCGGCCTTGGCTTCGAGCACGAAGCGGCGGGTAAAGTTTTCGTCTTCGGTCAAATGCGAATGCAGTTTCTTGATGGCCACTACACGATCGAGGGAGGTTTGGATCGCGCTGTATAGAACGGCGGTTCCACCTTTGGCCACGAGCTTTAGAATCTGGTATTGTTTGCCGTCGGACACGTGCCTGTCACCTCGCCAGCACTAAGCGCTCGGCCAGGTAAGAGGGAAGACCCTCCGAGAGGATCTTGTTCTGGCAGGCTGATATGTCGTAAGGTACCCTGAGGAACTCTAGTGTCTCAGCATCTTCGTCGAGTATTACCATACACGCATCGGGGTTGCTATCCCTGGGTTGGCCGGTGCTTCCTACATTGACGAAGTACCGGAACCCCTCCTCGATTCTGATGTGGTCATCGTGGACGATTTCCAGCCGACCTCTTTGTTCGTCCATGCGCACGAGGACAGGAAGATGTGTGTGGCCGACAAAACAGAAGCGTTGGCCGATCGAGGACATGACCTCCGCAACGTCCTCGAGCGTTCGAATATAACCGAATCTCATAGGTTCGATCGGGGAGGCGTGCGTGAAGCAGTAATCGCCATCGATATAGACCAGCGGTAGATTTG
>JAOTUR010000143.1 GCA_029863805.1 Candidatus Krumholzibacteriia bacterium | reverse complement strand
CTTCCTCCATCGCCCTTCGGGTCCAATCGACAGCCGCCTGGGCCATCGGGTTGAAATCCTCACTACCTATGACGCCTGCCACGGCGAGGTCGTGATTACCCGCGAGAATCAGATTTGCCTCCGTCTTCAGCTTTTCGAGACATTCTCGCGGATCGGCCCCGTAGCCGACGACGTCACCGAGACAGTACAACTCATACGGTTTCAGGTTGCTCGCGAAGGACAAAACCGCTCGCAATGCTTCAAGGTTGCCGTGAATATCAGAAATCAAAACGTAGCGCATGTTGTCCTCCACAGGTGGCGACCGTTTATTTCTGGAAGATAAATTCGCTCTTTCCGATCCTTATCTCATCGTTGTCCTTCAACACGCATTCCGTCACTGGTCTTCCACCAACCGACACCTTTCGATACCCATTAAGATGTCTGATGACGTAATCTCCGTTTTGCTCGACGATCTCCGCGTGCAGCTTCGCCACCATGAAACCGTCGATGGTGACATCAGCGTCCGAATCCTTTCCCAGGACCAGACTCGGTTTGTTGAGTTCAATTACTATCTCTCCCGCCTTGGTTTTCTCAATGAGTCGAGGCGCTGAGTGATTGATCCGCGAGTGTGTGTGAGGTTGCTGTGGTGTTTGCCCAGGAGCCAGAATCACAGTCTGGTCGAACTGGTCGATGTCCGGACCCGATTGGACATCCATCCCACTTTGTTTTTGCACCTTCAATTCGTGCTTGCCGATAACGATCTCATCGCCATGCTGCAACTTGGCCCTTCCAACCTTCTTGTTATTGAGAAGGGTCCCGTTCAGACTATCGCAGTCCCTGACGTAGTAGTCGCCTTTGTCTCTTTCCAAAACCGCATGAAGACGCGATACTGCCAGGTTGTCTATGACGATGTCGTTGTCAGCTGTGCGACCGATGTTCAAAACCGGGCGATCAAGGGTCCAATGACCGATTTCTCTGCCCTTGAATCGCAGCGTCACAGTTGGCGGCTTCGACAAATACAGCTCCGTAATGTCGCCGCGGTAACTGTCGTCGATCATTTGCGCGTCACTCGCATACTTCACCAGAAGATCTTCATGGATGTTTATCGAAAGCGGTTTTTCGGCGGACAGTGTATAGATCTTTACCAAAAAATCCTCACGGAAGCCGCTCTCCTTCGGGGTCGGCAGTGATAGTTCATGGCACAGGGCTGTTACTTCGCCTTTCTCGTAACGTAAGATGGCAAGAAACGCATCTTGGCATGCCGATACGATACAGCTTTTTCCTTCCTCCTCGATTCTGTCCAGAACCTCATCGAGATCCACCATCGACGTGAGAAGTTTTAAAGAAGGTTTTTTCTGAAAGAGGATTAGTATCGAATGAAGCATTTTGCTGTTGACCTCATAGCAGGCGGCGGCTGCGGTCGGCATTTGACGCACACCTTGCAAGAAGTCTTTGATGGTTGTTTCGCTCAGTTGGTCGTTCTCTATCCTGCCTGCGTTGTAGATCTGCTTTTCCCGGAAGAAGAGAAAACATCTCTGACTGCTACCCGAAATCTCCAAGTAACAAGGTCGCTGCGCGCTCGTCGCAATGCAGTCGTGAATGACCTGGTTCACCTGACTCGTCGAGAACTGCTCGTATTTGTTTGCGATTCGCAGGTACGGTAGAACCGTTTTCACTTTTCCCACATCCTTCAGTAGCAGCGAGACAGTTGCTCGCAATTGCTCGCTTAAAAGGGCAAAAACTATGCCAGTAAAAAGCGTGTACAAACCGAAGCACTACGGTCCGAGGTGGTTGATATATAATAGCTTATGAAGTTGTCGCGAGATGGGTTACCGGTGTAACGAGCGTTGTACCGCTCGGGGGCCGAACGCAAAATGCCGAACGTTTTTCGTGTCTTCGCCGTTGGTTTCCGCAACGTGTCTTATGATTGCTCAAGAATCCTCAAGACGCCCGCGAAGACGCCTCTCCATTTTTGACTTGAAGATTTGTCGAGGATGCTTTACAATAGTCGATGCGGTTGGGCAAAACGTCTAGTTTTTGGGAGATAATCGCAGAGTTCTTACGCCATGTAGAAACCATTGGGACATGCCCCAGTGGTTTTTGTGGATATAAGGAGGTTCGCTTGCGAATGACAGGTAAAGTAAAGTGGTTCAATGAAAGCAAAGGATACGGTTTTATTAAGCAGGATTCAGGCAGGGACATTTTTGTCCACTACTCAGAGATTCAGGGTGATGGCTATCGCACGCTCGCGGAAGGTGAGACCGTCGAATTCGAGACAAGGGAGGGGCCGAAAGGTCTCGAAGCCACAAAAGTAGCTCGGGTAGCAAAAGAAGAAGAGACGAGTTAAAGATTTAAGGAGCGGAATCCCTTAATCGGTTTCCTCGCCGATTCGCTCCAAATTTCTGCTAGCTTTTTCGTTCCCCGGATCGATCTCGATCGCTTTAGTCCAGGCCTTCCTTGCTTCGCTCAGTCGACCAAGCTTGTAGTAGGCATTGCCGAGGTTTGTATACGCCGAGCTGTTGTCCGTGCTTCTGCCCAGCGCTTCGTTGTACATCTCGATCGCTTGATCGTACTCCCCTTTTTTGAAAAATATGTAGCCGAGGTTGTTGTAGGCGGCGTGCAGAGAGGGGTTCAACTCTACGGCACGGCTGAATGCTTCCGTGGCGTCTTCTTCCGCGTTGAGCTCGGTGTAGGCCAGACCAAGGTTATTGTAAGCCTCGGCGAATTCCGGATCTGCTTTCACCGCCTGCAGGAACTGATCCCTTGCCATCTCGAAAGCACCGTTATGAAAACTGGCGACCCCTAGGTTGTTGTTTTTCTTCGCCTCTTTTTGACTGGTTCGAGCTTGCTCGCCGTCACGCCGATCTCTGACATCTTCCAGATAACTCATGATTTCCGTCTGACGCTCGTCGAATTTCTTGAAGCGTTCATCCCAAATCCTCTGTTGTGTTTTGAGATCAGCGATACGCTCCGCGATCTCCTCTTGCCAGGCAGAGATTCTGCTCTCCATCTTGGTCTGGGCCTTGGCGGCGACTTCGAATCTCTGCTCCAGCTCTGGAACGGTATTCTGCTGGGCTCTGAAGATGTCATCAACCCTGTCTGCTAGCGTACGGATTGACTTTTTAACATCTGGAACCGCCAACTGTTTTAGTTGTTGCTCAATGGTGTCTTTCACAAGCTTGTTGACGGACTCGTCTTTGGGCAGAGAATCCGCCATCTGGTCCATGCGTTTGAACGCTACATCCGATTTGTCCTGGAGACTGCTAATGCTCTCATGAAGATTCAAGACCAACTCCGACATCGTGCTTGAGAGATCTTCGAACCCTTGTTCACGGTCTTCCAGCTTTTTCTGCAGGGTGCCGATACTTTTTTTGACCTCAGTGGCTGACGATTTATCGAGTTTTGCCGCCAGCATGTCGAGATTTTTCTCCACGTCTTTTCTGAGGTTGGTGGTCGATTTTGCCTGATTCTTCTCGGCTTCCCCAATACTCTTGACAAGCTCCGCGACGCTCTTTGTTTGAAATTTCCAGATTTTGTCAATGTCCTTTGCGATGTCTTTTGACAGTTGTTTGGAAAAGTCCGTGTTTTTTGGCGCTTTTGACTTTTGATCACTCAACATAGAGAAGGTCAGGTCAAACTGGCAGTCGCCCGTCTTGTCTTTGTAGAAGCGACATGATTCTTTGAGACAGTACAGATGTGAGGGGACGGTCTCCGCCGCTAACTGCTCGACGGCCACCTCGGTCATGGTATCCGCCTGAGAATCCTCGTCTTCGTAGCCCAGGATGACGACGCCTTCCGCCTTCTTTTTGTCGCCGTCGAACTTGGCGCTTACCGCAGTGTTTGCGTCGAGCGTCCATGGGTTCGCATCACCATCTCCGAGCATGTGGGAAACAAAAGGACAGATTTTCATGCTACCGTTCCTCCTCTTTATTGGCTACCCCTTGCAAGGTGCTTACTTTCTCCAACACCGGATTATCCGCGGTGGACGAACGCAGGTAGCGATGGTAGTTGGCTCTGGCTAGGCGCTCCACTTCCGCGGAGTCTGGATCCTCACTCATAATCCTCAAATAGACACTATGGGCAGCGTCAAACCGGTGTAACTGCCTGTAGGAATAAGCTATTCTCAGCAGGAAATCCCTCCGCTCCTCTTTGCTCAGTGCGTTTAGAGGGACTGTTTTGAGAATAACTAATGCCGATAATGCCTGGTCCAGACTCAAGTAATATTCCGCGAGATAATATTTGCGTTTGATCTCTTGGGCGATGTTTTGCGGCTTGAAAGTGAGAAGGGTTTTCATCTCCCCCGTCTTCTCCAGCTTCATCGCCTCCTCGATCAAGTCGATGATTGCGTGGTTGTCAAGATCTCCATGCTCGAACTTCTTGTAGCGCGTTTCAAAATCCTCTGTTGCGGTTCTGTCATCGTTCGACGTCTCCACCCCGTTGGCCGGTTGGCCGAGTTCTGGCGAGTAGTCTGCCTCGACATCGATATCTGAGGTGCCCAGTAGTATCACGGCGGGAGCGCCAGTGCCCTCGTCGTCCTGGTCGTTGGGAGGCGAATTGCGCAGGTGCAACGTCTCGCTGGCTTGGCCGGGCTGGGGCTCCGACTCTTGATGGGCACTGTCGTCGTCCGGTTGAGTCGCGTCCTGGGAGGCGGATGGCACAGCCTCGGGGACGGTCTTTTCGTCACGCTTCAAGTCGGGGAGGGACTCGAACGCGGGGACCTCACCCGGTGGCGCCTCCGCAAACCGCTTATTTGCCGCAGCAGAAAACGGCGGTGAGGGGTCGTCGCTGTTCTGGGAAGTCCGCGAGCCGGTCAAATCGAACACCTTCTCCTTCTCAAAACCGGCACCCGTGCCTTCATCGTCTGTTGCAGGTGAGACGCTAGACGTTACGGCAGGGATATCGCCGGCAATCGTTGCGTCGGAAGATGGTGTGTCAAGATCGATGTCGCGGCTTGCGTAGTGCTCGATCCCCAGTCCATCTTCGGCACGTTCGGTGCGACCCTCGGAAATCTCGTCGTCAAATTGCCTGATCTTGGGGTCGTTAAAATGCGGCGCGACGAGGTCCTTGACATAATGGACTTCCTGGGGTGCTCTCGATAGCAGTTCCCTGAAGATCTCTATCGCTTTCACGAACATGTGCTCGTCGAGCAAAACCTCGCCGTAGTAGGCAAGAATTTCGGTCGGCATAGACTGTTCTTGTGAGTTGGTGTCCAGCCATTCCAACAGACTGCTCCGGTGGCGCCTGTCTTTGTAGATTTTCCTCAGCTGCCCCATTGCGCGAGCCTCGCTCTTGGCGATCAGCGCCGCCTTGATGTAGACGTAATCCAGAATGAGGTTGTCGCCGACCTCCTCGATATGCGGCTCGAGCAGTTCGAGGATGGCCGCCGCCTTGTCAGAATCCTTGCCGAGTAGGATCTGTAGACGGTCTGCGGCTTCATGGATGTCTCCCTTGATGATCAGTATCTTTGCCGTGGCGTACGCGATGTGATCGGTCGGGGCATCGGGGTTGTCCGCCAAGGCTTCCAGCCTTGCGACCGCATCGTCGGCGTACGTCGGTGACAGTGAAACCCCTTGAATTAGCTTGGATACGCCCTTTGTGTACTCCTCTCCCAAAAGACGACCGCAGCCAAGAACGTATTTTATGCCACCTTCCCTGGGGTGGTTTCTCTCCGTCACGGCCAGGTAAGGGGTCAGCCCCTCATGCTCGACTGGCTTATCGTCGAGCACCCGAAGGAAGGTCTTGGCGGCCTCCTGGTAGCGCCTTGAGCGAAGACAAAGCATACCCTCGGCGAGCGCGCTGACGATCAATTCGCCTTTGAAAATCTGATTGCCACCGCTCGCGGTGGTCAACGTCTGCTTCTTGGTACGGATGCGTTTGAGTAGTTCGGCAGCCGTATGGTCATTCAGACCGTCCAATATCTCTTCGGCAACCGCGAAATCACGTCTCTTAATGGCCAAATCGAGAAGGAACTTGCAGAAAATCGGATCGTTGAAAGATCTTACCTTTTCTTTACTAAAACTCCATAGCTCTTCGGACTGACTGGGGATTCTGCGTTGGGCTGTTTTGAAGAATTTTACGGCCTGTAGCGACTCTCCGGCCTCGAGACCGATATCAATGGCTTCCTTGTACAAGAGTACGTCGGCAGGCACCTTGTCTATGCCCTCGCTCAGGCGCTTCAACGCCTTGTCGTAGTCCCGGCGGCGACGATCCTGAAGGACTTTGCCGAGAATCGCTGAAGATTTCGAAGTCATGCGAAGAACATTCCCCTCGTGGTCAGAATGGGTACACTTGTAGCCCGCCGGGACATTAGAGCGAAACGCATACCAGGAGCCCTCTGAAAACCGGATTTATCCCGAAGTTCGTAACCGGTTGTTATTTAAGTGCGTTACATTCCTTGGCGTTGGTTGTAGTCCGCGACGATCATCGGCAGGAGTGCAATTTGCATCCATTCCCGACAGGATTTCTTACGGTGGGCTTCCGCTCAAATGCTATTGCTTTCGAGACTTGGAATGGCTAGAGTTAGGTGGATAGACGCCTTCCACTCTCCTTTCTTGTCGCAATCTCGAGGAGAAACGCGGTTTGACTGACTATAGAGGCAGGCGGGCGGTCGCCCTTGTCAGCGGCGGACTAGATTCGGTCGTATCGCTGGCCAGGGCTGACATCGAGATGGAGATCCGACTGGTTCTCTTTATCAACTACGGTCAAAGGGCGATCGACCGGGAGCGAAACGCCGTCCTGGGAGTAGTTAACTTCTACGGGCACCCATTCGAGGAAGTCGAGGTCGGCTGGCTCGGGCGGCTAGCTCCGCAGGGGATGAGGGCGACGCCAGCCACAACCCAAGTGGAACTCGAGTGTGAACCCGTACTCGACACGCTAGATGCCGTATGGGTGCCGAATCGAAACGGTATCTTTATTAACATCGCGGCAGCGTTTGCCGAAAGCTACGACTGTGAACACGTGGTGACCGGATTCAATCGCCAAGAAGGCGTCGAGTTTCCCGACAACCGGCAAGAATACGTCTCGCGGGTCAACGGCGGCCTAGCACTCTCTACTCGCATTGGCGTGAGCGTCGTCAGCTTTACCCAGGAACTCGACAAAAAGGAAATTCTGAGGCTGGGTGCTGAGCTACACGCTCCGTTGTCAGTGATCTGGAGTTGCTACCACTCGCAGGAGTTGATGTGTGGTCGATGCGCCTCGTGCAGGCGTCTGAAGGATGCGATGGCGGGCGTGCCGGAAGAGGTAAGACCACCCCTCGAGTTTAAGAACTAGTTGGCCGAGTTTCGCATGCTGGCATACAAGGTTCTGGAGGTAGAAACACCCTATACGGGCAAAGAGCTGCGAAGCGGCTGGGTGCTCGAGCAGACCGGACTTCGGGGTGATGCCGCGGCCGCGTTTTTGGGTCCGTGTCGGGTTGTCAACGAGGACCTGGTTGATCTGGATGACGCGAGGGCCGGCACTTATATCGAAAGCGCCGCCATGGCGCACGTGTTAATCGAGCATCCGCAATGTCGTCTGGATACAGGCGTTTTGAGGCAGCGGATGCTGGTTTGTCTGCTGTGCGAGATCCTTGGCGAGCGGAATCTTGGCGTTCGTCGTCAAGGCGATGATATTTACTTCGATTCAAGAAAGCTCACGGTGTCGATTGCGGCGCCTTCATCCCGGTCGACCGTCATACACCTGGGCATCAATATCAGGCCGGAAGGCGCGCCGGTGCCCGCCGTCGGGCTCGATGAAATGAAAATCGACGCCCGAGAGCTTCTCACGGATCTACTCGGACGCTACGGCGAAGAATTGGAGTCTTGTCGTCACGCGCAGACCAAGGTGCGAACGATTCCGTAGGGAGATCGACCATGGCAAACCAGATAAAAAACGTATCCAACAGTAGCGCCGGAGAACCCACGCGTACGGAAGCGGTGACCGGCTACGTGTCGGAAGTGTTTTGCTCGGTGCAAGGCGAGGGGTTGTACGTTGGCGAACGGCATCTTTTCCTGCGCACGGCGGGATGCACGGCAACATGTTACTGGTGCGATACAGTCTCTAGCAAACAAGAGAGTAGCCTTTGTACGGTTCACAGAACAAAGAAGGAATCACTTACAAATCCCTTGAGCGCGGAGCAGACAGTGGCCGTGCTTTTGGATTTCGCCACGGAGGCGGTGCCGGTGAGGGTGACCATCACCGGCGGCGAACCGCTCGAACAAAGCGATTTCGTGACCGCGGTCGCGAGGGAACTGAAGCGCCACCGGCTACAGGTTTATCTCGAAACGAACGGCCTGGAAGTCGAGGGGTTCCGGAAGGTGCGCCCTTTTGTCGACATCGTCGCGATGGATATCAAGTTGCCGCATGCCACGGGCGAGATTCACTGGGATACACATAGGGACTTTTTGAGGTGGATCGTGGGCAAGAGCGCGTTCGTAAAGATAGTCATCGACTCGTCAACACCGTCGGCGGAGATCGAGGTTGCGACTCATTTGATCGCCGAGATTGATCGCAGCATACCGCTGGTGCTGCAGCCCGAGGGCAAGATCTTTAAGAGAGACTCAGACGAGCACCATGCACGGGAGAAGCTGATGGGTCTGCTGGACGAGGCCCAGCGGTTTGCATTGGGCTGTCTTCAGGATGTACGTGTTATTCCGCAGTGCCACAAAATCTTAAAGGTTCGGTAGTCACATTAACATACATCATTGGATTCTATGAGCCCCGAACAGGTACTGGAAGCCCTCGTTGGTTTGGTTGTGTTCGTGTTTTCTGTTGTGGTTCACGAAAACGCGCACGGACTGGCTGCCGAGAGGTACGGTGATCTCACCG
>JAOTUR010000381.1 GCA_029863805.1 Candidatus Krumholzibacteriia bacterium | reverse complement strand
GTCCTAATGAAAGTCCCGGCTCTTTTTGCGTCGGGGATGGGTGTCGACTTTGGGTGTCCACAGCGATTCGGCCACCAGGTGGGTCACGCCGGATGCCACCTGCAGCTTGCCCGTCACACCGATCAGCGAGGCGGTCTTGGCGAGAACCATGTAGCGCTTGAACACGTTTTTCCAGATCACGATGTTGACAAAGCCGGTCTCGTCTTCCAGCGTCATAAAGACCACACCACGCGCCGTGCTAGGACGCTGGCGGCAGATAACCAGACCCGCGTAGCGAATACGTTTTCCGTCGGGCATGGTTCTCACCTGGCCCGCATCGGGCAGGCCCTGGGCGGCGAATGCGTGGCGCAGCGGGGTGAGCGGGTGGGCGCGGGGGCTGTGGCCGGTGGCCTGATAATCCCAGTCGATGGTCTCAAAAAAACTCAGCGGCAAAAACTGAGCCTTGGCACCGGTCTTGACCAGCGGCAGCTGGGGAGTGGCGATACGAGGCAAACCCCGCACCTGCCAGATGGCACTACGGCGGTCCTTTTCAAAACGCTCGAAGGCCCCGGCTTCGGCGAGCCGCCGCAGCGCGCCATCCTCGAGACCGGTTCGGGTCGCGAAGTCGGTGATCGAGCGAAAGGCACCCATCTGACGGGTCCTCTCGATTCGCTCCCAGTCGCGTTCGCCAAAACTATGCACATAGCCCAGACCCATACGTACGGCGAATCCCTCACCACTTTGCGGACAGGGTTCGAGCGTGCACTCCCAACGGCTCTGTTGCACATCGACCGGACGCACGCGGATGCCGTGACGCTTGGCGTCGTCTATGAGGGTCGATGGTGCATAAAATCCCATCGGCTGAGCGTTCAACAGCGCACACGTGAAGATGGCGGGGTAATGACACTTGAGCCAGGCGGTGACATAAGTAATGAGCGCAAAACTCGCGGCATGGCTCTCGGGAAATCCGTATTCGCCAAACCCGCGAATCTGTTTGAACACATTTTCGGCAAATTCCTTTTTGATGCCTTTGGCCGTCATCCGTGACACCAATCGGTCGTGGTGACGCTCCAGCCGTCCCGAGCGCCGCCACGCCGCCATGTCACGGCGCAGTTGATCGGATTCTCCCGGTGTGTAATCCGCGGCAACGATGGCCAGGCGCATGACTTGTTCCTGAAAAAGCGGCACCCCCAAGGTTTTTTGTAAAACCGGTCTCAGAGAAGGATGGGGATAGGTCACCGTCTCCTTGCCATTGCGACGGCGGAGATAGGGGTGCACCATGCCACCGGTAATGGGCCCGGGGCGAACGATACTCACTTCGATCACCAGATCGTAGTAAGTGCGGGGCTTGAGACGGGGCAGCATGGCCATCTGCGCGCGACTCTCGATTTGAAAAACCCCCACGGTATCGGCCTTGCGGATCATGGCAAAGGTCGCCTCGTCGTCGGGTGGAATGGAAGCCATCGAATAGGGCTTGCCGCAGAACATTTCGATCAGACGAAAGGCGAGATTGGTCACGGTGAGCATCCCCAAACCGAGAAGGTCCACCTTGAAAAGACCCAGGGATTCGAGATCTTCCTTGTCCCATTGGATCACGGTGCGTTCGGGCATGGTCGCGTTCTCGATGGGGACGAGATCGTGCACCGGTTCGTGTCCCAGAAGAAAACCCCCGGGATGAATCGACAGATGACGGGGAAAGTCCTGTATCTCTTGCACCAGGCGCAGCAGTAGCTGGTGTACCTTGTTGTGTGGGTCGAAGCCGGTGAGTTGCAAGGTCTCGGGCGAGACGGTGTCATAATAGGAGAGCAGTTTGGCAAAACGGTCGATGGTCGTCTCCGAGAGCTCGAGTACCTTGCCGATGTCGCGGATGGCCGAACGCGAGCGGTAGCGGATAAAGTTCGCAACCATGGCGGCGTGTGTGCGCCCGTATTTTTGATAGACATACTGGATCACCTCTTCGCGCCGGTTGTGCTCGATATCGAGATCGATATCGGGCGGCTCCGAGCGCTCGCGGGAGATGAAACGCTCGAACAACAGACCGGTGCGCACGGGATCGACGGCGGTTATGCCCAGGCAGTAACACACCGCCGAGTTCGCCGCCGAACCCCGGCCCTGGCAGAGGATCTCCTCACGGCGACAAAACTGAACGATCTCCCACATGGTGAGAAAGTATCCCTCGTAGTCGAGTTCGCGGATGAGATCGAGTTCTTTTTCGATTTGGCCCGCCACATCCGAGGGTATGCCCTGCGGGTAACGCTGACGCGCGCCTTTAAAGGTGAGGTGGCGAAGTCGTTCGGCCGATGTCGTTCCATCGGGGAGCTCTTCGGAAGGGTAGCGGTAGCGGATTTCGCTCAGCGAAAAGGTGCATCGTGACGCCACCTCCTCGGTGCGCGACACCGATGTGGGGTCGTCTGCAAACAGGCTGTGGAATTCCAGCGTTGATTTGAGCGCATGTTCGGCATTGGAGCGGGTGAGACATCCCGCCGTCGACAGGGTTACCCCATAACGAATGCACGTGAGCACGTCGTGCAACTCGCTGCGTGATGGCGTGTGATAGAGCACCTCGATCGCGGCCACCATCGGGATCTGATAACGCCGTGCACGCTCGCGCAGCCTTTTCTCTTGCTCGACCTCCTTGGGTTCGCGGTGACGGGTGAGCATCGCGTACAGCCGGTCGTCAAAGGCATCGCGCAGATCGCGGGCGACAAAAAGCGGATCGGCTTTGCCCACGAGAAGACTGCCCTCGCCACCCCACAGGGCGATCAAGCCCGGTGCATGGGCGTAGATCTCCCGCCAGCGAACGGTGCACTCACCCTTGGGCGAGCGAAGACGACCCTCAGAGATCAACCGACACAAATTGGCGTAC
>JAOTUR010000088.1 GCA_029863805.1 Candidatus Krumholzibacteriia bacterium | reverse complement strand
ATATCCGGATAGAAGGTCACTCAACTTTCACGTTATTCTTGTCGACAAAAGTCTGCCCATTCGTCAAAACTCCGTAGGGTTGAAGCCAGTGACAGTTTTATTTTCCTAAAGTGTCGCGCGTCATTCGCCTTGTCCCTTGAGTTGGCACTCCAGCGCGCTCCTTCTGTCGACTTCATTGAGGAGGTTACAACAATGGAAAACCAAGACGCCCAGGCCATAATTAGCCAGGTTATTCCCTATCTCACGACTTACGGCCTCCAGATCCTGGGCGCGATCGCCATCCTCATCGCGGGACGAATTGTCGCCGGCCTCGTCGGAAAAGTTATTCGACGCACCTTGGGGCGTGGCAAGATTGATGAGTCCCTGATTGGTTTCGTCGAGAGGTTTGCCAAGGGCGGCATCATGGTGTTCGCCGTGATCGCCGCATTATCAAAGTTCGGCGTTCAGACCACGTCTTTCGTTGCCGTCATCGGTGCTGCCGGGCTCGCCGTCGGCCTTGCGCTTCAAGGATCTTTGTCAAATTTCGCCGCGGGTGTTCTAATCCTTTTGTTCCGGCCGTTTCGGGTCGGCGACGTGATTGACTCCGCAGGTTCGCGAGGGAAGGTCAAGGAGATCGGCATCCTGGCAACAACACTTGCGACACCGGACAACCAGAAGGTGATCTTGCCCAATGGATCCATCATGGGCAGCAAGATTATCAATGTCAATGCGTTCCCGACACGGCGAGTCGACCTCGTGGCGAGTATCAGTTACGGCGATGACATCGAGAAAGCGAGAGACGTCCTGCGCGGGATCCTCGCTGGGCATTCACACGTACTAAAGGAACCTGCACCGGTCGTGGAGGTGCTGGAGATGGCCGATTCATCTGTGAACCTGGCCGTCAGGCCGTGGGTCAATACCGCGGACTACTGGCCCGTCTACTACGATTTGAACCGGTCGATCAAACACGAGCTCGAGCGAAGCGGACTCACGATACCCTTTCCCCAGCGTGACGTTCATCTTTTCCAGGAGTCGACGCCGGCGGCCTGAGTTCGTTCGTGACCTTAGTTTTTGAGGAGGAATTATCATGAAGGAGGAGAAAGGACTGCTCGCGGCCTACCTCCTCGACGGACGTGGAGGGGGAAAACAGCTTCAGTGGAGTGATGTGAAGAACTGGACGTCCGATGCAGGCACGCTCTGGGTCCACCTGGACTATACGCACCCCGAGGCCACGAAGTGGTTGGAAGAGGACAGCGGGTTGGACCCGGCGGCAGCGGCGGCGCTCACGGCGGACGAGACGCGCCCTCGCAGCGTCCCTGGTCACGGGGGGCTGTTGGTTATTCTTCGAGGCGTAAATCTCAATCCCGGGTCTGATCCCGAGGACATGGTCGCGCTACGGATGTGGGTGGAAGAGCATCGCATCATTACAACGCGACACAGATCCGTCAAGGCGATCGATGCCGTTCGAGCAACGCTCGAGGCCGGCGATGGCCCCTTGAACAGCTCCGGTTTTCTTATTGAAGTCGCCGATGGGCTCACCAGCAGAATAGGCACGGTTCTTTCCGAACTCGACGACCGCGTCGATGGACTGGAGGACGAGGTCCTGGGTGCCGAGAGCTACGAACTCCGCTCGAAGATCGGATCTCTGCGGCGCGAGACCATTAGCCTGCGACGATATCTCGCCCCGCAAAGAGACGCCGTAGCCCGTCTTCAAAACGAACGCGTTGCGTGGCTGGACGAAATCAGTCGGGTGCACCTGCGCGAAATCGCCGACCGAACGACCCGTTATGTGGAAGACCTCGACTCCGCCCGCGATCGAGCAGCTGTGACTCAGGACGAATTGAACAGTCGACTTTCCGAACGGATGAACAAGACCATGTACGTGCTGTCAATCGTCGCCGGCATTTTTCTTCCGCTGGGTCTTTTGACCGGTCTGCTTGGAATCAACGTGGGTGGTATCCCGGGAACGGAGAGCCCGTTGGCGTTCTTGGTTGTATGTGCAGCACTCGTCGTAATAGCGGTACTGCAAATGATTCTATTCAAGCGCATGCGCTGGCTTTGATAACTGCTGTAGCCGGGTGTGCCTGAATACGCCCCGATCGCTGAAGCAGACGTTCGAAGGAGTCAGCCGTGACTGGTTGAGCAAAGCGAACGGAATGGTGGCGGCGGCGGGCCATGTCCGCCGCTTGATCGCGTCTGTTCGCGATAATTGGTGGAGGCGGCGGGAATCGAACCCTTGTTACCCTCAAACCCTAACCCGATGATGGCGAACGACTTCGGTTTTTATTGGGTGAAAACTTCTGAGTTACAGCGCCGTTTCGAGTCCCCTAGAGTCCCCTGGAGTCCTCCCCAGCCTTGGAGATATTTTGGAGACGGCGCTCAAACGTTTTATCTCTTGCGTTTAGTGGCACCATATGCAATAGTACTTGCATATGGTAAACAGACAATTCTGGCTCAAGCGTATTGACCTCGCGTGGCGCGAGAAAACGGTCATCTGGTTATCCGGCGTCCGACGTGTTGGAAAGACCGTCCTCAGCAGTTCCCTGCCCAATGTTGAGTATTTCGACTGTGAGCTGCCCCGGGTCCGCCGGATGATGGAGGACCCGGAACATTTCCTGGAGGATCTCCGCGGCGACAGGATCGTATTGGACGAAATCCACCGCCTTCAGAACCCTTCTCAGCTCCTCAAGATCGCTGCAGATCACTTCTCGAACGTCAAGGTCCTGGCTACAGGCTCGTCAACGCTCGGGGCGTCTACCAAATTCAAAGACACACTATCGGGGAGGAAACGAGACATTAGGTTAACCCCGATGATGACACGTGACCTCGCGGATTTCCGAAACGAAGATCTTGTCCATCGTCTCCAGCGGGGCGGTCTTCCCCCTTTCTTCATGGCTGAAAAGCTCCCCGAAAGAGATTTCCAGGAATGGATGGATGCCTACTGGGCCAAGGATATTCAAGAATTGTTCCGGCTGGAGCGCCGGAGTTCGTTTCAGCGCTTCGTTGAGCTGATCCTCGCACAGAGCGGTGGAATTTTTGAGGCGACGAAGTTTGCTCGCCCCTGCGAAGTGAGTCGCACGACGATTTCTAACTACTTGACCGTTTTGCAGTCGACACACGTCGCACACGTGATACGGCCATTCAGCCGCCACCGTCGAACGGAAATCGTTGCTGCGCCGAAGGTCTACGCGTTCGACACGGGGTTTGTCTGCTACTACAAAGGCTGGCACGAGCTTAGGCCGGACGACTTCGGGTATCTGTGGGAGCACTTCGTTCTCAACGAGATGCATGCTGTGCTTCAGACGTCAGACATCAACTACTGGAGAGACAAACGAGGTCACGAGGTAGATTTCATCTATCTTCGACGCGGCAGCAAGCCAATTGCTATCGAGTGCAAGTGGTCCGCCGATAACTTCGATCCGCGAAATCTCATGGCATTCAGACGCCACCATCCGGGCGGTGAGAATTACGTCGTGTCAGCCGACATCGAGCGGAGCTTCACCCGAAAACAGCAGGACCTCACGGTCCGCTTCGTAAGGCTGGAAACCATGATAAAGAGGCTCACCGGTTGATGCGATAATGGTGGACCCAGTGGGAATTTGCTCGAACCCTTGTTCGTGAATTAATCGCTGCTTAAATATCCTGCTGTAAACACAAGCTCACAAAGAAGTTCTGGGTTCATGGACGCTGGGTCACGTCCCAGGAGGCAAATGTACGGTTCTCACCCAAGACCCCTCTGATGGCAGGCCGCCTGTTTTTCTAGCTCCTTTTTCACCGGCAGAATCACCATCAAACAAGATGATGATGTTGACGAATTTTTGGAGCAAAGATGCCTGCTCTTTTGAGACGTCAGAAGTGGGACAAGAAACAGCGTCAATTCACGAACCGGAAACTGAAATGGCGTCCCTAACGGGACGTGGCTCGAACCCTTCTGAGTATAATAGAACTGCAAGTTGAAGCGATAAATAGGCTTGAGCGTTTGGTGGCGTGATCCGGAAGCGTCAATAATCGCTTTTTGTAACTTCAGGTACGAGTGCGCCAGTCCGCAGAGAAAAGAGAACCCGCCGCGGGGCTCTCTTTTTTTGAGCCAAACGTGTGTGTGCTCGACGACGCGAAAGTCCGGGCTCGCTGCTTCAGCAACACTGCACGGGCTACCTTCGCGCCAAGACGGGTTTTCACACGGACAAAATACACACCCGATGCCGCCGCCGAACCTCGGTCCGTCCGGCCATCCCATGTGAGCCGGTCGTCACCCGGGCCAAACGGCTTCTCATTCGTGAGCACGCGAACCCGCACATCAGTGACCGAAAAGATCTCTGCCTTACGCGTATTTTACTATTACTTTGGGCCTTTTTCTGGTGTTTTTTGGAGCAAGGCCTTGGTCTTGATTTCCACGCCACCTGCTTTGATCGCAACCGTCACAGCATCTTCCATTGGATCTTTAAAGGGCACCTCGATTCGGAGCAGGCCGTGCTCGTAGTTCGCTTCGGCTTTGTCAGGTTTCACCGGCCAACCCAAAGCCAGCGCTGAAACATATTCGATATCCCTTGCTGGCGCTGTTAAATGGATGCTGTCCTCCAGGATCTTCACATCGATGGTATCAGTTGGCGCTCCTGGGATGGCAAACTCCGCCACTAGCTTGTTGTTCTCCTCGTCAGCATACGCTACTGTATTGGGTGCAACCTTAATTCGATATTTCGGCATCTTGGCACTCTCCTTCTCGATCGGGATTTCCCGTATGAACTCGCACCCACGACCACCGTGGGCCATTTCGCTGATTTTATCATGTTCTCTGAAATTCAAGAGCTATTTTCCGGCTCCGCAAGCCCAGTGCAAGGGGTCACTTCACCGAAAATTGATGTTCGACTCGCCAATGGAGGTAACGGTATCCATACAACGCGGTCCTTGCACGCTTGAGCCTGATCTCGACCGTCGGAATCTCAATTTCTGGCTTGGCCGGTTTCTTGGTCGTCTCTTTTTTTCGACAGCGGCAGCACCCCGGCCAATTCCCCGATCACGTTGACCAACTCGGAACCGGCAGGAATAACGATCTTGGCATTGCCGGCGAGGGATCGTTCCACCGTCTCCAGCTTGCGCAGCAGCTGAGCGTTGCCAACAAAATACTTGTCAGCAGCTTCATTGACGAGCTTGATCGCCTGTGCTTCGCCTTCCGCTTCAAGGATGTTCGCCTGTCTGATTCCTTCAGCTTTCTTGATCTCCGCCCTCCGTGCGCCGTCTGCCATCGTTTCCGTAGCTGTCGCAAAATCAATCGCGGCAACCTTTTCGTTCTCGGCTTTCACCACCTTGTTCATCGTCTCCTGCACATCGCTGGGTGGATCGATTTCCTTCAATTCCGTCCTGACGATCTCGAGGCCCCAATTCGCTGTCTCGCCGCTAAGGGTCTTATGAAGCTCGCTGTTGATCTTTCCGCGCTCACTGTTCGCAGACTTGAGAGTCATCGTGCCAATGATATTGCGCAAAGTCGTCCGGGCCAGGTTAACGATCTGGTAGCGGTAGTCAAACACCTTGTACTGGGAGTTCTTGACACTCTCTTCATCGCTCTTGACCTTGAAATAGACCTGGGCATCCACTCTTGCATTAAGATTGTCGTTGGTGATGATTTCCTGTGGCTCCGCATCTACCATCACCTCTGTGATGTTGATAAGAAATAGCCGGTCGATCATTGGGATAATCCAATTGAAACCAGGATTCGCAAGATGATGATATTTTCCTAGCCGCTCCACCAACCCTCGGCCCGTGGGCCGTACAATTCGAATGCCGATCAAGAAAAAAAGCACCAAGATACCAATAACGCCATAGAGCCAATACATACGATCCTCCTTGCCCGATTCAATCGGGTCTAACTAACATCAAGAGGCGAATCAATGCCTCGCATCACCTATTTTTGCAAAAAGCTTCTTTTGTTCCTCACTAAGGTGGTCGGGGAGCACGATCATCATGAGCGCAACGTGGTCACCCCCTCGGATACCTTGACCTTTGAGGCGTAAAAGTTTTCCCGACGAGCTTTCTGGTGGGATGGATAGATTAACCTTCCCCCGGAGCGTGCGCAGTTTAACTTTCCCCCCCAAGGCGGCGATGGCCACCGGCACCTCAACATTCGAGTAAACGTCGTTCCCCTCACGCCGGAAGATCGGATCTCGATTGACTCGAATCCGAACCAGGAGGTCTCCCGCCGCCCCTCCATGGCGACCGGCACCGCCGAGCCCGCGAAGTCGGATCAATTTGCCATCCTCCACGCCCTCGGGAATGTTGATATTTACACGTCGGCGCTTCATGACCACTCCTAATCCACTGCACGAGCTACACGAGATTCCGGAGTCGCCTTTTCCACCACAGTCCGGACATCCCTGGGTGATAGTAAAGAACTGATCCGGACGATCCGATTGCTGCGTTATCCGTCCGCTACCTCCGCACGTCTTGCACGACCCGGATGTTCCTATTGAGCCTTTCCCACCGCAGGTTTTGCAGATCACTTCACTGTCGATGGTTACCATCACCCTACCTCCGAGCGCCGCTGTTTTAAAATTCACCTCGAGCTCCGTTTCGATATCATAGCCCGGGCGGCTGGGAGCACGCCCGCGATGAAACGTTTCCCCGAATTCTCCGCCGAATAGATTGCCGAACCTCGATAATATGTCTTCCATTGTCCAGCTGTGCGGGTCTCCTCCAGAATCAGAGAACTCCTCGAAAGTAGGGCGGCGCCCTTCTTCCAGTATCAGGTCGTACTCCTTGCGCTTCTTCGGATCATGCAGTACCTCGTAGGCTGCAGCGAGTTCCTTAAAAAGATTCTCCGCTTCGGCATTCCCGGGATTTTTGTCCGGATGGTATTTGATGGCGAGCTTTCGGTAGGCTTTCTTTATTTCTTGCGGAGAGGTGTCTTTGGCTACTCCGAGGATATCGTAATACGTTTTTTCCATCTAATGCGAGTTGGCTGCGATCCATCGCAGACGGATTTCCAGAAAATCGGATTTGAATTGAATCTCAGGGTGGTGATGATCAAAGATTCCTGGAACCGGCAGAACTCCCAATAGCACCTTTGATGGTTCCCTCGCCGACCTGCCGCGTATAATGATGGCGACCGAGGTTATTTCGATATCGATGTCTGGTTCGAGGACTTCTTCGACCAACTGAACATGCCAGCAAAGGACGCCAGCGCAGAAACTCCACCGAACGGGAAGAACATCATCCGCTTGGGCACCACGAAATAGATTGCTTAATTGTTTTTCGATTTCTTCGATTTGGCGGGCAATCGCGCTGAACGTGTCCGTCATGTTAGCTCCTATGGACTTACTCACCAATTGTCTTTGGCCGGGTCCTGGAAGAATCTGAAGCCTGTGATTGCGGTGATAGTTACCGGCAGCCGACTCGCAGAGCCACCATATCACAACGGCATGTTATATCGGACGGACAAAGCCCCGGCCGTCTAGTTTGAATTCACTACCGATGGTATCGCAATCGCTTGCTAGCGGCGACGAGAAACTGCCGGCCAGTTTGGCGGTGGTGTTGAACCCATAAGTTGAATAGGTCGCAACAGTTGCGGATGTGAGAATAAATTGGCGTCCCCAAGTTGACGTTAATCGAACCGCCCGGGATTTCGCCGACACACTTATGGCAGCATAATCACGATTTCCGGTCAATCGGTTGCAGAATTGGCTCCCCGTACAGGACGTTGCTCGAACACCCCTTACGTGCATCACGGAGGGGCAGGCGGCCAGAATTCGAGAGATTGAGCAGCTGGTTGCGTCGCGCGCGCACCTCGGTTCCCGCGAGTGGAGACCGTAGGTCCGAGCCCTGAATGGCGTGTATGGGAGTGCATTTCACTTGATCAGCCTCGCTAGAGTAGGTCGAATGGCCCCGATCGTCACACTTTTCGAAACCAACAACAAGGCCGAATGCCGGAGCGCCGCAAACCCATTGAATACTCGGCGATATACGAAGCCCCGCCCTCATCTGAGAGCGGGGACCCGTTAACCTCTGGGGCATGATATTCCTACCCCAGGTCATGTGGCTCCCCTTATGTGCCAGTATTCGAACCAGACCGCATTCCCTGGAAAGGCCTGGTTTTTGCGCGGTTTACGCGCTCCGTCGTGATTCGAGCCCCGGATGATCTATAGGAGGGTGGGCCTGAAGGTCGCCTAGCTCAAGATGTTCTCAGACATCAAATTGGCTCATCGGAACAATGTTTTTCGGGTCGGATGACATTAATGGAAGGGACACTCGCGGATGCCGTCTTGGCTGCGACCACAGATTTCGAGAATGCGGAGTTCAAGACTTTTAATACGAGGCACTATCCTATGCTCAAGGGCCTGAAGCCGGTATACAGGAAGTAGGATGTATCCTTCATTAGTAAGTGAATCCTTTGACAGCGATGACTGCATTCTAGCATGATACAAATGCAATGATATCGAATACCAGCCTGGGAGGTCAAAATGAACAGGAATAATGGAATATTTTTTGTGGCACTATGTTTAGCGATCTTTATTTCAAGTAGCTTAATTGCTGTGGAAGCAGAGAATGGAATCGACACGGAATTCCATGTTACATCTGGTGAAGCAGAATTATATATCAAAGTACGAGGACAGGATATAAACAATCCGGTATTACTTTATCTTCATGGAGGCCCCGGTGAAGCAAACGGTCCTTTACTGTTTCAGGCATATGCAGGGCCGGAGCTGGAAAAGCATTATGTTGTAGGATATCTTCATCAACGTAACACCTGTATCTCTCCGGATGCGCCAGTCAAGACCATCACGATCAAGCAATTTGTTAAAGATGTCGATGTCATGGTCACATTCCTTAAAGAAGAATTTAAAAAGGATAGAATATTTTTACTTGGACATTCGTTTGGAGGAGGTCTCGGATTATTGTACTTATTGGAACATGAGGACAATATAAAGAAATTTGTTTGCGCCGGGGGCGCTTTTTCTACAAAAGCTATTGAAAATAACGGTTATCAGACTGTCATGGAGATGTCAAAGAAGACTGATAATCAGCAAGCTGTCAAACAATTGGAAAATGTCGGTCCTCCACCCTATGAGACATTCCAGGAAGGAATTGTCTGGCGAATGCTTGCTATGAGTCTGTTAGAAGAAAAGAATGAAGGATTGACAAAGAATCTTCAAATATCAAAAGTCATTTCAATTACGGGAATTCAGAGCATCGACCCGGATTGGCAGAGAAAATCAATGGTGGTGGTAAATACGATGTGGAAAGAGCTGGGCACTATTGATTTTGAAGACAAGGTGCAGAGCATTGGCACTCCGATGTTATTAATGACCGGCGCAAAAGATATAATGGTTCCCTTCCGCATTTTGGAAAAAGGCTACAAAAACTATGGAGGAGAAAAAGAATACTTCATTCTTGAAAATAGCAATCACATGATGTTTGTTGACGAACCCGAACTATTTGTTTCTACAGTCATCGAATATTTTAAAAGTTGAGGTTGTGAGTCTCAAGAAATCCTTCCCCTTCGCGGCACTTGCTGTCAGGAAAATGCCTATATATTCCGAGGAGGGTCGCGTTCGAACCCCGGAAGATTATTTTTTGTTAACCGGATTGGCCAGCGATGCTCAGAATCTCAGACTTTGAGACTATTCCGGACCTATTTGAGGCTTAAAACCGGACCCCAGCCGTTACCCTTTTCAAAACAGAGAACGCGGCTGAATAAGCAAGTCCGCAAATCCCTTTGATTCTTGCACATATACAAAGCCCCCACCCCCAAGAGATAGCAGGGACCGCGTTAACCGGAGGAGCCCCAGTTCCCGCCCCAATGAAACTGGCTCCCCGATCGTAACCCTCTTCGGAATACTCTGAGTTTTTCGGGAGCAGGTTTTGACACCAGGAGCGTTAACCGAGAACAGCCCCTAATATAATGAGCGAAAGGTACTGGCCGACGGGGCGCCGTAAGAGCCGACCAGTCCACGAGAAGTTCGATTTGCGCACCACAATATGGACAGGATGACTGGGCGATAATTCTCTCATCCATTTACACCACCAATCCGCGAAAAAAGATGTGGCATCCGAGTCTCGAAGAAACACGGCTCGCCGCTGTGTGGGTGGTCAAACGCTAACGACTTCGCATGAAGCGCCAGGCGCCGCGCGGCGCTACTCTTCTCGCCGTATTTCTTGTCGCCGACGATGGGTAGTTTGTGTTCCGCGAGATGCACCCGGATCTGGTGCTTGCGCCCGGTCAGCAAGTGAATATCCAGAAGTGAGATCCCCTGTGAATGGCCCAGAACCTTGTAGGCCGTATGGGACAGCCGGCCCCGTTTCGGATCCGAGGTCGAGTGCACGCTATGGACGCCGTTTTCAAACCAGGTAGGAACTGAATGTGCCCTCGGCTTGCGGGGGGACGCCATGAACCAGCGCCAGATAGTGTTTTTGCACACCAGCCCACTGATCCTGCAGGGCGTTCTTCGCCGCCAAGGACCTGGCAAACACCAAAATCCCGGAGACTTCCCGGTCCAGCCGGTGCACAATATACACTCGCTCGCGGGACTTCGGATTGCCCTTTCGCACGTAGTCCGTCAGCCGATAGTAGGCCGTCTCCACCTTCTCCCGGTCCGTGCCCATAGTCAGCAGCCCCGGCGCCTTGTCCACGACGACGACATCTCGGTCTTCATGGAGAATAATTAGCCCCTTCGGCTGGTGCTTTCCGCGCTTCTTTTTCTTTTCTTGCATGGAAACCTCGGACTAAAGAACATCCTCGTGATCGGACCCGCTCGCGAACAGGACGGGAGCGAGTGTTGGCACCCTGAGTACTCGATTCCCTGCCATGACGCGAGCCCTTACGCCCTTTCCAATCCACGGCAACAAATAACGCCGCCACCATGAAACCTCGCCTGCGATCTTCTGAGCCAGCGTCTGCGGCGGCAGTAGCGGTAGGTCCATTCTCCAGGAGTCGTCCGTACCGGGCAGTTCGAGCGCGAAGGCCAGCGCATCGGCAATGCGTGTGTGCCCGAGAGCGTTCGCATGGAGTCGATCCCCGTGCCACAGACGCGGATCGGTCGCGACAGGATACAACGCAAAGTCGAGTAGCGTCGCCCCGGTGTGCGATGTTGACGCTCGCACCGCTTCGTTCATGATCCTGATGCGCGGTGCGATCCATCGCGCGATCGGCATGATCGGAGTCAGGTCGGGCAAGGTGAATGTGAGCACCGTGGCGCCGATGTCGATGAAGGTGCGCTGTATGTGCTCCATGTCGTGCGCGATCAAGCGCGCATCAAATCGTCGGCCAATCACGTCGTTGGTTCCCGAGAACACCGTGACAAGATCAGGCTGCATGGCGGCGGCCGGCTCAACCTGTTGATCGAGGATCTGGCGTGTTGTCAGGCCGCGAACACCAAAGTTCGCGTACAGCAGCCCACCCTGCACATCGGCGATACGCGCCGCAAGCCGGCGCGACCAACCTCGATAGCCGCCGCTACCGTCGGGATCGTTGAGACCTTCGGTCGAGCTGTCACCGATGGCGACGTAGCGCTCGAAACGCATGCTTGTGCTTCCTGATAAACCTAATTGTTATCGCGATATTTAAGCTGCACACCTTTCAGAAAATTACGCAAGATCTGATCCTTGCGGCTACGGTAGTATTTATGATCTGGCCTCCGGAAAAATGCACTGAGCTCGTGCTTGCTAATATGGAGGTTCGCCAAACCAAGAATGCTCAGTACATCCTCGGCTTTCAGGTCTAACGCAATTTTCATTTTTATGAGAACGAGATTATTCGTTAGGTGCTTCTCTGACTCCGGTTGTGGACCTTCTTTTTCCCTCGCCTATCAATAATTAACCCGTTCAAGAAAGTCGCCAGTTGGATGTCTGTACAATTCTGATAGGCAGGATCGTCCTCTTTTTTTAACCAATCACTAACCTGCGCGAGGGTTACTTCGAGATTAGCTAAGCTGAAAATGGTAATCATTTTCGAATCGCTAAGATCGAAAGCATAGCGGATACGCCGCAAGACATCGTTATTAGTCAAAGTGCTCCTTCAACATGTGGGCCATAATCGACGGGAGCCATTTTTCCTTCAGTGTATGGGGCTCCTACTGATCCGACGCCGCTAGCGGAACTTCTCCACTCGTTCTCTTGTTTCTTCAATGAGTTTCTCGACGTCCTGTGCCGTGCCAGAGAACAACTTGAGGCCAGCCCACGACGCACCGTCACGCTGCAACTTATGCTGGATAGTTGATAGAGGCGTGATTTGGCGGTTTTCCGAAATCCGAGGTCATGCTGCTTCCTTGTCGCATCGGTGTGGAACGATTTGCTCATGATAACGACCTGAGGTTAGAATTGGAACACCGAAGCGTTTTTGAGTTCGAGTGGTGTACCGATCGACCGGCAGGTCGCCCGGTAGTGTTAACCAGATTGGACAGTGGCGCTCAGAATCTCAGACTTCCAGACTATTTGGGGCAAAAATGGTCTTGATCAAGTAGGTACTTATTCGCTTGATATGCCGGATTTGACTCGTGCCCAGGCTAACCCGCACGCACCTGGCCGCGTATCATTTTATACGATAAAAGGTTATAAAGAAATGGCGTCCCCAAATACACGTTAATCGAACCGCTCAGGAGTTTGCCGAGGCTCTTCTTGTGGCATAAGACAGCAAAAGAGCCCGTCGCAGCAACGT
>JAOTUR010000380.1 GCA_029863805.1 Candidatus Krumholzibacteriia bacterium | reverse complement strand
CGTACGTCGAACGAAGCGCCGACGCGGGCAAGGGGCTTTTGCAAGCGTTGAGCAAGAAGGCGGCCGTGGTCGTGACCGACGAATTCCCGTGCTTTATGCTGCCAAGTATGGTGTCGGCAGCGGCGCAACAGGTTGCCGTGCGCATGGAGACGGTGGACGGCAACGGCCTCCTGCCGCTGCGGGCTGCCGAGGGGCGGGTTTATCCCACCGCGTTCGCCTTTCGGCGATTCGTGCATAAGACGCTTCCCGACCACATCGCCGCTATCCCCAAGAAGTCGCCGCTGCGAGGAGTCGACCTGCCGAGGCTGCGGGGGCTACCGGCGGAGATCCGTCAACAGTGGCCGCGCGCATCGAAGGCACTGCTGGCTGGCAAAGGCGACGGGCTGGCCTCGATTCCCATCGACCATTCGGTTCCCCCGGTGTCATACCGCGGCGGGTCGCGAGCGGCATCCACATTATTGAAACGGTTTGTCACCCGGAATCTCGATCGCTACGCCGATGATCGGAACGACATCGACGAGACGCCGACCAGCGGACTTTCCCCGTATCTGCACTTTGGCCACGTGTCCTCACACGAGATCTTCACCCGTACCGCGGCGCGCGAGGAGTGGAACCCCGGCAAGACCTTCGCCAAAGCCATCAGCCGGCGGCGGGGTTGGTGGGGCATGAGCGAAAGCGCCGAAGCCTTCCTCGACCAGCTGGTCACCTGGCGTGAGTTGGGGTACAATATGACGTTTCACCGCAAGGATTACGATCGCTATGGGTCGCTCCCGCCATGGGCACGGGAGACATTGGACGAGCACGCGAAGGATCGGCGGCCGCATGGCTACTCGCTTCACCAATTCGAAGAGGCAAAGACACACGACGAACTGTGGAACGCGGCACAGCGCGAGCTTGTCGATGAAGGCAAGATTCACAACTACCTGCGCATGCTGTGGGGTAAGAAAATCCTCGAGTGGAGCCGTAGTCCCCGCAAGGCTCTCGATATCATGATCGAGCTCAACAACAAGTATGGCGTAGACGGTCGCAACCCCAACTCGTACAGCGGCATCTTTTGGACACTGGGTCGATACGACCGCCCGTGGGGCCCGGAGCGACCGATTTTCGGCAAGATCCGCTACATGAGTTCGGAGAATACAGCCCGGAAGATTCGAGTCGACAACTACATCAACCGTCGTTATCCCTAGCGATCTGTCAAAAACAAGTGGTCAACATGTTTGGTAACGCACGCCAGCGCAACCGCTGGCTGCCCGGCGTCAAGCTCACGGTGCGCAAGGTGACTGCGGAGAAATCGTTGCGGATCTGTGGGAAGACGGCACACCGGTCGACATGTACTTCACAGCCAAAAGCGACGACAAGTGCCAGGTGGCACTTCAACACCGTAAGCTGGCGACGAAGGCGGATGCAAGCACAATGAAAACGTACTGGTCGGACCGGCTGACGGCGCTGGGTGAGATCCTGACGGGGCCAAAGCGCGGGCGCTAGATCTCCAGCTCGACCTGGCGGATCATAAGACCCGTTGTCGACACGCGGACTTCGAACTGCGAGCCATCCTTGACGGCGATGAAGGTGGCCGACCCGTATTCCGCGTCGACGAGTGGGGCAAACAGTGGGAAGCGCGAGCGCAGGGCGTACATGTCCAGGAGTTTTTCCGGGCGAGAGTGTAGATTGTAGACCGTCCGCCTAAGCGACTGCTCGTCTTCTACTTTTGTATACCGTCCACCCACGCGGTCGAGTTGATAGGCCGTGTGCAAGCCGAGAATATTCGCAGCCGGCTTCCATTTGAGGATGTGGGCATCGACGTAGAATTCGTCACCGGCCAGCACAAATGCTTGCTCGCGACCGTCGGCAAAGGTGAAACGGGCGCTAAAGCGATTGGCAGTGAGGCGGTTGAGGGTGACTGTCGCCGCGACCTCCTCGCGAGTGAGGGCCCGGTAGCCCTGGGTCGCGAGCGTGATGGTTGCGCACAGTGCAGAGAGCGACAGGAAAACCAGCGCCAGCAGGATGCCAAAGGTTGACCCCATGACCCTGCGCCTGCGTGCGGCCGAGATACCGGCGATCAGAAAGCCTAGGCTCAGGGTGGCGAACACAATAGCGACAATGACGAGTGTGCTGGGCATGGCTCCATAGTCTAGCAACTCTCATTCCGAAATGTCCAATCGTCATCGATTGGGGCGGTCCTGATGCGCCGCGGCGGGTTCTCCACGCGGCCGTTCCAAGGGGCTTGAACGAGCGGACTATCGGTCTCATAATCGACTCCCCGGAAGGCGAACGGTTGCAGAGAGGGGCATGTGGCACTGTCAAAGGAGGTGGTGAGTATGGGCCTGAGCGATGATCAAAGAGACGATGCGCTCAAAGCATTGCGAGGAGTAGAAGAAGCGCTGGAGTACCTGGTCAAGGGAGTGAAGGGGCTCGAGGAGTCTGCGACGCTGCGTAGCCGCATCGAAGAATTGGAGACCTACCTCAAGCGGGCAAAGATGGCGCTCGATCTCATGTGACATCGAGCGTTGCTGCACTCATCACTCACGAACGCTCGAGGAAAGAATCGAGCACACGATGTCGGCACGGGTTGTGATGCTTCACGCCCCGGCGTCGCTCGGTTGGGTAACACCGTCGCATACGTGGTGGAAAAGGCGTTCAGACTGCCCGACAAATGTCCAGTAGAGGCCATCGGGACTCCATTTTGCTGCTGGGAAAGCCAGGGTTCATCGGCATCCTTTTGAATCGAGTTTTTGTGAGTCCGTATTAGTTTTTGTCATCCTTGAAGTTTATGTGCCAATGCGTGCCATCACAAAAGGGCTTGTTCTTGGAGCCGCCACAACGACACATCGTGAAATGTTCTTTCGATG
>JAOTUR010000379.1 GCA_029863805.1 Candidatus Krumholzibacteriia bacterium | reverse complement strand
GCACGTGATCAGGCACGAGATGGTACATGCGTTTATGCTCGAGAAGCTGGCTCAGGTGATGAGCGATCGCAGCCGCTTCACGTATTCGCATCCGCCGCTGTGGTTCGTCGAGGGAATGGCGGAGTACTTTGCCGCCCCGCATGCAAATACCCAGAGTCATATGTTCGTGCGCGACGGCTTAATACATGGCAAGCTTCTCGGTCTGCCAGACATCTGGCGTATCGCTGGGTCATTTATGATGTATAAACAGGGCGAGGCGGTTGTGCGCTATATCGCCACGAACTTTGGTGACGAGGCGGTCATAGCACTCCTGGAGAACTGGTGGGTGTCCGACAAGTTCACGTTTGTTCTAAAGAACACCATCAACATGGACCTATATGAGCTTAGCGACGCGTTTATGAGAGGTCTCAAACGAAGATATTATCCCGAGATTCTTCATAGAGCGTTCGCTCCGGATGTGGCGACGCAGCTCACCCTGCCGCGCACGTTTCACTCGCGCCCCGCCGTTGCGGTGGGCAGCGATGGCCAAGAGACCATCTATTCGCTCTTTGCGCACGACGGAGTGATCTGTGTCGGCAAATTGAGCGAGAACCGGTATGGCCACCTCGAACAGAAGATTATGGTCGAGGGTGGACGATCCACCGCCTTCGAATCGATCCCCGCGTTTCGTAGCAAGATCGAGGCTATCGGGGACACGCTTGTATTCGTGGCGAAAAACCACGGGCAAGATGCGATTTATGTATGGGACACCACAAAGAAGCGAACAAATGCCCGCAGCTTTACGTTCCCGGGGTTGAGCGTGATCTCATCACCGACCCTGTCCCCCACGGGGCACAAGATCGTGTTCTCCGCCATAGACACAACGGGCAGTATGGATTTGTTCCTCTATAATATACCGGAGGCTCGTCTGGTGCGATTGACTCAGGATCCGTATGCGGAAGAGGATCCGGATTATCACCCACACGAGGACGTGGTAATCTTTAGCTCCGACCGTTGTGAGAACGGCCACAGCGAAAACCAGGGTATTTATCAAATAGATCTGACCACCAGGGCGATCTCAGCCCTGACCTGCGGTCCCCATTCCGACGCGCACCCGGATTGGTCTCCGGACGGCCAATCGTTCGTGTTCACGTCGGATCGGGACGGTGTGTTCAACATATACCAGTACGATTATGAAAGTCATACGATCATCAGGCAGACCAGCGTCCTCGGCGGTGTGACCACACCAGCCTTCCTGCCCGACAACAGCGGATTCGTAGCGACCGGCTACTACAACGGTGAATTCCATCTCTACGAGTTTTCGCTCGAGGGTCCGGACAACGCGAATCCGACGGTGCTGGCGAGCGTCGACTCCACGGGCTCGAGCTGGATGAGCAAGGAGCCCGAGGACTTTGACTATGTGACCCGTGATTACAAACAGAAGCTGGGCCTCGATTTTGCTGCGGCCGGGGTCGCCATCGATCCGGATTTTGGGGCACTGGGAAACGGTGCCGAAGTTGTCCTTTCGGATATTCTGGGCAATCATCAGTATTATCTATTTTTTGGCAACACCTCAGAGGTAGACGGCAACTTTTTCAAGCGATTGAATGCCGGTATCAATTATGTCAATCTCAGTCACCGACTCAACTATTCGGTTGGTGTGTTCCACCTGACTAGTTTTACGGGTGATTTCTTTTCCGCCTACCGTTCCGAACGGCGTTACGGAGTGGCAACCGGACTCCGTTATCCCTTTAGCAAGTTCTCGCGGGTGGACGGCTCGCTGGTGCTCCGTTTCATCGAGAGGGAGGCGGATTTTGTAGCCTTGGCGCAGAGAAAGAGCTTCATTGGATCTACATTTCTGACCTATGCCATGGATAACACGCTGTTGACGATTGGTGGTCCACTAAAGGGCTGGCGCTATTATGCCACCGTGGGCCACACCTTTGACTTCAGAGACCGCGGCTTTGATAACACCACGCTGCAGTTCGATGTCCGCAAGTATTTCAAGATTACCCGGCGAATCGTGCTTGCCGAACGCTTTATCACGCGCCACAGCCTTGGCGGCGATTTTCAGATTTTCTACCTCGGTGGTCCCTGGGATTTGCGTGGTTACAAGTTTCGCGAGTTTTTTGGGCGTAGCACCTACCTGATCAACAACGAGATCCGCTTTCCTCTTATCGATCGCTTCGCCCTCGGTCTGCCTTTTGGTACTGTGGAAACGCCTCTAATGCGGGGATCCCTCTTCTTAGATATGGGGCGGGCGAACCGCTTTTTGGGGGACACCGATTGGCTCGGTTCCATGGGGGCCGGCGTTGAGCTCAATCTGGGCTATGCACCGCTTATTCGTGTCAACTTTACACGATCGACCGATTTCAGTACTATATCCAGCGAAACCGATTGGGAATTCTTTATCGGTTACAATTACTAAAAATCCACGTTATCCAATAGTCGAGAAATGGAGATTACAATGCGGTGGTCCAGGTACTACCTGCCGACGTATAAGGACAGTCCCAGCGATGCCGAGTTACCCAGCCACAAGTTGATGATGCGGGCGGGTTTGATCAAAAAGTTGACGGCCGGTGTCTACACGTTTTTGCCGCTGGGCTACCGAGTCCTGGCCAAGGTAGAGCAAATCGTACGCGAGGAGATGAACCGGATCGGTTGCCAGGAAATACTGATGCCTATTCTTCATCCCGCCGAGCTCTACGAGGAAAGCGGCCGTCTCAAGCATTTTGGTCCTGAGCTGTTCAAACTGAACGACCGCAGGAGTCGCCTCTTTGCGCTGGGGCCGACGCACGAAGAGGTGGTTACCGATCTGGCTCGCAGCGAGCTCAAGAGTTACCGACAGCTTCCGCAGTGCCTCTACCAGATT
>JAOTUR010000087.1 GCA_029863805.1 Candidatus Krumholzibacteriia bacterium | reverse complement strand
GAATTGCGCGCCCCGATGTGGATGAGGTCTCGGGGATAAGCCCCTCCATTGCGATCCAACAGAAGAACACGACTCGTAGCTCGCGCTCGACCGTCGGCACAACCACAGAGATTTACGACTACCTTCGATTACTATTTGCCCGGGTCGGCAAGACCTACTGCCCTGATTGTGAGTGCGAGGTCATTCGCCACGAACCGGAGGAAGTCGTTGAGCAGGTGATCAGAGAATATAAAGGGCAGACGTGGCTGATCATCGCCAGGGTGGACATGAATAACAATGTCGATGCTCTGGTCGAACGACTGGTCAAGAATGGATACACGAGGGTGTTGGTAAAGAACGACGTTCGCAAGCTGGACGAAATATCGCGCGGGGCGCTGGCGCGTCGCAAGTCGTTGCGTGTAGTTCTCGATCGTGTCGTTGCCGAGCCGGCACAACGTACCCGCATGAGCGAGAGCGTGGAGGGCGCATACCGTTTGTCTGATGGCTTTGTCGAGTTCAGATCGGAAGCTGATGGGCAAGAGCTGTCGTTTACTCGCCATCTTGTGTGCGCTAGTTGCGAACGTAGATTCGAAGAACCACGCCCCATCCTCTTTTCTTTCAACACGCCCTACGGGGCGTGCCCGCAGTGCCGTGGGTTCGGCAACCGCATGGAGTTTGACGAGAAGCTGATTGTCCCCGATCCATCACGGTCTATCAAACAAAGAGCCATTGAGCCCTGGGCGTCGGGCAAATTTGAATATTTTTTTGAAGAGCTAATACGGTTTTGTCGGCGTCGGAGAATATCGGTGGCCAAACCGTTTAGCAAACTTACAAAGACGCAGCGTCGCGAAATTTTGGGAGGTCGGGGCGATTTTGTAGGTGTTATACCCTTTCTAGAAGAAATCCGGGAGAAGTCGTACAAGAAATACGCCCGCTTCTTTACCCGCCGCTATCTGACGTTTCGGGAATGTCGTTACTGCGGGGGAGGACGGCTGAGGTCCGAGGCGTATTTTGTACGCTTACAAGGCAAGACGATTCGTGATATCAGCTCGATGGTGCCCGCCGAGGCACTTGCCTTTATTGAATCGCTTCGTTTGAGCAAGCGAGAGGAAGTCATTGCAAGAGACGTCCTGCTCGAGTTGCGATCACGGCTGAAATTCCTGCTCGATGTTGGCTTGTACTACCTGACGCTCGATCGGCTGACCAAGACACTGTCCGGTGGCGAGTCTCAGCGCATCAATCTAGCGAATTCGCTGGGCGCCAACCTCATCGGGGTGCTTTATGTTTTGGACGAGCCCAGCGTGGGGCTGCACCCGACGGATACCGGCAATTTGATAAAAGTGCTGATCGAGCTTCGAAACCGTGGGAATACCGTTGTTGTGGTCGAGCACGATCTCGATATCATCGAAAAGGCGGACAACCTAATCGATCTGGGTCCCGGAGCCGGACGTTACGGTGGCGAGGTATTGTACCAGGGGACGTTGCGAGAGGCTTCCCACCCCAGATCAAAAACGATTAAGTATTTGAGGGAGGGCCTGCCCGTAGAAAGTTCAGACTACAGAAGATCGCTAAAGCGTGCCCACATCACGCTGGAGGGTGTCTCGGAGCACAATCTAAAGAATATCGACGTTTCGTTTCCTTTTGAGGCCTTTACGGTGGTCACGGGTGTGTCAGGATCGGGCAAGAGCACACTGGTGTGTGATGTTCTTTACGACGCGCTGCGGAATCCCCAGGCGCGGCGCGGCTATTCGTACCGAAGAATCCACGGAGCCACGTCCGTCGATAAGGCCATGCTCGTTGATCAGTCGCCGATCGGCAGAACTCCCCGCTCCAACCCCATCACGTACATAAAGGCGTTTTCTTATATTCGCGATATTTTTGCGGCGCACAAGCTTTCCAGAAAGCGAGGGTATACGTCGGGGCGCTTTAGCTTCAATGTCCCCGGTGGCCGCTGCGGACGTTGCGAGGGCATGGGATATGAGCGAATCGAAATGCATTTTATGGCCGATATTTTTGTTCGTTGTTCAGATTGTGATGGCCGGCGCTTCAACGCTGATACAAGAGAAGTCACCTATCACGGAAAAGATGTCGCCGACGTCCTTGACCTGACGGTCGATGAGGCGATCACTTTCTTTGCAGATCACCGGGGACTGGTTGAGCGTTTGATAACACTCAAGAACGTGGGACTGGGTTATTTGCAACTGGGGCAGCCGGCAACGACTCTCTCCGGTGGGGAATCGCAGCGTACAAAAATCGCACGCGAGCTGTCGGAAAACGTGGGTGGAGGTGCCGTCTATATTCTTGATGAGCCCACGACCGGTCTGCACATCGACGATGTCGATGTTCTTGTCAAAGTGCTCAGATCGCTTGTTCATAATGGGAATACCGTCATTGTGGTCGAGCACAACATTCAGGTCATCTCGCAAGCCGACCATATAATCGACTTGGGCCCGGGCGGTGGAGAAGACGGTGGGCATGTCGTGGCCACCGGCAGTCCGTCTCAAATCATGAGGGCGCGACGCTCGCAGACCGGGGCGTATCTCAAGAAGTGTCTGCGCTCGACTCGAAAGGGAGTGGCATGAGACTGTGCGTAACCGGTGGTGCCGGATACATTGGGTCGGTCGTCGCGCAAACCCTGGTCGACGAGGGGCACGATGTGACCATTGTCGACAACCTGTCGACGGGTCACGAAGCCGCTATTCCAAAAGGCTGCCGCTTTGTCAAAGGCGATATCCGCGATGAGAGAACCGTGATAAAGGCCCTTTCGCAAGGAATCGAGGCCGTTCTCCATTTTGCCGCGTTGAGCGTGGTGGCGGATTCGGTGGAGCGTCCCCTGGATTATTTCGACAACAATGCGGGTGGAACCCTGCGGATTCTGCAAGCGATGAAGCAGTGTGATATTGATCGCATCATCTTCTCTTCGAGCGCTGCCGTGTACGGTGATCCGGATCGTTTGCCGATCGAAGAGACAGCACCCTGCTGCCCGACGAGCCCCTACGGACACTCGAAACTATTCGTGGAGCGCATGCTGCGGTCCTGCCAGGCTTGGGGGCTTCGCTTTGCGTCACTCCGTTATTTCAACGCTGGTGGCAGCACCGGAGTCCATGGAGAACATCACGACCCGGAGAGCCATCTGATCCCCATTGTCCTGGATGTGGCGTTGGGGAAACGCAAGCAGTTTTCGATATTTGGCGGTGACTACGACACCGAAGACGGTACATGTGTGAGAGATTATATCCACGTCCACGACCTCGCCGTGGCGCATGTTCTCGCCATTGACGCTGTGAGCAAGGGCTTTTCGGGCATTTTGAATCTGGGCAGCGACAAGGCCTTTACGGTTCTAGAGGTGGTCAAAACGGTGCAGAGAGTCACGGGTAGGGAGGTTGCCCACCACATTGGTCCCCGGCGCCCGGGCGATCCGCAGGCGCTGCTCGCCTCTTCGAAACTAGCGCAGCGCACGCTCGGCTGGGTCAAGACCTGCAGTTCGCTGGAAGAGATCGTCCGCTCCGCCTACAAATGGCGGCTCGAACACCCGCGAGGCTACTCACGCTAATCACCGCTCGTTGTTTTCTCGCCAAACGCACAGCCCGATGCGGGCAATGGCACTCCCGGATGGCACAAAGATTGCGACACGTCCAGCGTTTGATCTTTACGGCCGAATCCTTACATATTCCCTTGGGCAATATCGATGAAAGACAGCGAACACGCCGTCCCAGAACTAGCGTTCCTTTTCAAACTGCTTCCGGTAATGCAAGAGCTGGAGACGGTGGATAAGATCTACCGACTGTTGCTTGCGATCGTGACCGTTGGCCCCACAATTGGATATCGTCGGGCCATGATGTTCACTGTGGATGAGCAATCGGGGGTGATCCGTGGCCGCCTGGGTGTCGAAGAGCCAGACGACACCGGCACTCGCGATCAGGCCAAACCGACGTTCGAAGATCGAGCGAGAAAGGTCTTCGCTGTCTATGATGGGGCAGAGGCCAATGACCTCACTTTGCAGGCAAGGAGTTTCTCTGTCCCCCTGGCCTGGCACCGCAGCGCTCTGGTGAAGGCGGCCAGGACAACCTATCCGGTCCTCGCCGAGCGGGAGATCACCGACTATGCGGGCGACCCCTTTCTCAGCTTCTTCGATACCAGAAGCTATGTGGCCATTCCCATAAAGATCAATAATCGCGTGGTGGCGGTGCTATCGGCCGACAGGGGTATCGGTCGTGGACGAGACTCTGTCGAGGACATCTCGCTGCTTTACTCTCTCTCACAGCAGGCCTCTACGGCAGCGCAGAATCTAATCGATCTGTCCGATAACAAGAGACGCTCTCGTATAGCCCGCAAACTTCAACGTATTCTAAACGACGCGGACACCCGCGAGAAACTCGAAGAGGGCTTGAGGTTGGCATTGGTTATGGTATCCCGCGCGGTTGGCGGCAGCGGGTGTGCATTGAAGGATCTCATCAACCAGAAGACGCTTCATATAAAGACGGTTAGAGAGTACTCACCGGATGCCGGTGAAGACGACGTCGCGATCAGTGAGAGCTTTGAAACCATACTGTACCATACGGCAGTCGGCATGGAAACGACCACCGGCGATCATGATCACCCGCTGTTGAGCCACGCGGCAGCCAAAAGGATAAGGCGATTTTGTTCTGTCCCACTGATATCCGGTGATGCCGTCGCCGGCGCCATGGCCGTATACACCGAGTCGAGTGGCGATTCCAAGAGCGAGGGAAGCTACAGTCCGGACCATACCGGTTTTGTTGCCATGTGTGCCGGGATTATTGCCGCGAAACTAGAAACTGAGCAGGTTCAGGCCCGTTTGCAACGGGTCGAAAGCTGTCTCGAGGACGTTAGCTCGAATCTCGCCCGTGAGCGCGAACGGTCGCGTCTGGCGGAGTGGAGCATGGACTATCACTCGAGGATCAGCGAGGGCTTGAAGATGCTGGAAAAGGTGCTCGAGTCGAAAGCGTCGTACGCCAAGCGCATGGTCAAGGTGTCCGAGATTGTCGCGCAGATGCAGCAAACCTCGAACCTGCTGGTGTCAGGATCGTCAGAAGAGGAATCGCACTACGAGCTAGTCGATGTCTTCCAATTGTTCAGGTCGGTGGTCCAGGAGTGGTGTCCCACGATCGAGGGGGCAGGGATCGAAGTTACGCTTCGAATTCCGGCCACAGGCCCGTCGCTGCTTATGGATAGTGCTAAGTTATCGCTCGCGCTCAAGAATATTCTCCAGACGACAGCGTCATGCGTGAGCACCGGTCACAAGATGATGGTCGAGTGCTCCACCTCGCAGGATCGGGTTTTGCTGTGCGTAGCCGACAATGGTACCGGTCTGCCGGGTGATGCTATCTCGCGTCTCTTTATGCCCTTCGATGAAGTCGCTGGCGGTGACGAGAAGAAACGCGCCCTGTCGCTGGCCGGTCAAATTATTCAAAAGCACTCGGGCGATATCTTGATCAAATCATCGATGAGCTGGAAGACGATCCTCATATTGAGCTTCCCCAAAGGCGCCAATCGCGATCGGCGCAAGTCGAGGCGCGACCGGCGACGGCGTCGGGAACGACGCACAGCGGTCACGTCTCCGTAGCCAGAGTCGTTGCCAACGAGGTTGTCAAATGGTGTAAACCTCGTCACCTCCCACTGGGCACATTCTTACCACTAGCGGGGTTCGCGGCTTTTCCATTCCGATCGGAAGAGGGATCCCCGGCATCCTTAATTCGTATCATTATGTATTATAACGGGATAGAGCGGCCGGCCGAGCGATTTTTAGGCTTCCGCCGACCGTTCTGGCATGCCGCTTGCGGATTGTATCCCCAGGAGCCCCGGCGCCGACCGGGGTACCGGAGATGCAAAACGAATTCAAGAGACAATTTCAGATGGTATTCGAGAGGCTCAGCGACCCGCTGCTGCTGGTCGACGCGTCGGGGTACATCCTGGATTTTAACCCCGCGGCCAGAGCCGCTCTCGATATTCAAGAGTCCGAACACATCGGCGACGTGGTGTCACTTGAGAAGAGCTTTGTGTTCGACGCCGAGGTCATACTCGCTTTTTTGGCTCGCTCGACCTCGGTGCGTGGCGTCCGCCTCCGGGATGATGAGGGGAATCCGAGCGATGTCGTCATCGACGTACTGGAGTTGGACAACCGGAAGAGCAAGAAGAGCGCAAAACTCATCCATATCAAAGATTTCTCGACCTACAGCACGTACGAACGATGGAAGGACGAATTGGTGTCGATGGTGGCTCACGAGATCAAGAATCCGCTCTCGGCCATGAAAAACTCGATGAGCATTCTTATATCGCAGGCGACGGGGCCGGTGACCGATGAACAAAACAAACTGCTGACCACGTCGGTTCGGGGGATAGACCGACTGACTCGTCTGCTCGACGGTTTTCTCGACATGTCGCGAATTGGAGCTGGCAAATACTCGCTGGAACCGCGGTGGATCGACATCCATGAATTTCTGCCCGACGTCATCGATTCATTCAAGACACTGTTCAGTGTCCGCAGGCAGACACTCGACTGCGAAATATCAAATGAGATCGGAAAGATCTTTGTGGATGGACCAAAACTCGAACAGGTGCTCATCAATCTCTTGAGCAATGCGATCAAATTCACGCCCAGCGGCGGAAGGATACGTGTGTTGGTTGAAGCGGCGAGTCTCGAGGCGCTGAGCGACGATTTACGAATTCTTAACTGGCGTGAGATCTCGAACCTCAGATTCTTCCGAATCATCGTCCGAGACACCGGCATCGGCATGACCGGTGAAACGCTATCACATCTTTTTACAAGGTTCTATGAAAAGGGTGATGGCGGTGGTCTCAAAGGCTCCCATTTGGGCTTGAGTATTTCGAAGACGCTTACTGAAGTCCAGCACGGAACCCTGGAGATGGAGAGCGAACCCGGCGTGGGGACCGAGGCCACCGTCTATCTGCCCGAGGATGAGAACACCGCGCTCGTGCTAAGCCGAATCAAATCGATCGACCGGTGTCTGACGAAGATTGCGGAGTCGAGGAAACACGCGGTTTTCTGCGTCATGCAAAAGATAAACGGGGCTGGCTGGAACAGATTGTTCGATATCTGGACCAAGAAGCCCGACATCAACCCAGCGTCCGAGATGGAAAAGGGAATCTCTTTTGGGCTGTGGACGCTCGGTGATCGAATCGCCGCCGTGCTGGCGCTCGATTCCGCCGACGTTTCACCGGTGTTGCGTGCCAGCCTGAATCCGCAGCCGAACCAGAAAACGGCCTCTGGGAGTGTGCGTTACCTGATCGGGCAATGCAGGGTGCCCGAGGACGGAGCGCGTGTAGCTCAGTTATTGAAACTAGCTTTGAACCGTATCAAGAACCCTTCACCCGTGTGGTCAAAAGTTTGAACCCACGCGACGGTTACAGGAGTGAGACATGGAACAGACCAAGGTTTTGCTCGTCGATGACGAGCAGGATATCGTGGATACGATCAAATACAGTCTCGAGCTGCGAGGTTTCGATGTCGATGCAACCTACGATGGCATTAGCGCCTTAGCGATGGCCCGCTCGCAACAATACCAAGTGCTGATCCTCGATGTGATGTTGCCGGGGAAGAATGGCTACGAGGTATCGAAGATACTCAAAGAGGAAATCGAACAGGGCAAGCTGAATCCATTCGGCATCGTGCTCATCACCGCGCGCAAGCTGGACAGTGAACTGCGCGAGGAGTTCGTATCGACCTGGTCCAAGGCAGACGTCTGTATCTACAAGCCATTTGAGATGGAAGATTTGCTCGAAAAACTCGACACCGTCTTGGAAACGGTCGAGGGACAAAGGTCGGCGACCTAGCAGAAGTTTGTCCGCAGACGAACCCCCCCCGCTCTACCGAGCTTCCTGGTGGGCCATAGGCTCATACGGTCTACGGACCACATACAGGTGACGTGCGCCCCCGGCATCTTCAAAGACCATAATCTTATGTGCATGTTTAGCTTGCGTAATCGACCGCGTGGCGAAAATCGGTTGACGAATCGACGCGCCGGCACTATCATTCTCACTCCCCCGCCTTTTTTCCAGGTGCGAAGGTAGCTCAGTCGGTAGAGCAACGGACTGAAAATCCGTGTGTCGACAGTTCGATTCTGTCCCTTCGCACCATTGGTTTAATAACTGCGGCGTTGCTAATCCCGCCTGGAATTGATTACGGTTGTCTGAATGCTCCCGCAGCGGGAGTGACGTTACGTTGAGCAGAACGCCACGGCGATGGGGTGGATCGTGTCCGTCGCGTTAGGAGCGATCGGAGATGTTAGGGCTCTGGTTGCAAGATTGCCGTCTTTCGCTACGGCGTGATATCCCACGGCCCACGCCTGGGCCTGGCGAGGTCTTGATCAAGGTTCTCGAGGCCGGGATCTGCAGCACCGACCATCAACTGGTCCGGGGCATGTACGCCTTTACCGGTATTATCGGGCACGAGTTCGTCGGGTGCGTTATCGAAGGCCCCGAGGAACTCGTGGGCTCGAGAGTGGTTGGGGAGATCAACGCGAGTTGCGGTGAGTGTGGGGCGTGCCGCGCCGGTATGAGAAAACACTGCCCGCGAAGAACGGTGCTGGGCATCTCGGGCAGAAACGGTGCGTTCGCCGAGTATCTTACCCTTCCCCAATCCAACGTGCACAGAGTTCCCCATGGAGTGGATACCGGTAATGCCCTGTTCACCGAACCTTTGGCCGCGGCGCTCGAGATCCAAGAGCAGATCAAAATCAGCGTCTCAGATCGTGTTCTTGTCGTGGGCGACGGCAAGCTTGGCCAGCTGATCGCGCTTACCCTGTCGCGTGCGGGTTGTCATTTGGTGGTTCTTGGCCGCCACCAGCAGAAGTTGAGGCATCTGCGGTTAGCGGGTATCGATACGCTGATGGGAGGTGATGTACCTCGCGGTGAGTTCGATATCGCGATTGAATGCACGGGCAATGATCAGGGGTTCGTCATCGCTCGCCAATCCTTGAGACCGCGCGGTGCGCTGGTCCTGAAGAGCACGTATTGTGGGGCACTGTCGGTGGATGTGACCTCGCTGGTGGTCGATGAGATTAGATTATTGGGCTCCCGGTGTGGGCCCTTTAGCAAGGCCTTAACGCTATTGGAACACGGTGACCTCGATCTCAGCTATCTGGTGAGTGCGGAGTACCCGCTCAGGCGGAGCCTCGAAGGGTTTGAACACAGCATGAATCCTGGGGTACTCAAAGTAAAGCTGTTGGTCGCCGAATAAAAGCATCCCGGGTACGCTCGCCGGTCGTTGCAACGCTGGGTGGCTACTCATACTGAGCTTGACGCAGCGCACCGTTGCATATAGCATAAACAGGCTTTTGAGGATTGTGGGCGAGTGTAGTGACCAACACGGGGAGGCTGTATGTCATGCGTTTTTGCCACGAGGAATTCCTGATTGGTCTGTGCGTGGTTGTGTTTTCCTTTGGGTTAGCAAGAGGGGAAGAATTGCAACAGCATATACAACCACCGGTGGCGCGCGTTGTGCCCAAGAAGCTCGAGAAGCATGGCAAAGTCCGCGTGGACAACTACTACTGGTTGAACCAGCGCGAGGATTCCGAAGTGATAGCGTATCTCGAGGCCGAAAACGAATACACCAATGCGATAATGTCTCATACAGAGGAGCTGCAAGACAGCCTCTTCGCGGAGATCAAGGGGCGCATCAAACAAACCGATGAATCGGTGCCGTTTAAGCTTGATGAGTACTATTACTACACCCGCTACGAAGACGGCAAAGAGTATCCCATTTACTGCCGTAAGAAGGGTTCGCTGGACGGTTCCGAGGAAATCATGCTCGATGTCAACGAGATGGCCAAGGATCACGAATACTTTTGGGTCCGCGGACGCAAGGTGAGTTCGGGGCAGAATCTCCTTGCGTATGCCGAAGACTCGGTGGGGCGGCGCATCTACACGATAAAGTTCAAGAACCTGGACAGCGGTGAGACTCTCAAAGACGTCATCCCTGAGGTGACCGGGGGTATGGCGTGGGCCAACGATAATCGCACGCTCTTTTATGCCAAACAGGATCCCACCACTCTCAGATCTTATCAGATTTATCGACACGTTCTTGGCAGCGACCAATCACAGGATGCGCTGGTCTACGAGGAAAAAGACGAGACTTTTTCTGCGTATGTATGGAAGACGAAGTCAAAGAAATTCGTCATGATTGGCTCGTTCCAAACCTTGAGTAGCGAGTATCGCTTTCTCGACGCGAATGACGCCAACGGCTCGTTTTCGGTGTTTCTGCCACGAGAGCGAGACCACGAGTACTCCGTCGATCACTACCAGGACAGGTTCTACGTCCGAACCAACTACAAGGCCAAGAACTTCCGTCTTATGGAAACGCCGCTGGCCAAGACCGACAAGAAACACTGGACGGAGGTCATCCCGCACAGAGACGATGTGCTTTTGGAAGGGTTCGAGATATTCGAGGATTATCTGGTCGTCGAGGAACGCAAGCGCGGTCTCATTCAGATGAGGATTCGACCATGGTCGGGGCAGAAAGAGCACTACCTTGATTTTGGTGAACCCACCTACCTGGCCTACATTGGCAGAAATCCAGAGTTCAAAACCGACTTGCTTCGGTTCGTGTATTCGTCGATGACCACCCCAAGATCCACGTACGACTACAACATGGTGACACGCGACAAGTCGCTGCTAAAACAAGATGAGGTGCTGGGAGGATTCGATTCCGACAATTATGAGACCGAGCGCTTGTATGCCAGGGCCAAGGATGGCGTCGAGGTGCCGATATCGATGGTGTATCGAAAGGGAGTAGAGAGAAACGGCGAGAATCCGCTCGTACTCTACGGGTATGGTTCGTACGGCTACAGCCTGGATGCGTCGTTCAGCGCCCCTAGATTGAGCCTTATCGATAGGGGATTCGTCTATGCCATTGCCCACGTCCGTGGGGGAGAGGAACTGGGCCGCAGATGGTATGAGGACGGGAAACTATTGAAGAAGAAGAATACGTTTACCGATTTTATCGCCTGCGCGCAACACTTGATCAAGGAGAAATATACCAACCCGGACAAGCTCTTCGCTATGGGTGGAAGTGCCGGTGGGTTGCTCATGGGGGCGATTATGAACATGCGTCCCGATTTATTCGAGGGCATCGTGACGCGAGTGCCATTTGTCGACGTTATCACGACCATGCTCGATGAGAGTATTCCGCTTACAACCTCCGAATACGACGAATGGGGAAATCCGAACAAAGAAGAATACTACGATTACATCATGTCTTACTCACCCTACGACAATGTGGCCGCCAAGGACTACCCCAATCTGCTCGTGACAACAGGGCTCCATGATTCGCAGGTTCAGTACTGGGAGCCGGCGAAATGGGTGGCCAAACTGCGCGCCACCAAGACGGGCAACAGCCGTCTTTTGCTAAAAACCAACATGGATGCTGGTCATGGCGGCGCTTCGGGACGCTACCATCGCTATCGTGAAACGGCTTTTCAATATGCGTTCTTGCTGGATCTCGTGGGTTACAGCGAACGGGTACAACCGTCGCCCTAGATACGGGTGCGACGAATTCACACCATGGGGATAAAAACCGAGAAGGTTGTGCCCACGTCTTGCTCGCTTCGGCAGCATAGCCGAGCACGACAATCGGAAAGGACTTTCTGTACGACAGCCAGTCCTAGTGCTTTGCCCTTTACATTCTGGTCGGGAGAGTTGGAAGCTTGTCTAAACGGTTCACCGATAAACTGCAAGTCATCCCTGGGAATGCCGATTCCACTGTCAGAGACCTTCAGAACAAGATACGGCCCTCGGAAATGTGCAGAACTCTCGTGCTCAGAACCCTGTGCTTTGGTCGATGATTGAGAGGCACCCCTGAAGGATTGCTCGATGAGAGTCTTGTAATCGCTAATGGTCTTTCGGGTCTGATCCTTCCAATCTAGGATAATCGGTCCATCCAACTCCTCATCCGGTTCCCGCGATACGATCTCGAGCTCGGCCCGTATGGTTGTGCCCTCCTTCGAGAACTTGAGGGCGTTTTTGAGCAGTCGCTCGACGACGTTTGCGAAGTTGTCGGCGGAGATACTAACGAACACCTCGTGGACATCAACGAGTTCTCTTACTTCAAAAGTCAAGTCCTTGGCGGCCGCATCTTCGCCGTATCGTGAAATAAATTCGTAGATTGGGGCCGCAGGGTCAAAGGGATGCCTTGCTGCCCCGAGAGGCACGGTGTCATCAGAATTCAATATTAGCAAAGAATCTATGAGCGCGTGCAGGCGATCGGCAGCACTGGCGATTATCTCCGGCATCGGTCCCTCACTTTCCGATTGCGACAGACAAGAGAGGGCAGCTTTGATTGCCGTCAGAGGTGTTCGGAACTCGTGGCCGATTCGCGAAATCATCTCCTCGCGCAAATCAGACAGTCTCTGTACTTCTTTCATGGAAGTTCTGACGTTCTCGAACAGCATCGCGTTGTTGAAGGTGACGGCAGACGCCGCACAAAGCGTGTTCAACAATTCCAAATCAAATTCTGTGTAACGCCTGTCAGATATTTTGGGCCCCAGAAACACGAGACCCACAATGTGGTCACCAAGACAAACCGGTGCGGTCAGCTTCATGCTGTCCCGTAACGGTCGCAGGGAGCCGTCGCGCAATATCCCACTTGGCAGGCTAGCCAGCTTCTGTGCAAGTCGGTGGTCCCGTAGTTGAG